>DASZKN010000198.1:0-14579 GCA_035552855.1 Trebonia sp. | reverse complement strand
GCTCGCTCGGAGACGACGTCGACCGCCTTCTTGACGACGCCCATCACCTCGTCCCAGTCGCCTTCAATCGTGGTGAACATCGAGTCGGTCGAATTCGGCAGGCCGCTTTCGCGGACCACCCGGACCGCTTCGGCGACGATCTCGCCGACCGCTTCGCCGGTGCCGAGGGGCGTGACAGAGAACGCGACAAGCATGGCTCTACGTTAGCGGACTGCCCGCAGGTGCTGACCGGGCATGATCCCCTAAACTTGCGTTCGCCGCGGACGACACCGGGGCCGCCACCGCAGGAAAGGGAAGCCGAGGACTGATGCCGGAACACGCGCAGCCTGACCACAGCACGCCGTCGACCTACGCCGAAGCGGGGGTGGACGAGGAGCGTGAGCAGACGGCGTTCGGCAAGGTGATGCGGCCATGGCTGGCCCGCACCCAGGTCAGGTCCCCGATGGTGACGTCGATTACCGGGCTGTCCAGCGGCTATTTCGCGACGCTGATGCACCTGCCGCCCGGCCCGCCGCTGGCGCTGACCACGGACGGGGTCGGGACGAAGATCCTGCTGGCCCGGGAGGCGCGGCGCTGGGAGCCGGTCGGTGTCGACTGCGTGGCGAACAACGTCAACGACCTGATCTGCGTCGGCGCGGTGCCGCTGGCGCTGCTCGACTACATCGCCACCGACCGGATCGACGAGACGGTGCTCGACGAGATCGCCCGCGGCCTGTTCCTGGGCGCCGAACTCGCCGGCATCGCGATCCCGGGCGGCGAGATCGCGCAGATCGGCGCGATGCTGGCGGATTCCGCGGGCGGCGGCCCGATGCTCGACCTGGTCGGCACCGCGGTCGGCGCGCTGCCGCCCGCCAGCGGGACGGGAGCGGCGGCCGCGGCTGGCGACGGCGCGCCCGCGTACCGGCAGCCGCTGGACGGCTCGGCCGTGCGGCCGGGCGACGTGATCATCGGACTGGCCAGTTCCGGCCTGCACAGCAACGGCTACTCGCTGGCCAGGCACGCCCTGTTCACCAAGGGCGGCCTGGCGCTGACCGATCTCCTCCCGGTCACCGGGCGCAAGCTGGCCGACGCGCTGCTGCAGCCCACCCGGGTCTACGTCCAGGCGGCCGAGGCGCTGTGGGCGGCGGGCGTCACGCCGCACGGCATGGCGCACATTTCCGGCGGCGGTCTGCTGAACATCGCGCGGCTGGCCGCGGACGTCTCCTACGAACTCGACACGCTGCCCGCGGCGCAGGAGATCTTCAGCCTGATCGCCGAGCGGGGCGAGATCGGCCCCGGCACGATGTACGCCACGTTCAACATGGGCATCGGCTTCTGCGTCGTCGTCGCGGAATCCGAACTGCGGCCCGCACTGGACGCGCTCAAGCGGACCGGCGAGGACGCGACCCGGATCGGCCGGGTGACCGAGAAGCCAGGCAAGTACGTCACGATCCCCGCCCACGGCCTCACCGGCCGTGGCGACACGTTCGACCGCGCCGGCTAACGCCGCGTCTGCCCTGGACGGCGGTACGTTGGGCGTATGTATTCCGAGACCGGCGTGCGCCGATGAGCCAGGTTAACGAGGATCTCGCCACGGACGGGCCGCTGGGCCGGCTCGCGCTATCCCGGTCCGCGGTCGACCGGGTCACCGAACGCCGTTCGGACACAGCGTGGGTCGAGCGGGCCTGGGCAGATCCGCGTACTCGCGTGCTGGTCGTCGAGGACTCGCGCGCGCTCGCGCGGGATCACGAGGGCGGGCTGGACCTCCTGTTCGTCCCGTCCGCCGCGGCGCCGGAGGGTACGCGCTTCCTCCTCGGAGTCGACGATGAGGGCATCGCCTATTTCGGCGTGAGCGGGGAACTGTCGGCAGTAACCACGGACCGTTGCGGATATAAGGCTGTCGCGTTGCGGCAGGCGGGCGCGGTGCTCAGCGACCGGGACGCCGGGCTGTTCACCCACGCGGTCGCGCTGGAGAACTGGCATGACTCGCACACGCACTGCCCGCGGTGCGGCACGGCGACGGTGCCGGCCCCCGCGGGGCACCTCACCACGTGCCCGCACGACGGGACCGACCACTTCCCGCGCCTCGACCCGGCCGTGATCATGCTGGTCACCGACTCGGACGGCAGGTGCCTGCTGGCGCGCAACGCGTCCTGGCCGGAGCGGCGGATGTCGGTGCTCGCCGGGTTTGTCGAGCCGGGGGAGTCGATCGAGCAGGCGGTGGCGCGTGAGGTGCACGAGGAGACGTCGATCCGCGTCGGCCGGATCAGCTACCTCGGCAGCCAGCCGTGGCCGATGCCGCGCAGCCTGATGCTCGGCTTCCAGTCGCTGGCGCCGGCCGGCCAGGCGATCACGGTGGACGAGGAGGAGATCGCCGAGGCGTGCTGGTTCACCCGGGCCGAGATGCGCGCCGCGATCGACAGCGGAGAGCTGCAACTGGCGCCGACGTCGTCGATCGCGCGGCGGCTCATTGAATTCTGGTACGGGGCGGAGCTTCCGGACGCGCCTGGCGGCTGGGGGGCACCCGGCCGCTGAGGTAGTTCCCGCGATCTTCCCGGCTTTCGCGAACGGCGCCCACCCGTCGACCGTGTTCAGCCGGTCGGACCTCGGCCCCGCCTACGGCAAGTGCCTCATAACCGAGTACCGCGCGGGCTACCAGTTCCGGCCGTGGCAGACGTGGCGAAGAACGTCTCAGCCGCTGACGTCGGGGCCGGCCTTTGTGACCGTGACGCGCACCAGACAGCGCTGCTCCCGCTCCATCGCGGCGCGGTAGTCGTCCCAGTCCGGGTGATCGCCGCTGATACCGCGGTAGTAGTCGATGAGCCCGTCCATCGCCTCCGGCAGGTCGATGATCTCCGCCGTGCCCTCGATCGACACCCACTTGCCGTAAAACCCGTCGGGCAGGATGGTCAGCCACACCCGCGGGTCGCGCCGGATGTGCCGGATCTTGTAGGCGGTCTGCCTGGTGCTGATGATGACGTGGCCCGCGTCGTCGACCCCAACCGTCATGGGAGAGAGCGCTGGCGTGCCGTCCTTCTTGAGCGTGGCGAGTACGGCTTTGTGATTGCCGCGAACGAACTCGAGTGCCGCGTCGATATCCATTCCCCCATTGTCTCGCTCCGGGTTAGTGGGTGACTTCGTGACCCTTGCGGGTCAGCAGGGCCAGCAGCACACCGAGGATCGCCACGGCGAACGCCACCACGAACGACTCCGTCATCCCGTTCAGGAACACGCTGTGCGTCACGTCCGTCATCGCCGCGGTGATCTGCGCCGGGACGCCCTTCCGGGCAGGGGGCGCCACGCCGACCTCGGCCAGGCTCTTCACCCCGGCCAGCTGTGCCGGCGAGAGCGCGGGCAGGTGCGCCGCCGCCCACTTCAGCGGCAGTTCGCTGTTCACCGTGGCCGCCATCACCCCGCCGAGCACGGCGGTGCCGATCGTCCCGCCGACCTGCATCGCGGTGGACTGCAGGCCGCCCGCGACGCCGGCTAGCTCGACGGGAGCGTTACCGACGATGACCTCGGTGCCGCCGACCATCACAGGCGACAGGCCAAAGCCGAGCAAGGCGAACCACAGGATCGTGTCGTTGAGACTGGAGTGCAGGCCGAGCCGGGACAGGCCGATGAGCGCGACCGCCGCCAGCGCCATGCCGAACACCATCGGCACGCGCGGGCCGATCTTCGTGATCACCTGTCCGGCCAGCGGGGCGCCGACGATCATCATGCCGGTCATCGGCAGCAGCCGGACGCCGGTCGCGATCGGGTCGAGGCCGTGCACGTTCTCCATGAAGAACGTCATGAAGAACATCGCGCCGTACAGCGCGAACATCAGCGTGACCACCAGGGCGGTCCCCGCGGACAGCGCGAGCGATCGGAACAGCCGCAGCGGCAGCAGCGGCTCGTCCGTCCGCAGCTCACGCACGATGAACAGGGCGAGCGCCACCACCGCGCCCGCGAAGAACGCGATCGTCCTGCCGCTGCCCCAGCCGTAGTCGGCGCCCTTGATCAGCGCCCAGACCAGCAGGAAGAGGAAGGCGGTCAGGGCCGTGACGCCGGGAATGTCAAAGGACCGCGCGGCCGGCGACGGTGGTGTCTCGCGGAGCACGAGCAGGCCGATGGCGAGCGCGATGACGCCGACCGGGACATTGACGTAGAAGCAGGACTCCCAGTTCAGATGCTGCACGAGCAGGCCCCCGACGATCGGCCCGGCCGCGGTGGACGCGCCGATCACGGCACCCCAGACGCCGATGGCACCGTTCAGCTTCTCGATCGGGAAGGTCTCGCGGAGCAGGGCCAGCGCGGTCGGCTGGAGCATCGCGCCGAACACGCCCTGCAGGATGCGGAAGGCGATGATGAGCCCGATGCTGTTCGCGATGTCACCGGAGAGCCCGACGGCGGCCGAGGTGAGCGCGAAGCCGACGATGCCGGTGAGGAAGACCTTCTTGTGCCCGAACCGGTCACCGATCTTGCCGATCGTGATCAGCGTGATCGCGAGCGCTAGCAGGTAACCGTTGGTCACCCACTGGATGTCGGCGAGCGAGGCACCAAGGTGGGACTGGATCGCCGGGTTGGCGACGGCGACGATAGTGCCGTCGATCGCGACCATCATCACGCCCAGCGCCGCGGAGAGCAGCGTCAGGCGCGGGCTGCCGTGCATGCCCGTGCGCCGCGCGTGCGCGCCGCCTGCGGGACCGGTGTCGTTCGTCGCGGTGATGTCGCCCGGTCGGGTCACTGCCGGAAACTCCTTCGAGGCTTCTGCTCTTTACGGCAAAGCGGTACATAATCAGCCCGTGCCACAGTATGTCAGTCAATGACAGTTTGCAAACTGTGCTAATTGTCAGTTGCTGGCGTGAGCTACGCTGGAGGGCATGCTGCGAGAGGTGCCGGCCGACGCGACGGCGAACGCGACGAACGCGACGTCCGCGGCGTCCGTGACGGCAACGCCGGTGCTGGCGCCGCGCCGGGAGCGCAAGAAGCGCCAGACCCGGGAGGCGCTGATCCACGCCGCCCTCCGGCTTTTCGACGCCAAGGGCTACGAGCACACGGCCGTCCGCGAGATCACCGACGCGGTCGACGTGTCCGAGCGCACCTTCTTCCGGTACTTCGCGAGCAAGGAAGACCTGGCGCTGTCCTTCGCCAAGGACGGCACCGACGCGCTGCTGGCCGCGCTTAATGCGAGGCCGGCGGCCGAAGACCCGCTGACCGCGCTGCGCGGCGCGTTCCGGGAATCGCTGCGGGTGGTGACCACGGACGACCCCGGCGGACCGACCTACCTGCTGGTCACCAAGCTGATCGACAGCACGTCCTCGCTGCTGGCCGCCTATCTGCGCTACATGCACGACCGTGAGGACGAAGTCGTCCGCGTGCTCGCCGAACGGGAAGGGGTCGACCCGGTCACCGATATGCGGCCCCGGATCGTCGCCGCGGTGTTCGGCAGCCTGATCTACCTGGCCAACCGGGAGTGGCGGACCGAGGGCGGCGGCGGCGCGGACGCCATGCTGGCGGCGTTCGACGCCTGCGTTGGCCAGGTCGGCCCGGCGCTCGCCGGCCACTGGACCTAACCTCAGACGTGGCCAGCACGCGGGACTGGTTCGAGACGGTGGCGGAGGCCCGCCGCCGCGCCCGCCGCCGGCTGCCCAGGCCGGTCTACCTGGCGCTCGAGGCGGGCGCCGAGGCGGGCGTCACGCGGGCCGACAACGTGGCCGCGTTCGGTCAGCTCAGGTTCGCCCCGCCCCGGCTCGCGGACTTGCCCGGCAAGCGCGATCTGAGCACCACCGTCCTCGGCACGCGGCTTACGCTGCCAGTGATCGCGTCGCCGGTCGGCGTCCAGGCGGTGCACCCGCTCGGCGAGGTCGCGGTCGCGGCCGGCACCCGGGACGCCGGGACCGCGATGGGCCTTTCCGAGTTCGCGAGCAAGCCCGTGGCGGACGTGACCCGCGTGAACCCCGACGTGTTTTTCCAGGTCCACTGGTCCGCTGACCGCGACACGCTGCTGGCCCGCGCCGCCCGCGCCCGCGCGCAAGGCGCGAAGGCGCTGATCGTCACGCTGGACTGGTCGTTCCCTGGCGGCCGGGACTGGGGAAGTCCCCCTTTTCCCGAACGATCCGGCCTGACTCCCCTTCTGGCGTTCGCACCGCAAGTCCTGGCCAGGCCGCGCTACCTGGCCGCCTGGCTGCGGCACGGCCGCTTCCCCGAGCTCACGGTGCCCAGCATGGCGGCCCCCGGCCAGCCAGCGCCCGCGTTCTTCGCCGCCTACCGCGCGTGGCGCGACGTGGCCCCGCCGACCTGGGCCGACATCGCCTGGCTGCGGGACCGGTGGGGCGGCCCGTTCATGGTCAAGGGCGTGATGCGGCCCGACGACGCCCGGCGCGCGGTGGACGCGGGCGCGACCGCGGTCTCGGTCAGCAACCACGGCGGCAACAACCTCGACGGCACGCCAGCGGCCGTGCGGGCGTTGCCCGCGGTCGCCCGCGTGGTCGGCGACCAGGCGGAGGTCCTGCTCGACGGCGGCGTGCGGCGCGGGGGCGACGTGGTGAAGGCGCTCGCGCTCGGCGCCCGCGCGGTGCTGATCGGGCGTGCCTGCCTGTGGGGCCTGGCGGCGGGCGGCCCGGCCGGGGTGACGAACGTCTTCGACGTGCTCCGCGGCGGCATCGACGCCACGCTGCTCGCCCTCGGCCGCGCATCCGTCCGCGACGTGACCGCGGACGACGTGATCGTCCCCGCCGATTTCAGCCACGGCCTCGGCTGACCCTCGCCGGCGCCCCCGCTCCGGGCGGGCTGGGTTGCGTAATCGGGCATGCGGGCGCGGCGCGGCCCAGGGGCTGGGGTAACTTAGGCGGACGCGGGATAGAAAGGGGATTCGCATGGATGAGAGCCGGGCACGGGACCTGCTGACGGCGGAACGCGCGGAGATCGTGGCGTCGCTGAACGGCGTCCAGGCTCAGGCGGCCGAGAGCCATCCCGACCCCGATATCCCGCGTGACACCGGTGACGCCGCGGAGCCGCTGGTGGAGGAGGCGACGAGCGATTCGATCGCCGCGGACCTCGAGGAGCGGCTGGCAGCGGTCGACCGGGCGCTGGCGCGGCTGGAGGCGGGCACGTACGGTCGTTCGGTGCTGAGCGGGCAGCCGATTCCCGACGAGCGTCTCGAGGCGGACCCGGCTGCCGAGGTCACGATCGAAGAGGCCCGCGCCCAGCGCTAAGACCCGGTTTCGGGGCTGATAACAGCAACTGAGGCCTGGATTGAGGGCTGAAACGGCGGCCGGGATCACGAATCCGGGCTCACATGTCCCGGCTCAGGGTCCACGTGGCGATCTGGGTGCGGGTGCGGAAGCCGAGCTTGGCCATGATGTTGGCGATGTGACGTGCGACCGTGGCCGGGCTGATGAACAGTTCCCCGGCGATCGCCTTGTTGCTGTGGCCGCTCGCCACGAGGGCGGCGATCTCTCGCTCCCGCGGGGTCAGCGCGTCGGGCAGCGGCGCGTCGGGCACCGGCTCCCGTGTCCCCATCTCCGACATGTCCGAGATGTGGCGCAGGTTAGGCGCCAGCGCCAGGTTGATCGCGGCCTCGGCGGACAGGGCCAGCCCGCGGGCCCACAAGTCGGCCGCCACCGCGTCGCCGTGCCGGCGAACGGGACCGAGGTACCGCCCGGCCCGCGCCCCGGACAGCGGCGTGAGGCCGGCGGCCGCACGGAGCGAGCTGGCCGCCGCCGCCAGCAGCGCGGCCCGTTCACTGTCGTCCGTGAGCACGGCGAGCGCGGCGAACGCCTCGAGGCCGCGGGCCACGCCGATCCGGGAGCCTGTCGCGCGGCTGAGGCGCAGGCTCTCGGTCAGGTACTCCCTGGCCGTCCCGGGCGCGCCGACGTCCATCGCCACCCGGCCGAGACCGGAGAGGCAGCGGGCGATCTCCGGGCGCGCGTCCACCTCCCGCAGGTACGTCAGCGCGTCGAGGTAGCGCGCCCGCGCGTCCCCGTGGTCCGCGCGCAGCCGGGCCACGTCGGCGAGGCCAAGCTGCGCCCGCGCCACGCCCCAGTAGTGGTCGATGCCGCGCATGACCTCGATTGAGGCCTCGCCGAACTCGGCCGCCGCGCGCATGTTCCCGCGCAGGCCCGCGACGACGGCCATGATGCCGAGCGCCCATCCTTCGTTCCAGCCGTCGCGCGCCGCCGACGCGATCGACCGGGCTTCGGTCACGAGTGCTTCCGCCTCGTCCGCGCGCCCGGTGTGCGCGCAGATCTCGCTGAGCACGTTCAGGCCGGCCGCCGTCCAGAACGCGTCGCCCGCCGCCCGGCCGAGTTCGACGCCCGTCCGGGCGGGCGCCTCGGCGGCGGCGGGGTCAACCGAGGTCGTGAGCTGCGCGCGGCCGATCAGCGCCGCCCCCCGGATCACGGGCGGCACCGCGGCGGCCCCCGGCGCGGCCAGGAACGCGTCGATCCACTCCGCGCCCTGCGCGTACTCGCCGCGGACGAGCATGCACGGCCGGACGGCGGTGGAGATGCGCAGCCCGGTCGCCAGGTCGCCGTCGGCGAGGCACTGGCCGAGCACCGGCCAGACGTTGCTCGCGTCCACGTCATACCGGCGGAACACGTCGACCCGGTCCTGCCAGGACGCGGGCGCCAGCGCCATCCCGACGGCGAAGTTCCGCTCCGCCTCGGCCAGCACGTAGTCACGCAGGCGGGCGCGGAACGCCGCGGCCTCGCCGGCGGCCGCCAGCTTGCCCGCCGCGTACTCACGGATGGTGTCGAGCATCCGGTAGCGCGCCTGGCCGAGTGCGTCCGGCTCCCGCACCACCAGCGACTTGTCCACTAGCGCGGCCAGCCGGTCCAGTACGTCCGCGGCGGGCAGCGCCGCGTCCGCGCACACCAGTTCGGCCATCTCGAGTGACCAGCCCGCGAACACCGACAGGCGCCGCAGCAGCACCCGCTCGCCGTCGGTGAGCAGCGAGTGGCTCCAGTCGATCGCGGCGCGCAGCGTTCGCTGCCGCGGCGGCGCGGCCCGGCCGCCGGTCGTCAGCAGCCCGAACCTGTCGGCCAGCCGCTCCAGTATCTGCGGCACGGACAGCGTGCGGACGCGGGCGGCGGCCAGTTCGATCGCGAGCGGCATGCCGTCGAGCCGCTGGCACAGTTCCGCGACCGGCCCGGCGTTGTCGACCAGCCTGAAAGACGGGAACGCCGCGCTGGCCCGCTCGGCGAACAGGCGGACTGCGTCAGAGAGCTGCGGGGCCAGGGACAGCGGCGGTACCGGCCAGACGGTTTCTCCGGCGACGAGCAGCGGCTCCCGGCTCGTGGCCAGCAGCCGCAGGCCGGGCGCGCCGGTGAGCAGCCGCTGGCAGACCCGGGCGCACGTCTCGACGAGGTGCTCGCAATTGTCGAGCGCGAGCAGCATCCGCCGCGGCCGGAGCGCGTCGGCGAGCGTGTCGAGCAGCGGGCGCCCCTGCTCCTCGGTGACGCCGGCGGCAGCGGCGACCGCGGCGACGACCAGGTCGGGACTGGCGATGTCGGCGAGTTCGGCGAAACACACGCCGTCGGGGAATTCCTCGGTGAGCGCGTGCAGCGTGCGCAATGCCAGCCTGGTCTTGCCGATTCCGCCCGGGCCGCTCAGGGTGAGCATGCGCGTGGTGAAAAGCACGAGCTTGCTAAGCTCGTCAAGCTCGCGCTCGCGGCCGACGAAGCTGTTCGGCTCCTCCGGAACTGCTGGCCTTATCTCTGCCTGCCTCGATAGTCGCTTCTGCATACCCGATTACATAATTCAGATGATGCACTGCGGACCTATCGATTTTAACCTGCTGGGAGCGGGGCAACTCAGTGCTTTACCGGGTGGAACTAGTTTCCCCGCTCCGGTCGCCGTGACCGGGCCCAGTGGGGGGGATGCGGCGAACGCCCGCGGCGGGAACGCCGGAGCGGGTGGCGCGCCGCATGGATTCACTGGTCATGGCGACCGGTAAGCCTTCAGCAGCCGGTCCTCGGCGCTCCCGTCCGCGCCGGTATAGTCCAGGCCGAGCAGCGCGGCGCCGGCTATCGGCGGCACGTCGACCACTTCGCACCGGATGCCGGGGACGGCCTCGGCCAGCCCGCGCTCCACCGCGCCCATCAGCAGCGGATTCCGCGCCTCGAGCAGGCCGCCGCCGAGCACGACCGTGGTACCGGCGGCGGCGATGCCGGCCCGCCGCATCGCGGCGACCGCCATCGCGCAGATCTCGCCGCCCTGCCGGCCGATCAGGTCGCGTGCCACCTGGTCGCCCGTCGCCGCCACGGTGAACAGCACCCTGGTCAGCGGCAGCAGGTCCACGCGCCGCAGCGTGCCCTTGTGCACGGCGATCGCCACGTCGGCCACGTCCGCCAGGCCGAAGTGCGCCGCGGCGGCGGGACCGAGGTCGGTGGCCGGCCCGCGGCCGTCCGCCGCCCGCATCGCGTGCCACATCACCTGCTGGCTGAGCCCCCAGCCACCCCCCCAGTCGCCGGTCAGCGTGCCGAGCGCGAGGTACCGCGCGATCTGTCCGTCCGGGCCGACCGCCACGCAGTTGATCCCCGCGCCGCAGACCACCCCCACGCCCCACGCGCGCTCGCCGGACCGGGGAGGCAGCCCCGCGCGCAGCACCGCGAACGTGTCGTTGACCGCGACCGCGGTCCGCGACCAGCCCTGTTCGAGCAGCGCCGCGGTGAGCACGGCTTCCTCCTCGGGCAGGTCCGCGCCGGCCAGGCACGCCGACATGTGCTCCGCGACCGCGCCGGACTCGGCCGCCACCCCCGCCTTGCGCGCGACGTCGCGCACCAGGACGTCGAGGATGCGCATCGCCCCGTCGAAGCCGTGGTGCTCGTGGCTCGCGCCCGGTCCGCGCAGCGACGCCAGCACGGTGCCGTCGCGGGCGACGAGCGCCACGTCGGTCTTGCTGTTCCCGCCGTCGATGGCGAGCACGCTCGCCGCGGTGGTCAGGCCCACGACAGGAACTGGGCGTTCTCGGCGATCATCCGGTCGGCCAGCTTCGTGGCAAGCGAGTACTGGCCGACTAGCGGATGCGCGAGCAGCGCGGTGATCACCTGGTCGCGGCCACCGCGCAGCGCCGCGTTCACCGCGAGTTCCTCGTACGCCGACATGTGGGCGATCAGGCCGCGCAGCAGCGCCGGGACCGGGGCGGCGGGCACCGGCGACGCGCCGCCGGCCCCGATCACCGCGGGCGCTTCGATCACCGCGTCGTCGCCGAGAAACGGCAGCGTGCCGTTGTTGCGCACGTTGACCACCTGCGTGTCGCCGGTGTTGCCGGTCAGCGACGAAAGCAGCGCGACCGCCGCCTCCGAGTAGAAGGCGCCGCCGCGCTTGCCGAGCAGTTCCGGTTTCTCGTGCAGCGCCGGGTCGGCGTACATTTCCAGCAATTGCCGCTCGATCCGCGCGACGTCCGCGGCCCGGGTCCCCGTGTGCCGCTGCTTTTCCACGACGTCGTCGTGAAAGTAGTAGTAGCGAAGGTAATACGACGGCACAACCCCGTAATTATCCAGAACGGTCCGTGGCGTCTCCACATGGTCCGCTATCTCGTCTCCGTGGTCGGCGATCAATTCGGGCAGCACGTCACGGCCGTCCACGGTGACCGCCCGTTCCCAGGTGAGATGGTTCAGCCCGACGTGGTCGAGGGTCACGGACCCGGGGTCGGCGCCCAGCAGCGTGGCGAAGTACCGCTGCAGGCCGATGGCCACGTTGCACAGCCCGACCGCGCGGTGCCCGGCGTCGAGCAGGGCGCGGGTGACCATGCCGACCGGGTTGGTGAAGTCGATGATCCAGGCGCCGGGGGCGGCGCGCCCGCGGGCGAGTTCGGCGATCTCCAGCACGAGCGGGATCGTCCGCAGCGCCTTAGCGAGGCCGCCCGCGCCCGTCGTCTCCTGCCCGACGCAGCAGAACTCGAGCGGCCAGGTCTCGTCCCGGTTCCTGGCCGCCTGGCCGCCGACCCTGAGCTGGATGAGCACCGCCGACGCGCCGTCGATGCCGTCCACGGGGTCGGTGGTCCAGCGGACGGCGGCCTGATGGCCGTGCGCCCGCATGATCCGGGCCGACACGGGCCCGACCGCGGCGAGCCGGGACTCATCGGGGTCGACGAGCACGACCTCCGTGACCGCGGGCGCCAGCCGCCCGAGCCCGTCGGCGAGTTCCGGCGTGTACGTGGACCCGCCGCCGATTACGGCCAGCTTCATGAAAACGCCTCCACATCTTCTCCTGCCTGCGCGACATGGCAGGCGGCCGCACCGCCGGCGACCGGTGACAGCAGCGGTGTCACGGTCGCGCACTTTTCTATCGCCACCGGGCAGCGCGGCCGGAACCGGCAGCCGGGCAGCGGATCGATCACCTTGGGCGGCTCGCCGCGCTCGCCGGACGCCGCGGCGACGGCCGCGTCGCTGGGCGGTGGCGCCTTCGGGTCCGGCACCGCGGACAGCAGCAGCTGAGTGTACGGGTGCCGGGGGTCCGCGAGCACGTCCTCAATCGGACCGGCCTCGACGATCTGCCCGGCGTACATCACGATGAGCCGGTCCGCCACGTACCGGGCGCTGGCGATGTCGTGGGTGATGTACAGGATCGACACGCCTTCGGAGTCGCGGAGCCGGGCCATCATGTTCAGCAGGCCGATCCTGATCGACACGTCGAGCATCGACACCGGCTCGTCGGCCAGGATCAGCCGGGGCTTGGTGGCGAGGGCCTGCGCGAAGCCGACCCGCTGCCGCTGGCCGCCGCTCAGCTCGTGCGGGTACCGCCCGAGCATGTCCGCGCCCAGCCCGACCACGCTGAACACCCGCTCGGCCTCCGCCGCCCGCTCGGCGGCCGACAGCTCGGGGCGGTGCAGCTTGAGCGACCGCAGCACGCCGTGGGAGACCCGGAACACCGGGTTCAGCGAGCTGAACGGGTCCTGGAACACCATCGGGACCTGGCTGCTGTACCGCAGCGCGTCCTTGCGGGACCGGATCTGGCGGGTCGGCTTGCCGTCGTAGAGCACCTGGCCGCTGGTCGGTTTGTACAGCCGGGCGAGCAGCCGGGCGACGGTCGACTTGCCGCTGCCGCTCTCCCCGGCGAGCGCGACGATCTCCCGCTCGCCGATCGAGAAGCTCACGTCGTCCACGGCGTGCAGCGTGCTCCGGGCGGCGGCTCCGCCGATCTTGAAGTGGCGGGTGAGGTGGTCCGCCTTGAGGAGCTCGGTCATGGATTACTCACCTTGGCTTCGGACTCCCCGTAGAGCAGGCAACGCACCTGGGTGCCGTCCTTTGGCACAAGCGCGGGGATGGTCGTCGCGCACGATTCCCGGCGCGCGGGACAGCGGGGCAGAAACCGGCAAGCGTTAGGGATATCCGAAAGGTCCGGCGGCGACCCGGGGATACCGGTGAGCGGTACCTTCGGCCCGTGGATGCCCGGGAAGGCCTCCAGGAGGCCGCGGGAGTAGGGGTGCAGCGGGTTGTCGAAGATGTGCCTGGTCGGGCCGAGCTCCGCGATCTGCCCGGCGTACATCACCATCAGCCGGTCCGAGAAATGGCTGACCAGCGACATGTCGTGGGTGACGAAGATGATCGCGAAGCCGAGTTCACGCTGCAGTTCCTTGATCTGCGTCATGAGCGAGCGCTGGGCCACCACGTCCAGCGCGGAGGTGGGCTCGTCCATGATCACGAGATCCGGGGTGAACAGTAGCGCCATGGCGATCATCGCGCGCTGCCGCATGCCGCCGGACAGCTGATGCGGATAGCTGTTCAGGTGGACCGGGTCGATCCCGACGAGCCGGAGCACCTCGGCGGAGCGGTCCGCGATCGCCTTCCGGGAGCGGGTGCCGTGGGCGCGCAGCACGTCGGCGTACTGCGCGCCCACCGACTTGACCGGGTTGAGGGCGTTCATCGCGCTCTGCATGACCACGGACAGGTTCTGCCAGCGCAGGCCGGACAGCTGGCGGTCCGTCATCGTCACGAGGTTCTCGCCGCCGAACGTCACGGTTCCCCCGGTGATCGCGGCCGGCGGGGCGAGCAGGTGCGCGATCGCGAACAGCAGCGTGGACTTGCCGCAGCCGGATTCGCCGACGATGCCGAGGAACTCGCCGCGCGCCACGGTGAACGAGACGTCGTCGACCGCGCGGACCGGGTTCTTGCCGGTGTCGTACTCGACGGTGAGGCCGGATACCTCAAGCACGGCTCAGCCTCCGTAGGCGGACTCGCTGGCTTCTGCGGGCGGCCCGGCGGCGCACGGGGCGCAGGGCCGGGTTGCCGATCTCATCGAACGCGTAGTTGAGCAGCGCGAATCCGGCGCCGAGCAGTGCTACCGCCGCGCCTGGTGCGATCTCCCACCAGACGTTCCCGCCGGCCTGGATCGCAGCCTGCTGCTGAGCGTTGTAGAGCATCGTGCCCCACATCTGCTGACTGCTGTTGCCGAGCCCGAGGAACTGCAGGCTCGCTGCGAAGCCGACGACGTACACGGCCAGCGCCAAAAACGATGCGGCCAGCAGCGAGGTCATCGTCGGCACGATCTCTCGGAAGATGATGTAGAGCGAGCGCTCGCCTCGGAGTCTGGCCGACACCAGGAAGTCACGGTTGCGCAGTGACAGACCCTGAGCGCGTAACTGCCTGGCCTGGAAGGCCCAACTGGTGATG
>DASZKN010000197.1:0-9759 GCA_035552855.1 Trebonia sp. | reverse complement strand
TTGAATGTCTAACCACCACACCCAACCATGAGTCCAAACATGGCCATCCGCCGCCAGTCCTCCGAAAAAGACCAGCCAACGGGGGTAGTACATCTCGTAATGCACTGGCTTTTAGCACACTGTTGAGTTCTCAAGAAACAGACGCGCACCTTCGGGAAGCTCTCACTTCCCATCGGGGGCAACCCTTAAACCTTACTCAGGAGTTTCCTTCGTGTCAACTTCGTTTCCTGGAGCTGTCCAGGAGGTTGCCGGCACTCAAACCACTCCCGTCACCCGCAACCCGGACTCACCGTGAGCCGCGTCAAGACGCGACCCTCGGGTCGTCGCTGGTTTGCTGAGTGGCGCCCCGGGACCCGAACCCGCTGGCCTTGGCCAGCGATCCGTCCCCCTCGGGGCACTCGAAACTCTAAGGGCGCGGCAGACCTTCGTCAAATCAAGGAGCGTCGCGCCGACCTTGAACTAACTGAACCATGTTGATACCCCTGGCGGCTGTGTCTAAACACGCGGCGGGTCGCAAACGCGGCGGGATCTAAACACGCGTCGCGCCGCGCTTGCGCGGCACGTGCGGCCGGTAGACCGACACCGTGGGCTCGCCGTCCAGCCAGAACCGCCACGGCACGCCGGCGCCTTCGCGCACGCCGACCCGCGGACCAGTACGAACCACGCTGGCGGCCGGCGGCCGCCCCGCCGAAATCCGCAACGGCGACCCCCGATCGCACACGTCCGCGCCGTCAAGCGCCCGGTCGACGCCCAGCGCCTGGCAAAGCCGTGCCGGTCCCCTGGCGAGATCCCGGCCGGTCTTGTCCCGCTCCGCTCCGGCCCGCGGCTCCGCTCCCGGCCGCGCGGGATAGCGCCGGGCACGGGCCAGCCCGGCGCCGGCGACGATCTCCCCCGCTCGCAGCAGCACGGCGGACGCGATGCCCGGTGGCTGGCAGACCAGGTTGACGCAGAAGTGCATCCCGTACGTGAAATACACGTACGCGTGCCCCGGCGGCCCGAACATCACCCCGTTGCGCGCCGTCTGCCCCCGGTATGCGTGCGAAGCGGGGTCCAGGCTGCCCGCGTACGCCTCAACCTCGGTCAGCCGCACCGCGACAAGCCCGGCCGCCGTCTCGTGCGTGAGCACGCGGCCGAGCAGGTCCGGCGCCACTTCCACGCCGAACCGGTCGAAGAACTCCCTGGGCAGCAGCGGACCCGCGGCAGCGCCGGCGCCGATGACGGCGACCTCAGGCCCCGGCCGCCGCGGCCCACGCCGCCGCGTCGTCCACGACGCCGCGCAGCGCCGCCAGTTGCTCGGCGACCCGGGACGGCGCGGTGCCGCCGAAGCCCTTGCGCGCCGCCAGCGCCCCGTCGACCGTGAGCACTTCGCGTACGTCCGGCGTCAGGTGCGGGGACACCTTCGCCAGGTCCGCGTCGCTCACTTCCTCGAGCGCGACCTCGTTCACCTGGCACCACACGACGAGGTGCCCGACGATCTCGTGCGCGTCCCGGAATGGCACCCCGCGGCGCACCAGGTACTCGGCGAGGTCGGTCGCGAGCGTGAACCCGGCGGGCGCCAGGTCGCGCAGCCGCCCTGTGTTTATCCGCAGCGTGGCGACCAGGCCGGCCATGGCGGGGAGCACGAGCAGCAGAGTGTCGACCGCGTCGAACACCGGCTCCTTGTCCTCCTGCAGGTCCCTGTTGTACGTCAGCGGGAGGCCCTTGAGCGTCGTCAGCACGCCGGTCAGGCCGCCGATCAGCCGTCCCGCCTTGCCGCGCGCCAGCTCGGCCACGTCCGGGTTCTTCTTCTGCGGCATGATCGACGACCCGGTGGCGTACGCGTCGTCGATCTCGATCCAGCCGAATTCCTGCGAGGACCAGAGCACGATCTCCTCGCCGAGCCGGGACAGGTGCACACCGGTCAGCGCGGCGGCGAAGCAGAACTCGGCCGCGAAGTCGCGATCGGCGACCGCGTCCATCGAGTTCGGCGCGGCCGCGGCGAAGCCGAGCTCCACCGCGAGCGCCCGCGGGTCGACAGGCAGCGACGATCCGGCTAGCGCACCGGCGCCGAGCGGGCTGACGGCCGCCCGCTTGTCCCAGTCGCGCAGCCGCGCGATGTCGCGGGCGAACGCCTGGACGTGCGCGAGCAACTGGTGCGCGAACAGCACGGGCTGCGCGTGCTGCAGGTGCGTCATGCCGGGCGCGGGCGTGTCGCCGCAGGCCTCGGCCTGCGACATCAGCGCGGTCTGCAGCTCGGCGAGCCTGCTGACGATCACGCGCACGTGATCGCGCAGGTACAGCCGCAGGTCGGTGGCGACCTGGTCGTTCCGGCTGCGGCCGGCGCGCAGCTTGCCGCCGAGGGACCCGAGGCGCTCGAGCAGTCCGCGCTCCAGCGCGGTGTGCACGTCCTCGTCGGCCACGGTCGGCCGGAAGCTGCCGTCCTCGACCGCCCGGTCCAGGTCATCGAGCGACTTGAGCATCGAGTCAGCCTCGTCGTCGGACAGCAGCCCGGCCCGGTGCAGCATGCGGGCGTGCGCACGCGACGCCAGCAGGTCATAGCGGGCAAGCCGCCAGTCGAACTGCACGCTCAGCGACAGCCGCGCCAGGGCGTCCGCCGGACCGCCTTCGAACCGTCCGCCCCACAGCCGCGTCGGCCCGCCGCCCGGTCCCGTATCCGCCATCTATCTCATCTCTCATTCATTCGGTTGGCCAACACTATTCACGCCGGGCTAAACACGCCGGGGGGCAAGCGGGGATTACCGTCTTTGCCTGGCCTGGCGGAGGAACTCCGCTGCCAGGGACTCGCCGCCCGCCGGGTCGCGCGAGATCACCAGGACCGTGTCGTCGCCCGCGACCGTGCCGAGCACGGTGGGCCACGCGGCGTGGTCGATCACCGACGCGAGGAACTGCGCCGCGCCGGCCGGCGTCCGCAGCACGACGAGGTTCGCGCTCGCCTCCGCGGAGGTGAGCAGCTCCTTCAGGTGCCGGACGAGCCGCCCAGGGGGAAACGGGGAGACGGGTAGTCCCTCCGTGCGTTGGGTCTCCGGGGGGTTGTCCCCCGGGGGGTTGTCCCCCGGGGCGGGCCGAGTCACCAGGGCACGTTCAGGGAAATCGGGAGACAACTCGCCTAGCCCGAGCCCCGGCTGCGAACCTGGGCCGCCGGCGACCTCGGGCAGCGCGTAGACGAGCGTGCCGTCCGGCGCGCGCAACCGGACCACGCCGAGGTCATCCAGGTCGCGCGACAGCGTCGCCTGCGCGACGGACAGCCCCGCGTACTTCTCGAGCAGCGCGGCCAGTTGCTCCTGGGAGTGCACCCGCTCGCGGGACAGGATCGCCGCGATGCGCGCCTGCCGCCCGGCCTTCGTGGCCGGCGTCGCGGGGCCGCCCCCGCCTGGCAGCGTCATGATCGCTCCAGCAGCCAGGCGAGCAGTGCCTTCTGCGCGTGCCGCCTGTTCTCCGCTTGATCCCAGACCACGCTGGCCGGACCGTCCATCACCGCCGCGGTGATCTCCTCACCGCGGTGGGCCGGCAGGCAGTGCAGCACTATCCCGAACGATCCCCCCTGGCTGACCAGCTCCTCGTTGACCTGGTAGGGGGCGAGCGCCGCCTTCCGGGCGGCTTCGCCCGCCTGGCCCATCGATACCCACACGTCGGTCGCGAACACGTCCGCGCCCTTGCTCGCGACCGCCGGATCCTCGAGCACGGTCGCCGAGCCCCCGGTCGCGGCGCCGATCTGCCGCGCCTTCGCGAGCACGGCGGCGTCCGGGTGGTAGCCGGCGGGCGCGGCGATCCGCACGTGCATGCCGGCCGTCACGCCGCCCAGCAGGTAAGAGTGCGCCATGTTGTTCGCGCCGTCACCCAGGTAGGTGAGCGTGCGGCCGGCCAGGTCGCCGAGCTTTTCGCGGATTGTCTGCAGGTCGGCGAGGATCTGGCATGGGTGGAACTCATCGGTCAGCGCGTTGACGACGGGGACCTCGCTGGCCGCCGCCATCTCCTCGAGGCGGTCCTGGCCGAACGTGCGCCACACGATCGCGGCGGTCTGCCGGGACAGCACCCGGCCGATGTCGGCGACCGTCTCCCCGCGCCCGATGTGAGTGGTCTGCGTGTCGATCACCATCGGAAACCCGCCGAGCTCGGCGATCCCGGCGCTGAACGACGATCGCGTGCGCAGCGACGGCTTGTCGAACAGCACCGCGACCGACCTGGGCCCGTCGAGCGGGCGGAAAGCGAACGGGTCCGCTTTCATCCGCGCCGCCAGCGCCAGGACCTCGGCCTGCCCGGCCGGGGTGAGGTCGTCGTCGCGCAGGAAGTGCCGCGGTCCGGTCAGGCCGCTCGCGCCGCTGCCTTCGCTCATGCCGCTCCCTCGGTCACGTCGCCGAGGATCGCCGGGAGCGCGGCCAGGAACTCGTCGGCCTCCGCGGCGGACAGGATCAGCGGCGGGGCCAGCCGGACCGCGTCGGGCTGCACGGGGTTGACCAGGAAGCCGCGGGCCTGGGCGGCCGCGGCGATCGCCGGGGCCTTGTCGTCGGTCAGGGTGGCGGCCAGCCACAGGCCGCGGCCGCGCACGCCGGACAGCAGCGGGTGACCGATCGCGGTGATGCCCGCGGTCAGCCGCGCGCCGACCGCGGTCACGTTGTCGAGGATGCCGTCCTTTTCGATCGTGTCGAGCACGGCCAGCGCCGCCGCGCAGGCGATCGGGTTGCCGCCGAACGTCGAGCCGTGGTCGCCCTTGCCCAGCGCCGTCGCGGACTCGCCGAACCCGACGCACGCGCCGATCGGCAGCCCGCCGCCGAGCCCTTTGGCGAGCGTGA
Source organism: Trebonia sp. (assembly GCA_035552855.1). Classification (GTDB taxonomy): domain Bacteria; phylum Actinomycetota; class Actinomycetes; order Streptosporangiales; family Streptosporangiaceae; genus Trebonia. The sequence continues at coordinate 4,969 of DASZKN010000197.1, read as the reverse complement.
GCACGTCCGGTACGACGCCCTCGGCCTGGTGGGCGAACCACGCGCCGGTCCGGCCGATGCCGCTCTGGACCTCGTCGAGCACGAACAGCGCGCCCGCCGCGTCACATGCCGCGCGGACCGCGTGCAGGTAGCCCGCGGGCGGCGGCACGACGCCGGCCTCGCCCAGCGTCGGCTCGAGGAACACCGCGGCGACATCCTTGTCGACCGCGCTGGCGAGCGCCGTCTCGTCGCCGTAGGGAATCCACCGCACGTGGACGCCGAACGGGCCGAACGGTTCCCTGATCGAGTCCTTGCCCGTGATCGACAGCGATCCCATCGTCCGGCCGTGGAAGCTGCCGATCGCGGCGACCACGGGCTTGTCCGTGCCCTGGCGGCGGCGGACCAGCTTGAGCGCCGCCTCGTTGGCCTCGGCGCCGGAGTTGCAGAAGAATACCTTGGCGGGCTTCTCGAGCAGGCCTAGCAGCCGCTCGGCGAGCACGACACCGGGCTCGTGCACGAACAGGTTGGAGGTGTGCGCGACCGTCTGGACCTGGCGGGTGACGGCGGTCACGATCGCGGGGTGGGCGTGCCCGAGCGCGCTCACCGCGATGCCGGCGATCAGGTCGAGGTAGGCGTTGCCGTCCGGGTCCCAGACCCGGCACCCCTCGCCGCGGGCGATCGCCAGCGGCGGCGTGCCGTAGTTCGGCATCATCGCCGTCTCGAACCTCTTGCGCAGCGCTTCGGATTCGCTCATACCGCCTGGTCTCCTTCGCGGGCAGTTGTGTCGGACCGTCCCTGGGAGCCGGCGCACACCATCGTGCCGATGCCGGAGTCCGTGAAGATCTCCAGCAGGATCGCGTGCCTGAGCCGGCCGTCGAGGACGTGCGCGTTCGGCACGCCGCCGCGCACCGCGGTCAGGCAGGCCTCCATCTTCGGGATCATGCCGGCCGACAGCGTCGGCAGCAGCTGTTCGAGGTCGTCGGCGTCGAGCTGGCTGATCACGTCGGTGGAAGCCGGCCAGTCCCGGTAGAGCCCGTCCACGTCGGTGAGGACGACGAGCTTGGCCGCGCGGAGCGCGACCGCGAGCGCCGCGGCGGCGGTGTCGGCGTTTACGTTGTAGACCTCGCCGTCCGTGCCGCGGGCGAGGCTGGACACGACCGGGATCCGGCCGTCGTCGAGCATCGCGCGCACGGCGCCCGGGTCGACGGCGACGATGTCGCCGACGAGCCCGATGTCGACCTGCTCCCCGTCGACGGTCGCGTACTTGCGCTCGGCGGTGAACAGGTTCGCGTCCTCGCCGGACAGCCCGACCGCGAACGACGTGCGCCGGTTCACGAGCCCGACGATGTCCTTGTTGACCTTGCCGCCCAGCACCATGCGGACCACGTCGAGCGCTTCCGGCGTGGTGACCCGGAGCCCGGCGGTGAACCGGGACTCGATGCCGAGCCGGTCAAGGAACGCCGTGATCTGCGGGCCGCCGCCGTGCACGACCACCGGCCGCAGCCCCGCGTAGCGGAGGAACACCAGGTCCTGCGCGAAGCCGGCCCGCAGGCCGGCGTCGGTCATCGCGTGTCCGCCGTACTTGATCACCACGGTCTCGCCGTGGAACCGGTCCAGCCAGGGCAGCGCCTCGATGAGCGTGGCGGCCTTCACGGTCGCCTCCGCCCGCCACGCCCCGTCCATGGCCTCCTGCGAGATGATCGTCATGTCGAGTACGCCGAGTTCTCGTGCACGTAGGCCTCGGTGAGGTCGGTCGTGAGGATGATCGCCGACTGGGGCCCGGCCGACAGGTCGACGGTGATCGTCACGTCCCGGCCCTTGAGGTCGACCTTGGCGCGGTCCTCGCCGGCGGCGCCGCCGCGGCAGACCCAGCTGCCGTTGATCGCGACGTTGAGCCGGTCCGGGTCGAAGACGGCGTCGGTCGTGCCGACCGCGGACAGCACCCGGCCCCAGTTGGGGTCCTCGCCGGCGATCGCGCACTTGAGCAGGCTGTTGCGAGCGACCGACCGGCCGACGGTCACCGCGTCCTCCTCGGTGGCCGCGCCGACGACCTCGATCGTGATCATCTTGGACGCGCCCTCGGCGTCGAGCTGGAGCTGGCGGGCGAGGTCGGCGCAGACCACGGTGAGCGCCCGGGTGAAATCCTTGTGGTCGGGCTTGACGCCGGACGCGCCGCTGGCGAGCAGCAGCACCGTGTCGTTCGTCGACATGCAGCCGTCGGTGTCGAGCCGGTCGAACGTGACCGCGGTCGCCGACCGGAGGGCGGAGTCGAGCTCGGCATCGGACAGGTCCGCGTCGGTCGTGAGCACGCACAGCATCGTGGCGAGCGCGGGGGCGAGCATGCCGGCGCCCTTGGCCATGCCGCCGATCACGCATCCGTCTTCTCGTCGAAAAGCGATTTTCACGACCGTGTCCGTCGTGCGGATCGCGTCGGCGGCGTGCACTCCCCCGGCCCGGTCGGCCTCGGCGACGGCGGCGTCGACCGCGGGCAGCAGCTTGTCCATCGGCAGCCGCTCGCCGATCAGCCCGGTCGAGCAGACCGCGATCTCCCCGGCGCTGTCGCCGATCGCCGCGGCCAGCCGCTCCGCGGTGGCGTGCGTGTCCTGGAAGCCGAGCGGTCCGGTGCAGGCGTTCGCGCCGCCCGAGTTCAGCACGACCGCGCGCACCCGGCCGCCGCTGACGACCTGGCGGGTCCACTTGACCGGCGCGGCCTGCACCCGGTTGCTCGTGAAGACCGCCGCGGCGGCGCGCGACGGACCGTCGTTGATGACGACGGCGACATCCCGTTCGCCGGACTCCTTAAGCCCGGCGGTCACGCCCGCGGCCCGGAAACCCAGGGGTGCGGTGACGCTCATGGCGCGACTCCGTGCGTGGTAAGGCCGGCCGTCTCGGGCAGGCCGAGCATGATATTGGCGAGTTGCACGGCCTGGCCGGCCGCGCCCTTCCCGAGGTTGTCGAGGGCGGCGACCACGATCGCGCGCCCGGCGTGGAGGTCGGCCGCGACCTGCACATGCGCGCCGTTGGAGCCGGACAGCGCGCCGGACGCCGGCCACTGGCCCCCCGGCAGCACGTGCACGAACGGCCCGCCCGCGTAGGCGCCGGTGAACGCGCCGCGCAACGCCGCGTCCGGGTCGGGGCCATCGGCGACGCCCAGGGCGAGCCGCGCCGTACAGGTGGCGAGGATGCCGCGCGGCATCGGCGCGAGCACAGGCGTGAACGAGACGGTGGCCGGCGCCGATCCGGCCGGCACCAGCTCGGACAGGGCCTGCTCGATCTCCGGCGTGTGCCGGTGCTTGCCGCCCGCATTGTACGCGGACAGCGAGCCGACCACCTCGCTGGCGAGCAGGTCGGACCGCGGCGACCGGCCCGCGCCCGACGTGCCGGAGGCGGCGACGATCACGATGTCGTCCGGCTCGGCCAGGCCCGTCGCCAGCAGCGGGGCGAGCGCCAGGATCGACGTGGTGGCGTAGCAGCCGGGCGCCGCCACGGTCCGCGCCGCCTCGATCTCCGCGCGGGCGCCGGGGAGTTCGGGCAGCCCGTACGTCCAGCGGCCGGCGTAGGGGACGCCGTAGTACGCCTCCCAGGCGACGGGGTCGCCGAGCCGGAAGTCCGCGGACAGGTCGACGATCCGCGCATCCGGCAGCCGCTCCGCGAGCGCCGCCGATTCACCGTGCGGAAGCGCCATGAAGATGAGCTCGGCGTCGCCCAGCGCGCCGGCGCTCGTCGCGTCGAACAGCCGGCCGTCGAAGGCCGGGTGACCGGTCAGGTTCGGATGGATGGACGTGACTGGCTGGCCGGCGTTGCTCGCGCCGGTGACGGCCCCGATTTCGAAATCGGGGTGCCCGGCCAGCAGGCGGAGCAGCTCGCCGCCCGCGTACCCGCTGGCGCCCGCTACCGCCACTCTTATGCCCATGTGCCGCCTCCTTCTTCCTGAAGAAGTATGCAGCATAGTGCATGAATATGCAATAGCATCGGGGTCCGGCGGACGATTCGCCTGTGCCGTGCCACGATAGTTGGCATCTTGCCACGCTAGTTGGCATCCCGACATTACGGTCATTTAAGGCGCCGTCACTTAACGTGATCGACGGTTGGCGCGGGCCTGATCCGATCAGTTCGTTGCAGCGAACAGGTCGAGAACCAGGCGTTCATCGTTCTCAAGGAAGCCGGCGACGACGCCGCCTACGCCCGCGCCCGCAGGTTCCTCATCGAGCACCCGGCCGGCGGTCGACAGGAACTGTCTGAACAGGTCGCCGCAGCCGGGGCGAAGCCAGTCAAGTACGAAGGCCTGACGGCCGACCAGCAGTACGAATCCGGGACAACGTCCTGGTGGTGGCCGTGCCCGGTGTGCCGTTGGCCGATGGCGGTCACCGGCGACTCGGTCCGCTGCCGGTACCGTCCCCATCAGGCTGCCTACCAGGTCATGCGGGTAAAGCCGGGATCGCAGCCGCGGCTGCAGCGCACCGGCGATCACGCCCCGGCCGCGCCGAGGGCATGCCCGGCTGTCAGCGCGGCCTGCGTCGCACCGGGGGTCTGGCGGTTCATCGTCGTCCCCGGCGCCACAGAGCTTCGGATCGCCGGAGACCTGGAGAACCTGGGAGCCGAAGTCCAGATGTGGCCCGAGGGAGACTCCTACGACCTGCACGTCACCGTTGGCACCCTGGTGCGCACGTTCGACGTCAAGGAGTACCGGTCCACTCGCAGGCTCATCAGTGCCTTGCGCGACAAGCCTCCGCACGCGGCGGTTCTGCTCCCGAAGGGCTGCGAGCACCAGGTCGAGCACATCGCCGCCGCGCTGCCGTCCCTCGCCGTCTGCACCGAAACCGTGCTACGCCGCCAGGTCAAGCGGTCCGCCCCGAGGAGGAACCCGTGACCTCGCCCGGCCCCGGTCCCCGGACCACGCTCTCCGTCACCATGCTGGCGGCGGTCGCAGTGGCCGCGCTGTACTTCCCTGAGGGAACCTCGCCCGACGGGGGCCGACTTGTCTCCCGCG
>DASZKN010000196.1:0-7197 GCA_035552855.1 Trebonia sp. | reverse complement strand
CGCCAGCGGCACCGGGCCGGGATTCCGCGGCGGCGCGCCGCCCGCCGGGGGCGCGATCCCCGCCGCCGCGAGCTTCCGCCGGCCCGTCGCGGTTATCCAGTCGGTCGTCCACGCGGGGCTGAGCTGCACGCGCACCTCGGCCTCCCGGTACCCGGCGGCCAGCAGCCGCCGCCGCACGTCCGCCGCGATAGCGGCCAGCGCCGGGCAGCCGCTGTAGGTCGGCGTCAGACTGACGGTCACAGCCGCCCCGTCTTCCGCTACTGAACGAACCATGCCCAGGTCGCCCACCGTCACCACCTGGAGCTCGGGGTCGGGCGTGGCCGCGGCGATCTCCCACGCGGTCTGACCGCTCGCGGTCGTCAGCATGACGTCACCACGCCGCGTCCGGATTGGCGCGCGCCACGCTCTGCATTTCGGCGAGCAGGCCGGTGAGCGCCGGGGTGTGCGCGCCGTCCCGCCCGAGCGGGCCGGCCTGCCGATCGGCCGGCCGGCCCAGCGCCGCCGCGGTCAGCACCGCGGCGAGCACCTCATCGAACCCGGCGCGGAGCGTGGCGGGGCCGACCGCCGCCGACGGCAGCGCGCGCTCCACAGCGGACGCGGTGAACAGCTCGGTCACGCCGGGCCAGACGGCGGCGAGCCCGGCGCGCATCTTGTCGTGCGACAGCTCGGTGCCGTCGCCGAGGCGGACCACCCACGCAGCGGCATAGTCACGGTGATAGGCCAGCTCGCTTACGCTTCTTGCTGTTATCGCCGCTAGGACGGGATCCACGCTCTCCCGGAGGGCAGCGCACAGCTCGAGCCGCCACGCCGAGAACACCAGCAGCCGTGCCATCACCGCGGCGAAGCCATCGTCGGCGGGCTCAGCGAACCGGACGTTCCTGAACTGGCGCGGCGCCCGGAAGAACGCGAGCGCGTCCTCGTCGCGGCCCAGGGACGGGTCCGCGGCGGCGGCCCGAGAAAGCAGCAGCCGCGCCTGGCCGAGCAGGTCGAGCGCGATGTTGGCGATCGCGGTCTCCTCCTCGAGCTCGGGCATGCGGGTGACCCACTCCTGCAGCCGGTGGCTGAAGATCAGCGCGTCGTCCCCGAGCGCCAGGCAATACCTCGCCAGCGCCGCCGGATCGAGCCCGCCCGGGACCGCCGTGTCGACGCCGGCCAGCGGATCGGCGAAGCCGGTGCCGAACGCCCAGCGTCCGTCCTCGTCAGCGGCCGCCAGCAGGTCGTAGGGGTTGTCGTCGTCCATCACATATGCGGTACGTCGTCGGGGATCTTGTAGAACGTGGGATGGCGGTATACCTTGTCCCCCGCGGGCGCGAAGAACTTGTCCTTCTCGTCCGGGCTCGACGCCGTGATCGCCGCCGACGCCACCACCCAGATGCTGACGCCCTCGTTCCGCCGGCAGTACAAGTCCCGGGCGTGCCGCAGCGCCATCTCCGGGTCGGCGGCGTGCAGTGACCCGACATGCACGTGGTTGAGCCCGCGCTTCCCGCGCAGGAACACCTCCCACAACGGCCAGCCCCGCGCCGCGGGCGGCTCTCCCGCCGCGCTACTGATGCTTTCCGGCATACGCCGTCGCCGCCTCCCTGATCCACATGCCGTCCTCGTGCGCGGCCTTCCGGCGGGCCATCCGCTCGGCGTTGCACGGGCCGTTACCGCTCACGACCGCGCGGAACTCGTCCCAGTCGACGTCGCCGAAGTCGTGGTGCCCGCGTCCTTCGTTCCACCGCAGCGCCGGGTCGGGCAGCGTCACCCCGAGCCGCTCGGCCTGCGGGACCGCCATGTCGACGAACCGCTGGCGCAGCTCGTCGTTCGTGTGCCGCTTGATGCCCCACGCCATCGACTGGGCCGTGTTCGGCGACTCGGTGTCCGGCGGCCCGAACATCATCAGCGACGGCCACCAGAACCGGTCCACCGACTCCTGCACCATGGCCCGCTGCTCCGGTGTGCCGCGCACCATCGTCATCAGCAGCTCATACCCCTGCCGCTGGTGGAACGACTCCTCCTTGCAGATCCGGATCATCGCCCGGGCGTAGGGGCCGTACGACGAGCGGCACAGCGGCACCTGGTTGCAAATCGCGGCGCCGTCCACGAGCCACCCGATCACGCCCACGTCGGCGTAGGACAGCGTCGGGTAGTTGAAGATCGAGGAGTACTTCTGCCGGCCGGAGATCAGCAGCTCGGTGAGCTCGTCCCTGGACACGCCGAGCGTCTCGGCGGCCGAGTACAGGTACATGCCGTGCCCGGCCTCATCCTGCACCTTGGCGAGCAGTATCGCCTTGCGGCGCAGCGACGGCGCGCGGGTGATCCAGTTGCCCTCCGGCTGCATGCCGATGATCTCCGAGTGCGCGTGCTGGGCGATCTGCCTGATCATCGTCTTGCGGTAGCCGTCCGGCATCGCGTCGCGCGGCTCGATCCGCCGGCCGCGGGCGATCGTGTCCTCGAAGTGAGACTGCTGTGTCGTCTCGGCCATGCGCGGCACCCCGTGGCTCAACTCGCTCTGCGGCATATTTACCGACCGTATGGTCAGTAATGTACGCTACCGCCATGGCGGACGACAAGCCGCGCCGCGGCCGCCCCGGCTACGACCTGGACTCGCTGCTCGCCATCGCCGCCGAGGTGTTCAACGAGCACGGCTACGACGGCACCAGCATGGACGACATCGCCCGCCGGCTGGGCATCACGAAGTCGGCGATCTACCATCACGTCTCCGGCAAGGAAGAGCTGCTGCGCCGGGCCGTTGGCCGCGCCCTGGACGGCTGGTCCGCCGCCGCGGAAGCGGCGGCGGCGCTCGACGCGCCGGCCATCGAGCGACTGGAGGCGCTCGTGCGCGGCACGGTCGCGGTCCTCGAGGCCGAACTCCCCTACGTGACGCTGCTGCTGCGCGTCCGCGGCAATACCCAGGCCGAGCGGGACGCGCTGCACCGGCGACGCGAGTTCGACCGCTTCGTCGCCCACCTCGTCGCCGACGCCGAGCGCGACGGCGACATCCGTCCCGACGTCGACCCGGCGGTGACCGCCCGCCTGCTGTCCGGCCTGGTCAACTCGCTGGTCGAGTGGTACCGGCCGCCCTGGCGGGGCGCCGGGTCGCTGGCCGACGCGGTGTGCGCGATCGCGTTCGACGGCCTGCGGCGGAAGCCAATTCGTTAGCACTGGTTAAGATTTTTGCCGTGCGCCACGCGCACGTCCGTGCGGGATGACGCTGCCCGCGCCCGCGATCACTGGAGCAGGTGTACATGTGCGCTGCGTGTGGCGTGACCACGCACGTCCCTGTTCGGTCAGGACGAGCCGGTCGTGAGCCCGTCCGGGCCCCGGGCCTGGGGCATCCTGCTCGCGACCGGCACGCTGCGGGTCTGGAACGCGTGCGTGCTGCTGATCCTGCACGGCACCGCGGGCTCGCTGTGGGCACCGGCCGAGCAGCTGATGCTCGAGGACTTCGTCGGCACGCCCGAGCTGCCGAGCGCCGTGCGGCTGAATTCGACCGCGCGCAGCCTGGGCATCCTCTTCGGCCCGGTCGTGGGGTCGGCCCTGCTGCTCGGCCTCGGACCGGTCAAGGGCATCTTCTGCAACATCCTGTTCTATCTGCCGCTGACCGCGCTCATGGTGCGCACGGTGCTGATCTCCATGATCATCCTCGCCGGGCTCGGATCGTTCTTCGTCGGCGCGGCGATGCAGACCGTCATGCCGTCGATCGCGGGCAGCATCGACGGGATGCCCTCGGGGACGGCCTACGGCGTGCTGCTGTTCGCCAGCGGCCTCGGCGGCGTGCTCGGCGGCCTGATCCTCGAGGGCACGGGCTGGCTCAAGTCGACCGTGCGCACCGCCGTGTGGACGACCGCCGTCCACGGGCTGTCCACGGTTTGGTTCGCCCTCGCCCATAACTGGCTGCTCGCCGCGCTGGTGCTGGTCATCGGCGGTGTCTGCAACCTGGCGGCGATGTCGATCACGCAGACCGTCGTCCAGCTGCGCGCCGCGCGCGAAGCGGGGGCAGGTCGTGGGCGTCTACGGCGCCGCCGCCAACGGGCTGCGGATGGGCAGCGGGGTCACGGTTGGCTTCTTCGGCGGTCTCGTCGGGCTGCGCATGTCGCTCGGGCTGAGCGCCGCGGAACTGTGCGTGTGCACCGCGCTTATGGCGGTCTACCTGGTGACGGTCATCCGCCGCCAGGCGGCCGCCGTCGCCGGGGCGTCGTAACTCAACAGGCAGTAGCCAGCCGGAAGCGGAATGTCAGTGCCGCGTGGCACACTGCGGGCTATGGCAATCCCCCTGGCGCGCGAGGTCCTCGCCACCCCGCTCACGTCCGACGCGGACGTGCTCGACCGGATCGACGCGATCATCAGCGCGGAAGCGCGGCGGCAGCGGACGCTGTGGCTGTTCTTCCTCGACGGCGCCGGACTGCAGTCCGGCGTGATCGTCCCCATCGACGGCATTCCCGAGTTCCCGGACCCGGATCTGATCGGCAACGTGTGCTCCGTCGTCGCCCAGGTGCTGGCCGACACCGCGGCGGACGGCAGCGTGGTGATCACGCTCACCCGGGCGGGCGCGGCCGACCTCGGCGACAACGATTCGCGCTGGCTGAGCGGGCTGCGCCGGGGCATGGCCGCCCACCTCGTGCCGGTCCGGATGCTGGGCCTGGCCACCCCGTCAGGCGTCCGCGAGTACGGCCCGGCCGCCGTCGGCTGACGGTGCTCGCGTGGGCGGCGGCCGCTGCCTACGATGAGCGCATGAACCCGCTCTCAGGAGTACTAAGCGAGGCGTGGGACCTGTACAAACGCCACGCCGCCCACTTCCTGCTCATCTCTTTCGTGATCTACGTGGTCGTCGCCGCGTTGTCCGCGCTGCTGTCGGCCACGCTCGGCGGCTTCGGGGGTTTCCTCGGCGAGATCCTCACCGTGTTCGGGATGTTCCTGCTCCAGGCCGCGCTCGTGAAGGCGGTGCAGGACGTGCGCGACGGCCGCGCCGACCTGTCCCTCGGGGAAACGGTCTCCGCGGTCATGCCGGTGCTCGGCGCGGTGGCGCTGGCGTCGATCCTGGCCAGCATCGCGATCACGATCGGCTTCTTCCTGCTGGTCGTGCCCGGCCTGATCCTCGTGACGTTCCTGTCGCTGATCGTGCCGTGCGTGGTGATCGGCCAGACCGGGGCGCTGCCGTCGTTCGGGAAGAGCTGGCGTACGGTCAGCGGGTACGGCTGGCATGTGTTCGGCACCTACGTGGTGGCGTTCCTAGTGCTGATCGTCGCGGAGATCGTCCTCTCGCTCATCCTGCTCGCGCTGCCGGGCGCCCTGCGCAGCTTCATCTCCTCGGTCGTCGCCGGGACGCTGGTCGCCCCGTTTATCGCGGCCATCGTCACGCTGATCTACTACCGGCTGACCGCCGCGCACGGCGAGCAGAGCGAGCCCGGAACCGGCCCGGGACCGACCTCCCCCTGGGATCAGGAAACGGTCGTGGAGTAGTAGCTAAGATGGTCGCTCATGATCGTGCGAGAAGCGCTGCCCGGCGAAGCGGCGGCGGTAGGCGCCCTGCGCGTCGAGGCGTATGACTCCCAGCACCTGCTCGCGGCTAATTCCGGGTACGCGGACACGCTGCGCCGGCACGGCTTCGATGGCCACGGCACGGTGTTCGCCGCCGTCGATGACGACGGCAAGCTGCTCGGCACGGTGATGCTCGACCCGTGGAACCCCGAGAGCGAGGTCGCGCGCGGCGCCGACGAGACCGAGGTCCGGATGCTCGCGGTCGCCCCGGCGGCCCAGGGCCAGGGCGTCGGCCGCGCCCTGATGCTCGCGGTGATCGACGCGGCGACCGTCAGCGGGGCGCGCACGCTGCTGCTCTCGACCCGGCCGGTGATGAAGGCCGCGCAGCACATCTACCAGTCGATGGGCTTCATCCGGTCACCCGAGCTCGACTGGTCCCCGCTCCCCGACGTCCCGCTGATCGGCTACCGCCTCCCGCTGGCCCCGCCCCGGCGGCGGCGAGCCCCAACCTACCGGGGTTAGCCGGCGGTCAGGATGACCGGGCCGTCCTCGGTGATCGCGATCGTGTGCTCCACGTGCGCGGCCCGGCTGCCGTCGGCGGTCTTGATCGTCCAGCCGTCGTCGTCCACGTAGATGTCGTCGGTGCCGCCTGCCATGAACCATGGCTCGATCGCGATTACGATGCCGGGCACGAGCCGCAGGCCGCGGCCCGCCTTGCCCTCGTTGGGGATGTGCGGGTCCTCGTGCATGGTGTGCCCCACGCCGTGCCCGCCGAGGTCGGTTGAGATCCCGTAGCCGCCGGCCCGGCCGATCCGGCCGATCGCGGCCGAGATGTCGCCGAGCCGCCCGCCCGGCACCGCCGCCGCGATGCCCGCCGCGAGCGCCTCTTCCGCCGTCGCGATGAGCCTCGTGTCCGCCGGGGACCCCTCGCCGATCGTGAAAGAGATCGCCGCGTCGCCGACCCAGCCGTCGAGCGTCGCCCCCGCGTCCACGCTGAGCAGGTCGCCAGGCTGGAGGCGGTAGCCGCCGGGGATGCCGTGCAGCGCCGAGTCGTTGACCGACGTGCAGATGACGGCCGGGTACGGCACGGGCGCGAACCTGGGCTTGTAGTTCAGGAACGGCGACGTGGCACCCGCGTCCGCGAGCACCGCCCGCGCGGCCTCGTCCAGTTCGGCGAGCGTCGCTCCCGGCGCCGCGAGCGAGCGGGCCGTCGCGAGAATCCCGGCGACGACTTTGCCCGCGGCATGGATCGCGTCGATCTCGGCGCGCGACTTGATCTCGACCAACATCTACCCCCTTAGCCGGACTAACTATAGAAGACCAGCCGGGAGCAGGTGCCGCAAGCCGGGGAGCGGCCGAGAGCGGCCGCGGCGGGGGCCGGCGGCAGTGGCCGCGGCGGGGGCCGGCGGGCCAGGTGGGCGGCGACTCGCTAGCTCGCCCGCGCCGAGCCGTCGCTCGCGGGGCGCAGCCCGCGCGGGGCGGGCACGTGACCGCGGGCCGACCGCAGGTCGCCGTAGCCGCCCGCGGACCACACCAGGCGCTGGAACTCCGCGGCCGGCATCAGCCCGGCGGAGTCGACGCCGGCCGCGCCTGGCGCGAAAAATACGCCGCCGCACCGTTCGCAATACAGCGCGACGCGCCACAACGCCAGCGCGTTGGGCATTCCCCGCGCCACCCGGCTGAGCCGCGCCCGCCGCGCCGCCGCCCATCCGTAGAATGCGAGCGCGTAAGCAA
>DASZKN010000195.1:0-7489 GCA_035552855.1 Trebonia sp. | reverse complement strand
GTCCTGGCGGGCGCGGATCCGGCCGTGCCGCCCGGGGCGCACGGAGATCGCGGCGCTGGCGCGGGACGGCCACCGGCTGTCGGTACGGACGATCGCGCTCGGCGTCGTCCCGCTCGCGGCCACGGCGGTGGTGGCCCGGCTCGGGCCGGCCACGCTCGCCGGCCATCAGGTGGCCTACCGGCTGTGGTACCTGCTGTCGCTGTCGCTGGACGCGCTCGCCGTCCCCGCCCAGGTGTTCGTCAGCTCCGCCATCGGCGCGGACGACCCGGCGGCGGCCGAACGCACCGGACGGCGCACGCTGCTGCTCGGGCTGGCCACCGGGGTGGTGTTCGGGGTGATCACCGCGGTGCTGGCCTTCGGGGTGCCGAGCCTGTTCACGTCCGACCCGGCCGTCCGGCACGCGGCGGTCACCGGCCTCATCGCGTCCGCGCTCACCCAGCCGCTGGCCGCGCTCGCGTTCGTCCTCGACGGGCTGATCCTTGGCATCGCGGACTACGCCGCGATGCGCCGGGCGATGATCCTCGCGATCGCGGCGTTCGCGCCGCTGGCCGTGCTCACGCTGCGCTTCCACTGGCTCGGCCTGCCCGGCGTCTGGGCCGCGCTCGGCCTCTGGCTGGCCGCCCGCTCCGCCCTCCTCGGCCGCCGCTGGCACACCTACGTGAAGAGCATCCGGCCAGCCGCGGATTCCCTCGCGGAGGGGACGAGTACGGTTGGTGGCTATGAAGGCCGCCGTATATAGGACCACCGGGCCCGCGCGCGAAGTCCTGCGGATCGAGGAAATAGACACACCCGAGCCGGGGCCGGGCGAGGTTCTCGTGCGGGTGCGCGCCTCGGGCGTCAACCCCACCGACTTCAAGACGCGTTCCGGCGCGACGGCGCGGCCGGTCGACGGGGTGCAGATCCCGCACCAGGACGGCGCCGGGGTTATCGAGGCCGTGGGCGCCGGCGTCGACCCGTCCCGGGCCGGCGAGCGGGTCTGGGCGTGGTTCGCGGCGAACGGGCGGCGCTGGGGGACCGCGGCCGAGTACACGGTCGTCCCGGCCCGGCAGGCCGTGCCGCTCCCGGACGGCGCCAGCTTCGAGCTCGGCGCGTCGCTCGGCGTGCCGGCGATGACCGCGCATCGCGCCCTGTTCGCCGACGGTCCCGTGTCCGGCAAGACCGTGCTCGTCGCGGGCGGGGCCGGCGCGGTCGGGCACTTCGCGATCGAACTGGCCAAGCGGGCCGGCGCCCGGGTGGTGACCACGGTCAGCAATCCGGACAAGGGCGCGCTCGCCGCCAAGGCCGGCGCCGACCTCGTCGTGAACTACCGGGAAGCGGGGGCGGCCGCGCGGATCAAGGCGTTCGCCCCCGTCGTGGACCGCGTCGTCGAGGTCGCGCTCGGGCCGAACCTGCAGCTGGACCTGGCCGTGTCGGGACCGCCGACGGTCGTGGTGACCTACGCCGCCGACGGCGCCGACCCGGTGCTGCCGGTGCGGGCGTGCATGACGGCTAACGTGACGCTGCGCTTCGTGCTGCTGTACGGGGTGCCCGACCCCGCCCTGGACGCGGCGGTGACCGACATCACCGCCGCGCTGGCGGCGGGCGCGCTCACCGGCCTCCCCGTGCACCGGTTCCCGCTGGACGAGATCGTCGCCGCCCACGAGGCGGCCGAGGGCGGCGCGGTCGGCAAGGTGATCATCACCCCCGCCGACCGGACGACGGCGACGGCCACCTCGTACGGCAGGTAGCGCGGGTGCACGAGCAGCGCCCGGGCGAGCGCCCTGATCGGCGGCCGGAACGGGGTCAGCAGCGCGACGGTGTCGTGCCACGCCGCCGTTTCCGCCGCGCGCCCGGTGCCGTACCGCCCCGCGATGGCGGCGCGGAACCGCCGCGCGTCGCCGCCGTCATGCCGCCACGTGGTGAGCCACGCGCCCAAAGACTCGTCGGACGCGGGCAGCGACCAGTCCCGCAGCCGCTCCGCGACCTGCCCGGCCGCGTCGACGGCGAAAGCCCGCTCACCGCCGCCGCGCACCGAGTGCACGCGGCCGGCGCTCGACCCGCCGGCCCGGATGCTCGCCGAGCTGAACCGCGCCCCGGTGGCGAGCGCGGCGACCGCGTGACCTAGCGGGGCCGGCCTAGCGCGGCGTCAGCACCCGGAGTGTTCCTTGAACGCGACGGACTTGGCCGGCAGGTCGATGTGCAGCCGGTTGCGGCCGGTCTTGGGCTCGCTCGCCGGCACGAACAGCAGCCGGAGCGGCCCGGGGCCGGGGTACCGCCAGCCGGCGGGCGCCGTCATGACCGTGCCGTCCCCGGCCCGTCGGTGAATCCGTGCTAAACAGTCGGCTACCGTTAGATTCTCGTGGCGAGCATGAAGGCGGACAAAGCGCGCTCCATGGAAGGAGCGCTGCTCATCGTGGGCGTGACCGCGCTCGGGTTCAACTTGCGGGGCGCGATCACCAGCCTGCCGCCGGTCTTCCCGGAACTGCAGGCCCGCCTGCACCTGTCGGCCGCGGTCGTCTCCGTGCTCGCGGCCGCCCCGGTGCTCTGCTTCGGCGTCGTGTCGGCGTTCGCGGCGTGGATGGCCAGGCGGCTGGGGGAGGAGCGCGTGCTCCTCATCGCCGCCGCCGCGCTGACCGCGGGCCTGGTGCTGCGCGGCGTCGACGCCAGCGCCGCGCTGTTCCCCGGCACGATCCTCGCCGCGGGCGCGATCGCCGTGATGAACGTGCTGCTGTCCAGCCTGATCAAGCGGCGCTGGCCGGAGCGCGCGGGCCTCCTCATCGGCATCTACATCACGGCCCTGTCGCTCGGGGCGATCGTCGGCTCGCTGGTCAGCGTGCCGCTGTGGAACGCGACGGCCGGCTCGGTGCCGCTCACGCTTGGCTGGCTAGCGGTCCCCGCGGTGCTGGCGGTGGCGGCGTGGCTTCCCCAATCTAGGTACCGAACGCTCCCTCGTGACCCGGCCGCGTCCTCCGCCTCCCGGCCGCGCGGGTCACCGGGCATTTACAAGCACGCGCTGGCCTGGCAGGTAACGCTCTTCATGGGGACGCAGAGCCTGCTGTACTACGCGACGCTGTCCTGGCTGCCCTCGATCCTGCGCGACCGCGGCGAGAGCGCGGCGGGCGCCGGGGACCTGCTGGCGCTGATGGGCGTCGGTAACCTGGCGGTCTCGCTGATCGTCCCCATGCTCGCCCAGCGCATGCGGTCCCAGCGCGCGCTCGTCGTGCCCACGGCGGTCATGCTGGCGGCCGGCCTGGCCGGCGCGGTGTACGCGCCGCTCGGCTCGGCGCCCTTCTGGGTACTGGTCATGGGGGCCGGGCAGAACGCCGCGCTCAGCCTCTCGATCTTCTTCACGATGGCGCGCGCGCCGCACGCGGCCGCCGCGGCGTCGCTGTCCTCGCTGGCGCAGGCCGCCGGGTACCTGCTGGCGAGCTCGGGGCCGCTCGCGGTGGGGCTACTGCACTCGGCCACCGGCGGCTGGAACCTGTCGATCGGCGTGCTGTTCGCGCTGAACGTCGTCTTTCTGTGGGCGGGCCTGCTGGCCGCCCGGCCGCGCCTGCTGCCGTCCGCCCCGGAGGACGACGCGGGCGAGGAGACAGGCGCCACTGTTCGTTCTGTATAAGGGGGTTTGCTTGATGGCCGCGACAGTCGGCTTCGACCTGGACATGACGCTGATCGACTCGGGGCGCGCGATTCTCGCCGCGTTCGCCGACGTCGCGGCCGAGACCGGCGTGCCCATCGATCCGGCGGCCGTGAACCGCAGGCTGGGCATCAAGCTGGAAGCGGAGCTGGCGTTCTGGTTCCCGCCGGAGGAGATCCCGGCCGCCGTCGCCGTGTACCGCCGGCACTACGCCGAAGAGGCGGCCGCGCTCACCTCCGTCATGCCCGGCGCGCACGCGGCTCTCGCGGCCGTCCGGGCGGCGGGCGCGCGGGTCGCCGTCGTCACGGCCAAGTACGTGGTCCCGGCGCGGGCCGCCCTGACGGCCGCCGGGCTGGTCGCCGACGAGCTGTTCACCGAGGTGCACGGGCCGGAGAAGGCGGTGGTGCTGACCAGTCTCGGGGCGCGGGTCTACGTGGGCGACACGCCCGCCGACATGGCGGCGGCCACCGCGGCGGGCGCCACCGCGGTGGGCGTCGCGACGGGTTCGTTCACGGACGCCGACCTGACCGGGGCGGGCGCGGACGTGGTCTTCGACACGCTGGCAGAATTTCCCGGCTGGTACGCTTTCGTGGGCTAAGGCGGCCTTTCGCGCGGCCGATGTCCGCGTAACATTCGTTAAGAACCGGTAAGGTGTCGCGGGTGAGTTCCGTTCTCGACCGCCGCGGCGAAGTCGCGCCCGCTAATCGGGCGCGCGATAACCGCGTCCTTATCATCGGGGCGGTTCTCTTCGCTTTGGCCCTGGCCGCGTGGGCCATCTACGATACGCGACGGTCGTCCGGCTGGACCCTCTACCCGGTGGACCTGGGCGTATACCGCGACGGCGGCCTTATCGTGCGGCATATCAGCCCGCCGTACAACGCGAAGCTGGCACACCCGCTGTATCAGTGGGAGGCGAACCCGACCCTCCAGTTCACGTACACGCCGTTCGCCGCGGTCGTGTTCGCGGCCATCTCATTCGTGCCGCGGTTCCTGGACGCACGCCTCGAAGAGGCGGTCAACCTCGTCGCGCTGGTCGCCGCCTGCTGGTACACGATGCGCGGGCTCGGCTACACCAGCCGCCGGCTGAAGCTCGGCGGGGCGCTGCTGGGCGCCGCCGTCGGCCTGCTCACCGAGCCGGTTTTCCGCACCGCCTATCTCGGCCAGATCAACATCGTCCTGATGCTGATGATCGTCTGGGACCTGACCCAGCCGGACACGCCGCGGACCCGCCGCTGGAAGGGCATCGCGACCGGGATCGCGGCCGGCATCAAGCTGATCCCGCTGATCTTCGTGCCTTACCTGCTGATCACGCGGAAGTTCCGGGAGGCCTTCCTGGCCATCGCCGGCTTCGCGGGGACGATCGTGGTCGGGTTCATCGTCATTCCCGGCGACTCGTCGGACTTCTGGTTCCACGGGCTGTTCATCCAGGACGGGCGGACCGGTTTCCCCGGCTGGGGCGGCGACCAGTCGCTGCACGGCCTGATCACCCGGCTCGCGGGCAGCGTCAACGGCGGTACCCTGCCGTGGCTGGCGGCCTGCCTGGTCGTCACGGTGTTCGGCCTGCTCGCCGCGGCGGCGCTGTACCGGTGCGGGCACCTGATGCTCGCGCTGCTGCTGGCCTCGCTGCTCGGGCTGCTCGACTCGCCGATCAGCTGGGACCACCACTGGGTGTGGATAGTGCCGGGCATGATGGCGGCCGCGCACTACGCGGTGCGCGCGTGGCGCTCGTCGGCCCGGCTCCTCGCGGCCGGCTGCGTCGCGACCGGCCTGGTCCTGCTGCTCGTGTTCTTCCCGTGGCCCGGCCGGCTCTGGAGCGTCAAGACAACCGGCCCGGGGAACTTCACGTGGGGCCTGATCTGGGCCGCGCCGAACAGCAAGGTCGTGACCTACATCGAGCAGGGCGACAAGCCGACGTTCTCGGAGTACCACTGGCACCACATCCAGATGCTCGCGGGCAACGCCTACGTCCTGGCGGGCCTGGCGATGCTCGTGGTGCTCGGCGCGGCGGCCGTGGGCGCCGAGCGCAACCGCCGCCGTCGCCGCCCGGTCCCCGGCTCGAACATGCCGCACCCGGACGCGGTCACGGCCCCGCGCCGCCGGTTACCCGGCGCTAGCGCTCACGAGTTCCTCAAGGCCGTACCGCTCGACGTGCTCGGGGTGCTCGAGGCTGATCGTCCGCAGTCCCTGGGCGGCCAGCCGCTCGTTGACCTCGTCGAAGTGCTGCTGGACGAGCAGCTTTTCCGCGTCGGTGGCCTTGCCCCGGTGCGGCTTGCCGGCGTGCTCGAGCGTGGTGTAGTCCACGCGATCGGCGCGCGGCGCGCTGGCCCGGGCCCGCTTGGCCGGCCTGGCCGCGATCAGCAGTTCGCTCACCGTTCGCTCGGTCGACAGTTCACCAAACGCGTCCGCGTCCATCACGACCCGTCGCGGCTCGTCCTCACCGGGCAGGTAGAGGTCGAGCACGGCCACGCGCAGCGCGTCCTTCTCAATGGCGCGGGCCTCGTCGGCCAGCGCCTCGATCTCGACCGGCCCGTCGCCCAGCTCGGGGTGCTCGTGGATAACGATCCGCGCGAGCGCGTCATCCTGCATGATGAGCTGACCGCTCAAGTCGCTGAACCGCACAGTCTTCTGACCCATTCCTGACCCCTCTTCGAACGGTTCCGATGGTGACTAATATTGCCGTAAACCAGTTCGACTGTCAAACTCGTGTTCTAGGCGAGACGGGCCAAAAGGGCGGGAAGTACCGGGAATAGGCCGGGGCTCCGCGAAGTTTGCAGTCTGTGAAAGGTTTTCCATACTGCAAACTTGTAGAGAGCGCATCATGACAGTAACTAGCCCCGCACCGGTCGGGACGGTACCCGCCCAGCCGCCGCCGGCGCCGCCGGAAGTGCCGCCGCCCGTCTCGCTGCGCGAGCGGAAGAAGCGCGCCACCCGGCGCTCGCTGCGGCGGGTCGCGCTCGAACTGGTCGCCGAGCGCGGGTTTCCGCACGTCACGGTCGAGGACATCGCCGCGACCGCCGACGTGTCGCCCCGCACGTTCTTCAACTATTTCCCGACGAAGGAAGCCGCGCTCTTCGGCATGGACCCGGACCGGATGGCCGGACTGCGGGCCGCGATCGTCGACGCGGTCCCGGGCGCGCCGGCGTTCGACGCGGTGCGCGCCGTGATGACCGGCGCCGCCCGCGGCATGGCCGAAGACCTCAGGGACCTCGGCGGGAATCCCGCCGACTGGCTGCGCTGGATGAAGGCGGCCAGGACCGACCCGCACCTGCGCGCCGCCCAGGCGGCGCAGATGGCCCAGCTTGAGCGGACCGTGGCCGAAGCGCTGGCGCAGCGCCTGCGCGCTGACGCTGAGCGTGACCCTTATCCGGGGATGCTGGCCGCGGTGGCGGTCGCCATGGTGCGTTCAGGCGTCATCTTCTGGTCCAACTCGGGCGGCGCCATGGCGCTCGAGTTGTACGTGGACCGCGCGTTCGGGGCGCTCAAGGACGGGCTGCCCGAAGACTCACAATTGCGTCACGTGGACGGGAACGTGACGGAGGGGAAAGGCATTTGATGGAAACGGAATCACAGGCGTTGCCGGGGCTGAGCAAGCGCCGCATCTTGCTGATCATCGGCGCGCTCATGCTCGGCATGCTGCTCGCCGCGCTCGACCAGACGATCGTGTCCACTGCGCTGCCCACGATCGTCGGCGACCTCAAGGGCGGCTCGCACATCGCCTGGGTCATCACCGCATACCTGCTGGCCACCACGGTGTCCACGCCGCTGTGGGGCAAGCTCGGCGACCAGTACGGCCGGAAGATCTTCTTCCAGGCCTCGATCGTGATCTTCCTGGTCGGGTCAATCTTGTCCGGGCTGTCCAACTCGATGGTGATG
>DASZKN010000194.1:0-16337 GCA_035552855.1 Trebonia sp. | reverse complement strand
TCGTAGTGCTGATATTGCTACAGGTGGCTGTGCCGCTTCTGTGAACAGCGACCGTCCCGATCATGTACGGTGCTGATCAGGTACGGTGCTGAGGACCCACAGCCAAGTGCGCCGAGGAGACGAGATGCCGCTGACGCCCGCGGATGTGCGGAACAAGCAGTTCAGTACGACCAGGCTCAGGCCCGGCTACGACGAGGAAGAGGTCGATGCCTTCCTCGACGAGGTCGAGGCTGAACTTGACCGGTTGCTCCAGGAGAACGAAGAACTCCGGGGGAAGCTGGCCGAGGTCCTGCGTGGCGGCGGGAAGCCGGGTGTGCCGGCACTGAGTTCACCGCTGTCCGACCCGAAGCCTGACATGATGGTGCAGGAGCCGCCGCAAGAGCGCAGGCAGCCCGAGCCCATGATGATGGGCGGGATGCGCCCGCCGATGGAAGAGCCGGCCAACAACATGGACACGGCCGCCCGGGTGCTTTCCCTTGCCCAGCAGACCGCCGACCAGGCGATCGCCGACGCCCGCCGCGAGGCGGACGAGACGCTGAACCGGGCCCGCCGCGAGGCCGATGACGTGCTCACCAAGGCCCGTCGCCAGGCTGAGCAGATCACCGGTGACGCCAGGGCGCGCGCCGAAAGCCTGGAGCGGGACGCCCAGGAGCGGCACCGCCAGGCCATGGGCTCGCTTGTCCAGCAGCGTGAAGAGCTGGAGCGCCGGGTGGATGACCTGCGGGCGTTCGAGCGCGAGTACCGCAGCCGGCTGAAGGCCTACCTTGAGGGCCAGCTGCGCGACCTCGAAGCCGGCGTGACCGACAGCGGCACTTTCCCGGCTATGGCCCCGGCGTCTCCGCCGCAGCTGCCAGCCGTGGGACAGCCAGCCATCCGCAACAACGGTGGCGCGCCCGCGCCCGCACCGACGACGAGCCAGTACGCCATTCCGGAGCACGCCGGCGGTTACCGCCCAGACGGGCGCTGACCCCGAAGGCGACGCCTCCGGCGTGGACACGAGGAGAGTCACAGGTGATCCGGTTCAGCGCCGCGCTAGTTGTCGTCGCTATCGGGATTCTGGTCGCCGGGATTGCCACCAGCAAGCTCGCGCTGGTGTACGTGGCGATCATCCTGAGCGCGGTGGCGCTGGTGGCGCTAGCGATCGGGGTCGTGCTCAAGCGAGACGAACTGTTCGCGGACGCCGAACAGCAGGTGGGGGTTGCCGCGGGGGCTGCTGCACAGCAGTCGGCCCTCGTCGGCCAGCCCGAGTCCGGGCGCGGTGAGACCACCGCGTACGGGTGGGGCGCGAACGCACAGGGGTGGCAGCAGCCGGGTCAGGAATCCGCGCCAGCCGGCGCCACGGGCGCACCACGCCGGGCTGACCTGTCGCAGACCCGGACCGACCTAGCGCAGACCCGCGCCGACATGACGGCTCTGCGGGAGCAGCCTGGCCAGCCGGGCGGGCCGGACCTGAGCAAGACCAGGAGCGACCTGACGCCGCCAGCGGAAACGCCAGCGGCCCGGAAGGCCGTCCAGCCGCCGTGGGAGCCGCCGTCGGGCGCGAGCTGGTTCGACCGGCAGCGGAACGCGGAGGACGCGGCCAGCACCCCGGCCGAAGGTTCGGTCCCGGCCGCGGACGAACCCCCGGCTGGGAGCGAACCCGAGGCCAAGCCCGCGCCGCCGCGCGCGGACGACGCGGTTCCCGCCAAGACCGCCGCCGGCGGCGCTGCCGCTGACGACTCGAGGGACACCGCGGACGCCTCGGACACGGACACCCCGGACCCGGAGACCGCCGCGATCGACGCGGCCAAGGCGGAAACCGCCAGCGCGGAAACCGCCAGCGCGGAAACGGCGGACGCGGGCAGCCCGGCGCCCCCGAAGGCGGCCGACGCCCCCAGCGGCGAGCACATGGTCACCGTGGTGCCCGGCGTGCCCCGGTATCACGCCGCGAACTGCATCCTCATCCGTTTCATGGCCGACGACGACCTGCAGCGGATGACGCTGGATGAGGCGGAAGAAGCCGGCTGCACCGCCTGCCGTGCCTGCCAAGCCGACACCGGGTCGTTCAAGGCGACGGACTAGCCGCTCCTTCAGCCGCCTGTCGCAACGGCTCCACCCCGCTCTTCCACGATCGCGGGTACTTTGTGGCGGCGGGTGTGACAGATAGTGCGAAGACTTTGTGCAATGGGTTAATCTCGCGTGCAGATAGCACACGGAATTAACCCAATAACTAAAGTCACCAAACTGGGGCGCATGGGACTGGCGGTACCGGCCGCACACGGCGCCCATCCGGCCCCGGCTCGCCCGCGCCGATTACGCGACCCGCAGCCGGAAGCGGAGCCCTAGACCCTCGTCAGCGTGGGAAAACCACTCAGCGCCCGCACCCTCGTCCCCGCCCGCACCGGCAACCTCATCAGCACCGGCAACCCTGTCAGCACCGGCAACCTCGTCCGGCCCGAACTCCACCGCTAGCACCTCGCCCGCGATCAGCTCCCCGTGCTCCGCGAGCGCGGCCGAAAGGTCCGCCGACCCCGCCGACCCCGCCGACCCCGCCGACCAGCGCACCCGGATGCGGTCGGTGACGTCGAGGCCGTCGTTCTTCCGCGCGTCCTGGATGAGCCGGATGACCTCGCGAGCCAGTCCCTCCGCCCGCAGCGACGGCGTCACCGACAGGTCGAGCGCCACGGTCTCGCCGCCACCGGTGGCCACGCCCCATCCTTCCAGCGGGGTCTGCGTCACGATCACGTCGTCCGGCGTGAGCTCGACGACCCCGAGCGACGGCACGTCCACCGGCACGGTGCCGGACCCGGAAGCGAACGCCTCCGGATCCGCCGCGCCGATCGCGGCCGCCACCGCCTGCGTCGCCGCTCCGAACCGGCGGCCAAGGGACCGGAACTGGGGCTTCACCGTGAAGGTGACCAGCGAGCCCGAGCCGGCGGCGTCCAGGGGCGAGAGGGAGCGTACGTTAAGTTCCTCGGCTATCAAAGACCGGAGATCGGCAGGCAGCGTCGCGAACCCCGGCGCTCTCACGAGTGCGCGGGCCAGCGGCTGCCGGGTGCGGACGGTGGCCGCGGCGCGCGCCGACCGGCCGAGCTCCACGAGCCGCCGCGCCAGCGCCATCTGCCCGGACAGTTCCGCGTCGATCAGCGCCGGGTCCGAGACCGGCCACGACGCCAGGTGCACCGACGACGGCGCCCCGGCGGGGCGCAGCACGCCCCACACGTAGTCGGCGAGGAACGGCGTGACCGGCGCCATCATCGCGGTGATCGCCTCCAGGGCCGCGTGCAGGGTGGCGAACGCGGCCGGGCCGCCGGCGGACGCCGGCCCGTCCCAGAACCGCCGCCGCGACCGCCGCACGTACCAGTTCGACACGTCGTCGATGAACCCGGCCAGCCGCCGCCCGGCCGACGCCGCGTCGAACGCCTCGAGCGCGGTGGTCACGTCGCGCACGCAGGCGCTGGTCTCCGACAGCAGCCAGCGGTCCAGCAGCGGCCGCTCCCCGGGCGGCGGCGCGGCCGCGGCATCCTCCGGCGTCCACGCGGCCCCGGAAACACCCGCCGCGGCACCACCGCCAACACCAGCGTTCGCATACAGCACCAGGAACGACACGGTGTTCCAGTACGTCAGCAGCACCTTGCGGACGATTTCCTCGAGCACCGGCGCGCCGATCCGGCGCGCGGCCCACGGCGAGCCGGAGGCCGCGAAGAACCAGCGCACCGCGTCCGCCCCGTGGGCCTCCATGAGCCCGAGCGGCTCGATGACGTTGCCGAGGTGCTTGGACATCTTCCGGCCCTCGGCGTCGAGCACGAGCCCCAGGCACACCACGTTCTCGTACGCCGACCGCCCGAACACCAGCGTCGACACCGCCATCAGCGAGTAGAACCACCCCCGGGTCTGGTCGATCGCCTCGCAGATGAACTGCGCGGGGAACGCCTCCTCGAACGCGGGCAGGTTCCGCAGCGGCGCGCCCCACTGCGCGAACGGCATCGACCCGGAGTCGAACCAGACGTCGATGACCTCGGGCACCCGGGTCGCGGCCAGCCCGCACGCGGGGCACGGGAACGTGATCTGGTCCACATGCGGCCGGTGCGGGTCGAGCCCGGACAGGTCGCGCCCGGTGCGCCCGGACAGCTCGGCCAGCGAGCCCACGCAGGTCAGATGGTCGCCGGGACATTCCCACAACGGCAGCGGCGTGCCCCAGTACCTGGTGCGGGAGAGGGCCCAGTCGACGTTGTTCCGCAGCCACTCGCCGTACCGGCCGTCCTTGATCGTCGGCGGCTGCCAGTTCGTCTTCGCGTTCTCCGCGAGCAGCTTGTCCTTGATCGCGGTGGTCTTGATGTACCAGGACGGCAGCGCGTAGTACAGCAGCCCGGTACCGCACCGCCAGCAGTGCGGATAGCTGTGCATGTGCCGCGCCGACGCGAACAGCGGCCCGCGCTCGGCCAGGTCCGCGATCAGCACCTGGTCCGCGTCTTTGAAGAACATCCCGCCGACCAGCGGCAGGTGCTCCTCGAACCGCCCGTCCGGCCGCACCGGGTTGACCACGGGCAGCCCGTTGACGCGCGACACCTCCATGTCGTCGGCCCCGAACGCCGGCGCGATATGCACCAGGCCGGTCCCGTCCTCGGTGGTCACGAAGCCGCCGGCTACCACCCGGTGCGCGTCCGGAATATCCACTATCCTGAACGGTCGCTGGTATCTCGCCCCGATCAGCTCAGCCCCGCGGACCGTGGCGGCCACGTGCCATCCATCGCCGAGCACGCGCGCGAACAGCGGCTCGGCGACCACGACCGTGTCGCCGTCGCCGGACTTCCTGGCGATCGCGTACTCGACCTCCGGGTGCACGGCGACCGCGGTGTTGGACACGAGCGTCCACGGCGTCGTCGTCCAGACGAGCAGGTCGGCGCCCGCCAGGTGCGGGTTCGCGCCGTCCGGCACGGACGTCAGCGGGAACCGGACGGTGACCGACGGGTCGGCGACCTCCCGGTAGACATCGGGCTGCCCCATCTCGTGGTCCGACAGCGGCGTGCCGCAGCGCGGGCAGTACGGGCTGATCCGGAAGTCGCGGACCAGCAGGCCCTTGTCGAAGATCGTCTTGAGCGCCCACCAGACCGACTCGACGTAGCCTGGATCCATCGTGCGGTAGGCGTCGGACAGGTCGATCCAGTAGCCCATCCGCTGCGTGAGCGCGGCGAACGCGTCGACGTGGCGGAGCACGGACTCGCGGCAGCGCTCGTTGAACTCGGCGACGCCGTAGGCCTCGATGTCCTTCTTGCCGGACAAGCCGAGTTCCTTTTCCACGGCGACCTCGACGGGCAGCCCGTGGCAGTCCCAGCCTGCCTTGCGCTCGACGTGGAAGCCCCGCATGGTCTTGAACCGCGGGAACAGGTCCTTGAACACCCGGGCCTCGACGTGGTGCACGCCGGGCATCCCGTTCGCGGTGGGCGGGCCTTCGTAGAAGGTCCAGCGCGGCCCGTCGGCCGTGTTCTTCAGCGACTGCTCGAAGGTCCGGTCGCGGCTCCAGCGGGCCGCGACCTCGTGCTCGATCGCGGGGAAGTCCGCCTGCCCGGGCAACGCGGGCATCGCCCCGTCCGGCTCTCGTTGCATGCTGAAGTCCGCCACCTACCGAGCATAACCGTGCCCCGGCGCGCGATTTTGCGGGCGGGGCCGCCGGGCCTTATCCTGCGTTGTCTGTTCAGATTGATGATGTCAAAGGGTGAGACCTATATGACCGCTGCGCCTCACTCCAGCGCCGCCGGTCTCCCGGTGCGTGCTGGCGAGGACCCGTGGACCGCCGAAGAGGTCGCCGAGGTGCGCGCCGAGCTCGAAACCGAGGCGGCCGCGCTGCGCAAGGAGATCGGCCAGGCCGAGTCGGAGATCGCCGAGCACTTCGGTGACATGATCGCGCAGGCCGGCGACGACGAGGCCGACGCGAGCAGCAAGGTGGCGCAGCGCGAGCACGATCTGGCCCTTACCCAGAACACGCGCGAGCTTCTCGGCCAGACCGAGCACGCGCTCGCGCGGATCGATGCGGGAACATATGGAGTGTGCGAATCGTGCGGCAAGCCGATAGGAAAGGCACGGCTCCAGGCGTTCCCGCGAGCGACCTTGTGCGTGGCGTGCAAGCAGCGGCAGGAACGCCGCTGAACGGCGCGGGGGAGCCGGCCCCGGTGACCGGGCAGGCCCCGGTGACCGGGCCGGCGACGCCCAGGCGGCGGCGGGTCGCCGTGCTCATCGCGGTCGCCGTCTTCGTGCTGGCGGCCGACATCATCTCGAAGGCCGTGGTGGTCGCGCACCTGCGGCCGGGATCGCCGGTGCACGTGATCGGCACCCTGCTCGAGTTCAACCTGCTGCGGAACCCGGGCGCGGCGTTCAGCGTCGGCACCGGGGACACGATCGTGTTCACCGCGATCGCGGCCATCGTCATCATCTACATCGTGCGCACGGCGCGCAACCTGCGCAGCGTCGGCTGGGCGATCACGCTCGGCCTGCTGCTCGGCGGGGCGTGCGGCAACCTGGTGGACCGGATCTTCCGCGCGCCCGGCCTGTTCCGCGGCGACGTCGTGGACTTCATCGAGGTGACGCGCTACTGGCCGGTGTTCAACCTGGCCGACTCCGCGATCGTGTGCGGCGGCATCCTGACCGTGCTGCTGGCCCTGCTCGGCTACCACATGAACGGCACCCGCGGCACCCGCGCCGCCGGCCCCGTGCCTCCCGCGGACCCCACTACCCCCGCCGATCCCGCCGCCCCCGCGGACCCCACCACCCCCGCGGAAGCGGAGCGGTGACCCCGGGGGAGCGGCTGGTCCTCGTCCCCGAGGGGCTGGACGGGGAACGGCTGGACGCGGCGCTGGCCCGGATGTTCGGCGTGTCCCGGTCGCGGGCCGCGGAACTCATCAGCGAAGGCAACGTCCTCGTCGACGGCCAGCCCGCGGTGAAGTCCGACCGGGTGCTGGCCGGCTCGCCCCTCGCGGTGACGCTCCCGCCGCCGCCCACCGCGACGGTCGACGAACTGCCGGTTCCGGGAATGGACATCGCCTACGAGGACGACGACATCGTCGTGGTCGACAAGCCGCGCGGCGTGGCGGCGCACCCCACGCCCGGCTGGACCGGCCCGACCGTCCTCGGCGGCCTGCTCGCCGCCGGGCACACGGTGGCGACGAGCGGCGCGGCCGAGCGCCAGGGCATCGTGCACCGCCTCGACGCCAACACCACGGGCCTCATGGTCGTCGCGAAGAGCGAGCGCGCCTACAGCGTGCTGAAGCAGGCCTTCCGCGACCGCGAGGTCGACAAGACGTACCACGCGCTGGTGCAGGGCCATCCGGATCCGCTGCGCGGCACGGTCGACGCGCCGATCGGCCGCCACCCGTCGGGTGACGGCCGGTTCGCGGTCATCACCGACGGGCGGCCGAGCGTCACGCACTACGACGCGCTGGAGGCGTTCCGCGCGGCGAGCCTGGTCAGCGTGAAGCTGGAGACGGGCCGGACGCACCAGATCCGCGTCCACATGTCCGCGCTGCGCCATCCGTGCTGCGGGGACTTCCTGTACGGGGCGGACCCGGCGCTGGCCGCGCGCCTCGGCCTGACCAGGCAGTGGCTGCACGCGGTCCGCCTGTCGTTCGCGCACCCGGCCGATGGCCGGGAGGTCGTGTTCACCAGCGACTACGCCGCCGACCTGCGGCACACTCTGGACATCCTCCGCGCGGAAAACTAACCCCGGCGTCCCGCGCTCGCCGGGGCGGCCGGACAAGCCGCGAGTGACGAGCCGCACGCGGCCGGGCAGCCGGGGCTAAGAAACCGGAGAAGCTAATGAGTGTCGAAGACCTGCTGGTAGGCCGCGACGGCGGCGTGCGTGCGGGCGGTCTCGTCCGGCGTCGGATGCGCCGGGTCGGCGGCGACGGGCAGCGCGCCGAGTTTCAGCAGCGCGGCCATCAGCAGGATCCGTGCCTTCGTCGCGGTGAGGTTGTTGCCCGAGACGGCGAGCGGGCCCTGGCGGGGCGCGAACCCGGCGGTATTGCCGCGCCCGCACTTGACCACCGGGACGCCGGCGTACGCGGCGGTCTCGAGTTCGTCGTCGGCCAATGGCTCCACGTTGCCGTAGGGATTGGCGCCTTCCGCGACGATGCCCGCCAGCGGATGCCGCTCCCGGGCGTGCCGCAGCCACTCGGCGATCTGCGCCGCGTTGCATCCGCCGTCGGCGTACCGCCCGTAGCTGATGATCGTGACCGCCGGCATCGCCGCGGGCAGTAGCCTGCCCGTGCCCTCCTTGACCGTGACCTCCCCGGACAGGCCGGGCACGGCCGACGGGAGCAGCGGCAGCCGCAGTTCGCTCGACCACGTGTGCCGCAGCGCCGGCCGGAAGGTGATCACGGGGGAGTCCGAGCCGGCGACACTGCCCACGATGCCGCCGAACCCGCCGGTCGCCACGTAGTTGCCGGGCCGCGCGTCGGTCTTCGCGACCTGCCGGGACGCGTAGATCACCTCGTCGACGATCATGACCGTGCCGACCATGTCGCGCCCGCCGTCATCCGCCCACGCGCCGCTGGTCAGGTAGCGGACGCCGTCGACGATGTTACGGTCGCCGTCGGCGGACAGCGTGCCGTGCGGCCGTTGCGCCGAGTGCCCGGTCAGCGGGACGGTTATGTCGAGCAGCAGGTTGAACCAGTACATCGACTCCTCGGTGGTCGGGCTGCCCTCCAGCCACTGGCCGCCGGCGAACACTCCGGAGCCGAGCGTCTCCTGGATCAGGTTGGTCGCCGCGGCCAGCGCGGCACTGTCCGGCTCGGTCCGCAGGTGCCGCGGAAAGTAGCCGAAGTAGTCGCTGCCCCGCTGCTCGGGCGCGATGTCACCGGTCGCCGGGCGAGGCACGCCGCCCACGGTCTCGTAGTCGGTGCGCAGGTCGCCGGCCAGCCCCTTGCGGTAGCCGCCCGACGGGATCGCGCGGAAGAACGCGAACCGCGCCTGGCTGGTAAGCAGCCGCCCGTAGCCCTCTCCGTCGACCCCGAACCGGTCGATCTCCTCGTAGAGACGCGCGGCGTCGGGGAAGAAGGTCTGGCGTTGTTCGTCTTCCGGGGCGGCGGGTGCGAGACCCGAGCCGAGCCAGGGCGCTCCGTTGCGCGTGATGGATTTGTAGGGAAGCATGAACAGGCCGTCGGCCGGGCGCAGTTCGACCATGAGCACTGGCCGCGGGTCCGGCCCGGGGTCGGCGTCCGGCGGCAGCAGCGTCCCGTCGGGCGTCAGGTACCCGTCGGGCGGTGCGTACAGGTCGCTGCTGTCGGCCTCTAGCGGGTGCGCGCTGAACTGCTCGACATACACGACGGCGGGCGCGGCCAGCCGCTGCGCGCGCAGCGTGTCCCGGCGGCCGCCGGGGCCGTCGCCGGTGACCAGCGGCGGCGTGTTCTGGATGGTCGCCGTCGGCCCGGCGAAGACCGCGATCCGCGGCAGCTCGGCCTCGGGCAGCGCGCCCTGAGGCAGCGAACCCTCACGCATCGCGGCCCGCCCGGGCCAGCGGGAACAGCGCCACCGGGTCGAACACGGGCGCCGGGTCGGTGTCGCCCGCGATCGCCTGGAGCCGGTCGGCGGCGACGCGCAGCGCCGGGTACGCGGCGGCGAGCGCCGAAAGCTCCGCGGGCGCGGGTGTCAGGCCCGCCGCGGCGGTCATCGCGCGGACGAGTTCCAAGTCCGGCACGCGCGGCAAAGCAGGCAAATCAGTCAGGTCGGTCAGGTCAGTCAGGTCAGTCACGGCGGGCTGGTCGGTCAGGTCAGGCATGGGCGATCTCCGGTTCGCGAAGGTGGTGGGTGGTGCGGCGCTGCAGGGCGTCGCCGACTGCGAGCACGGTCGCGTCGGCCAGCGGGCGGCCGATGACCTGCACCGACAGCGGCAGGCCGGCGGCCGTGAATCCGGCGGGCGCCGCGAGCACGGGCAGGCCGGTCGAGTTGAACGCGCCGGTGAAGATCAGCGACATGAGCGTCGCCATGTCGATGTCGTCGTAGCTCGGCGCGCCGGTCGCGGTCGTCGGCGTGATCACGACGTCGACCGTGGCGAGCACCTCGTCGAGCGCGGCGCACGCGACGCGCCTGGCCCGCTGGGCCGTGACGTAATCGGCGGCGGACAGCAGCGCGCCCTGGGCGATAAACGCCCGCGTGTGCCGGCCGTAGTCGGTCCAGCGGGACCGCATGGCGGCGCGGTGGTAGCTGAACGCCTCGGCGGCCATGATCACGATGTCCGCGTCGGCGAGCACGCCGTAGCAAGGGATCGCCACGTCGACGACGGTGGCCCCGGCCGCCGCCAGCGCGGCCGCGACCGCGTCGAGCGACGGCGGGACCGCGGGATCGCAGTCCGGCGCGGCGGCGGGGATCGTCCGCTCTACGCCGACCCGGAGGCCGGTGAGGTCGCCGGTCAGCGCGGTGGTGAAGCCGGCCGTGAAGTCGCCGGGCAGGTCCCGGCGCGCCGCTGGATCCCGCGCGTCGTGCCCGGCCATGACCGACAGCATGAGCGCGCAGTCGGCGGCGCTGCGGGCCATCGGGCCGATGTGGTCGAGGCTGAACCCGAGCGGGAGGCAGCCCGCCCGCGGCACGAGCCCGTAGGTGGGCTTCAGCCCGGTGATCCCGCAGTAGGCCGCCGGGATGCGGACGCTGCCGCCGGTGTCGGTGCCGAGCCCGCCCAGGAACAGGCCCGCCGCCACCCCGGCGCCGGTGCCCGAGCTTGACCCGCCGGGCCAGGTGGCGGGATCCCACGGGTTGCGCGGTACCGGGAACGGCTTGTCGGGGTCGGGCAGGCCGATCGCGTACTCCATCGTGGTGGTCTTGCCGGTGATGACCGCGCCCGCCGCCCGCAGCCGCGCGACGACCGGAGCGTCCTTCCCCTGCCACCAGGCCGGGTCGTTGACCAGGCTCTGCCCCGTGGTCGCCCAGCCCTCGGTCGCGAGGATGTCCTTGATCCCCAGCGGGATGCCGTGCAGCGGCCCGCGGTCGATGCCCGCCGCGAGCTCGCGGTCGGCCCGCTCGGCGTCCGCCGCGGCCCGCTCGGCGAACCGGGTGAGGTACACGCCGAGCCGCGGGTCGAGCTTGTCCGCCCGGTCGCCGACCTCGCGCAGCAGCCCCGCCGCGGTGATCTCCCCGGCGCGCAGCGCGCGCCCGGCCTCGGTGATTGTGAGCCCGGTCACGCGCCCTCACCCTCCGCGAGCCGGACGGTCATGTCCAGTGCGGGCTGCCGCGGGCGCGCTGGCAGGCCAAGATTCACCAGAACGCGCCCTTCTGACTGCCCCGCGCCCGCCTTTTTGCAGTCGTCATGACAGCCGCCGTCGGTGCTGCAGCACAGCGAGCAGATCGCGCCGTTATGGAACCCGCAGACCGCCATGTCGAGCCGCGGGAACTCGCCCTCGCACTTGACGCACAACAGCTTGGACTCGTCGGCGGGCAGGTCGGCCTCGCGGGCGATGTAGTACTTGCCGTGGGTGGCCCAGGCGACGACGGGCGGGAGCACGACGGCGACGCCGAGCGAGATGAACGCGGACAGCGCCTTGGCGTCCGCGCCGAACGCGCCGAAGTAGGCCGCGAACGACACCGCGGTCGCCACCAGCATCGAGCCGAAGCCGACCGGGTTGAAGTTGTACAGGTACGCGCGGCGGAACTCGATGAGCGGCGGGCTGAGCTTCAGCAGCTTCTTGTTGATGACGAGGTCGGAGAAGATGCAGCCGATCCACGCGATCGCGAGGTTGGAGTAGACGGCGAGCACCTTGTCCATCACGGCGAACAGGCCGGCCTCCATGATGGCCAGGCCGAGCGCCACCTGCAGGAACAGCCACACCACCCGGCCGGGGTGGCGGTGCAGGAGCCGGGAGAAGAAGTTCGACCAGGACAGCGACCCCGAGTACGCGTTCATGATGTTGATCTTCACCTGGGAGAGGATCACCAGGATGACGGCGACGACCAGCGCGGGCTCGCCCCGGCCGAGGATCCGCGCGAACGCCTCGTCGAACATCACCACCGGCTGGTCGGCGTTGGCGGCCCCGACGCGGGGAAGCGCGTAGCCGGTGAGCAGCAGCCCGGCGAGGAAGGCGAAGATGAAGATGAATGTGAACCCGCTGCCGCCGAACACGACCGAGAACCACCAGCCGTGCCGGTTCCGCGGCGTCCGGTCCGGCATGAACCGCAGGTAGTCGCCCTGCTCGCCGCACTGCGCGGCGCCCGATAGCTGGGCCGCCGCGACCGCGAAGAGCCCGATGACGGTCAGCCCGGTGGCGCCGCCGGACGGGTGCAGCCGCGCGACGTCGTGGATGGAGCCCGGGGCGACGAGCACGGCGATGATGCCCGTGAGCAGCAGCGCCATCCACAGCGGCTGCGTCCATGCCTGGAACTTCGCGGTGAACCGCATCCCGTAGATGACCAGCGGGATGATGGCGACGCTGACGATCACATAGCTGACGCGCAGCGGGACGTGGGTCAGCGCGGTCACCGCCTGCGCCATGATCGATCCCTCGAACGCGAGATAGATCAACGTAAAGGTCGCGTACACCAGCGAGGTGATCGTCGACCCGAGGTACCCGAAGCCGGCGCCGCGCGTCAGCAGGTCGATGTCGATGTTCTTGTCGGCGATGTAGAAGGCGATCGGGAGCCCGATCACGAAGATGATCGCGCCCGAGACCAGGAACCCGACGAGGGCGTTCGGGAAGCCGAAGCCGAGGGCGAAGCTGCCGGCCAGCGAATAGCCCGCCATGGCCGCCAGGCTGCCGATCGCCGTTATCCATACTTGCCGCGGGCGCCATTGCCGGAATTCGCTGGGGGTGTATCGGAGGGAGTAGTCCTCCTTGGCCGGGTCGTCCGCTAGTCGCATGTGTTCGCGCCCTTTCGTTTCCGGGAGCCGGGAAGTCCGACGGTAGGAACGGGCGGTCTCAGCCGCGTTAACTATGCGTCGGCGGCTTGTTGCGCCACCGCCGGCCGCCGCGGGCAGCCAACTGAGCTGCTCAAACGCGCATGACAAGGGACGTTACGCCGCAACCGGCGGCGCGTTACTTAACTGAAATGCGGCATTTATAGCTTTGTGCTGTGCGTGCGAAGGCGAATGGCGGCCGTGACGAGCAGGTGTCTCTGGTGCGGGACCTGCTCCGCGAGCACCTGCTGCGCGGCGGCGGGGGGCGCGGCGCGCGACTGCCCTACGAGCACACGCTGATCAGCGAACTCGGCTGTTCCCGCAACGCCTTGCGCGAGGCGCTCACGCTGCTCGCCGCCGACGGGCTGATCCGCCGGGAACGCGGCCGCGGCACCCACGTGCTGACGACCAGCCCGCCGATCAGCATCGACGACGGGCTGAATCTCGGCGCGGCGATGCGGGCCGAGATCGCGCCGCGCTCGCCCAGCCGGGCGGTCTCCTACCTGGTCCTGCGGGCGGGGACGGTGCGCGCGCCCGCCATGCTCGCCAGGCTGCTCGACGTGCCGGCCGGCACGCCGGTCAGCCACATCGAGCGGCTCGTCCTTGTCGAGGGGCGCCGCGTCGGGCACTGGGACCTGCACGTCCCGGGGACGCACCGGATCGCGGCGGTGGAGGCGCTGGGCGCGGCCGAGATGGCCGAGCCGCTGCTGCGGGCGCTGGGACTGGCGCCGGACCACGAGGAGGTCCGCGTCGAGGCGATCACGCCGAGCCCGCGCACGGCCGAACTGCTCTACCGGGGCGGCCGCCCCGAGCCGACGCTGCGGTTGACCCGGCAGTTCCGCGACGCCGGCCGCCGGGTGCTCGCCCTCGCGATCGGCCGCTGCGCGCTCCCGGCCGCGACGTTCTCCGTCACCCGCCAGTGCCTCGCCTTAGACAAGCTCGAATCGCTTCTCCAGCACGGTCGCGAGCCGCGTCCGCCCGGCGTGGCAGCGACATATCCGCCCGTGACCCGCTAGGGTAGGTCACACCGGTTGAGCACTTCCGACCGCTGAGCCCGGCCAGAGCTGTGAGAGGCTCCCGGGCCCAGCGGCGCGCAGCATGCACGCAACATGCACGCAGGAAAACACCGCAGCACGCAGGAGGATGAGGAATACGATGGCCGACACCCCCTACGCCCACCTCCACGTGCACACCGAGTACTCGATGCTCGACGGGGCGGCTCGCCTCAAGGAGCTGTTCAAAGAGGTCAAAGCCAATGGCATGACGCACGTGGCGATGACCGACCACGGCAACATGTACGGCGCCGCCGAGTTCCACCGGCAGGCCAAGGACGCGGGCGTCACCCCGGTCATCGGCATCGAGGCGTACGTCGCACCCGAGCACCGCGGCAACACCAACCGCGTCCTCTGGGGCCAGCCGCACCAGAAGAAGGACGACGTCTCCGCGTCCGGCGCCTACCTGCACAAGACGATCTGGGCGCGGAACAACGAGGGACTGCACAACCTCTTCAAGCTCACCAGCCGGTCCTACGCCGAGGGCTGGCTCGTCAAGTGGCCCCGCATGGACAAGGAGCTGATCGCCGGGCACGCCGCCGGCCTGATGGCCTCCACCGGCTGCCCGTCCGGCGAGCTGCAGACCCGGCTGCGGCTCGGCCAGGAGAAAGAGGCGCTGGCAGCGGCGTCTCAGTGGCAGGACATCTTCGGCAAGGAGAACTACTTCCTCGAGCTGATGGACCACGGCCTCGACATCGAGACCCGGGTCCGCGCGGGCCTGCTCGACATCGGGAAAAAGCTCGGCATCCCGCCCGTCGTCACCAACGACTCGCACTACACGCGAGAAGCCGACGCCATCTCCCACGACCTGCTCCTGTGCATCCAGACGGGCAAGACGCTGGCGGACGCGGACCGGTTCAAGTTCGACGGCTCCGGCTACTACATCAAGTCGCCGCAGGAGATGTACGCGATCAACAACAGCGACATCTGGCAGGAAGGCTGCCGCAACTCCCAGCTGCTGATCGCCGACCGGGTCGACACGCAAGGCATGTTCGAGTTCGTGAACCTGATGCCGCGGTTCCCGATCCCCGACGGATTCACCTCCGCGGACGAGCTGTTCGCGGACGCGGTGTGGAAGGGCATGGACCGCCGCTTCCCGGGCGGCTACGACGAGCAGCACCGTAAGCAGGCCGAGTACGAGATCTCGATCATCTGCCAGATGGGCTTCCCGGCGTACTTCCTCGTCGTCGCGGACTTCATCAACTGGGCCAAGGACAACGGCGTGGCGGTCGGCCCGGGCCGCGGCTCCGCGGCCGGCTCCATCGTCGCCTACGCGATGGGCATCACCGACCTCGACCCGATC
Source organism: Trebonia sp. (assembly GCA_035552855.1). Classification (GTDB taxonomy): domain Bacteria; phylum Actinomycetota; class Actinomycetes; order Streptosporangiales; family Streptosporangiaceae; genus Trebonia. The sequence continues at coordinate 1,132 of DASZKN010000194.1, read as the reverse complement.
CCGCACGGGCTGATCTTCGAGCGGTTCCTCAACCCCGAGCGCATCTCGATGCCCGACATCGACGTGGACTTCGACGAACGCGGCCGGTCCGACGTCATCCGCTACGTGACGCAGAAGTGGGGCGCCGATCGCGTCGCCCAGATCATCACCTACGGCACGATCAAGGCGAAGGCCGCGATCAAGGACTCCACCCGGGTCCTCGGTTTCCCCTACGCGGTCGGCGACCGCATCACGAAGGCGTTCCCGCCCGCCGTGATGGGCAAGGACATCCCGCTCGACGGCATCTTCAACACGGAACATCCCCGGTACTCCGAGGCCGGCGAGCTCCGCACGATGTACGAGACCGACCCCGACATCAAGAAGATCCTCGACACCGCCAAGGGCATCGAGGGCCTGATCAGGCAGCCCGGCGTGCACGCGGCGGGCGTCATCATGTCCGCCGAGCCGCTGACCGATCACATCCCGGTCTGGACGCGGCACCAGGACGGCGCGGTCATCACGCAGTTCGACTACCCGACCTGCGAGGGCCTCGGCCTGCTGAAGATGGACTTCCTCGGGCTGCGCAACCTCACGATCATGGCCGACGCGGTCAGGGCGATCGAGGAGAACCGCAAGACCAAGATCGACCTGCTCAGCCTCGAGCTGACCGACAAGAAGGCCTACGAACTGCTCGCCCGGGGCGACACGCTCGGCGTCTTCCAGCTGGATGGCGGACCGATGCGGTCGCTGCTGCGGCTGATGAGGCCCGACAACTTCGAGGACATCTCCGCCGTCCTCGCGCTGTACCGCCCCGGCCCGATGGGCGTCAACAGCCACACGAACTACGCGCTGCGCAAGAACAAGCAGCAGGACATCACCCCGATCCACCCGGAGCTGGAGGAGCCGCTGCGGGAGGTGCTGGAACCGACCTATGGCCTGGTCGTCTACCAGGAGCAGGTCATGGCGATCGCGCAGAAGGTGGCCGGGTTCAGCCTCGGTCAGGCAGACATCCTGCGCCGCGCGATGGGCAAGAAGAAGAAGGAAGAGCTCGACAAACAGCACGAGACCTTCTTCGCCGGCATGTCCGCCAACGGCTACTCCAAGGACGCGGCCCAAGCCGTCTGGGACGTTCTCGTGCCGTTCTCCAGCTACG
>DASZKN010000193.1:0-3624 GCA_035552855.1 Trebonia sp. | reverse complement strand
AAGCCGGCTTACCGGCACACGGTCGAGGACTCCGTCTATCTCGCGCCCGGCTGGACCGGGCGCGGACTCGGCCGCCTGCTGCTGCCGGAACTGCTCGCGCGGAGTGCGCACGCCGGCGCCAGGCAGGTGATCGCGGTCATCGCGGGCGCCGGCGACGGGCCATCCGCCGCCCTGCACCGGCGCTTCGGGTTCACCGACGCGGGACGGCTGGTGAACGTGGGGTTCAAGCACGGGCACTGGCTTGACACGCTGCTGCTCCAGCGCGAACTGACGCCGACCGGCGGCTAGCTCGCCGGATCCGCTATGTCTTCGGCCGCTAGCGACAGGAACCGCGCGGCTGTTACGCGGCCAGAATCAACGGGCGGCAAGGCTCTTAGCTGGGAGTTCCGCCAGTGTTTCCCGCCGTCCCGCTCCGTGGCGAGGGTACCTTGGGTGCCGCGAACTAACCAGGTCGTCGCATGCATCACACTTAGTAGTTGCAAGGCTTGCAGCAAGGAGGACCGGTGGAGAACGCCGAAGGAGTGCTCAGACGGGCGCCCCTGTTCGATGGGCTCGACGATGAGGGCGCTCGCGCGCTCCGGCGCCAGATGGCTGAAGTGAAGCTGTCCCGCGGCGAGCACCTGTTCATGGAGGGCGACGACGGCGATGCGATGTACGTGGTGCTTGACGGCAAGATGAAGCTGACACGCGCCGCGGCGGACGGCAGGGAGAACCTGCTCAGCGTCATCGGGCCAGGAGAGATGTTCGGAGAGCTTTCGCTGTTCGACCCGCGGCCGCGGACGTCAAGCGCGAGCGCGGTGACCGACGCGTTGCTGGCGTCGCTCAAGCACGAAGACCTGATGCCCTGGGTCCGGGAACGCCCGGAAGTGTCACTGCACATGCTGCGGGCACTGGCGCGGCGCCTGCGCCGCGCGCAGGACGTGACCGCCGACCTCGTGTTCACCGACGTGCCCGGCCGGGTCGCGAAGAACCTGCTCGATCTCGCGGACCGCTTCGGCAGGCAGGAGCCGGACGGCCTGCACGTGCATCACGACCTCACCCAGGAGGAACTGGCGCAGCTCGTCGGCGCCTCCCGGGAGACGGTCAACAAGGCGCTGGCGGACTTCGCCGCCCGCGGCTGGCTCCAGATCTCGGCTCGCTCGGTGCTGATCCTCGACGCCGAGCGGCTGCGCAAGCGCGCCCGCTAGGCATCGCCCAGATAGTCAAGCTGCGCGCGGACGGACACTTCCGCCGCGGGCCACAGCGCCCGGTCGACTTCGGCGTACACGATGGCGACCACCTCGGCGGGTGTCCGCGCGCCGGCGGCGAGCGCCGCCCGGACCTGATCGAGCCGCTCCCGGCGGTGCCCGATGTAGTAGTCCAGCACTCCCGCCGGGTCGGTCAGCACCGGCCCGTGCCCGGGCAATAGCAACTTCAATTCTCCTGAACGCCCCCTGGTGACCGCGATTCTTCGCAGCTCATCCAGCGTCCGGAGGTAGTCGCCGAGCCCGCCGTCCTGGGCGATGACCGCGGTGCCCCGGCCGAGTACGGTATCGCCGGTCAGGAGGGCGTCGTCGGCCTCGAGCAGCAAGCTCAGCGAATCCGCCGAATGCCCGGGCGTCCCCACGACCCGCAATTCGCACCCCGCGGCCGTGATCACGTCGCCGGCGGCGAACCCCTCGGTGCCCAGCCGCAGCGCCGGGTCCAGCGCGCCGACCGGGGCGCCCGCCAGCCCGGCGAACCGGGCGGCACCGCCCGAGTGATCCAGGTGGCCGTGCGTCAGGACGATCTGCGCCACCCGGCGGTCCCCGGCGGTAGCGGCGCGCAGCACGCGCCGGAGATGCTCCTCGTCGTCCGGACCCGGGTCGACCACGACGACGCCGGCCGATCCCGGCTCGGCGATCACCCACGTGTTGGTGCCGTCGAGCGTCATCGGGGACGGATTCGGGGCCAGCACGCAGGTGGCCCGCTCGCTCCCGCCACCATCGATCTCCCGGAGGGGCGACGTCATAGCGGGTAAACCACCTCGTCGGGGATTTCCAGCCACGCGCGGTCATTCCCGGCGACGATGCGCGGCTGAACCGGCGTGATCGCGCGGTGCGCGGCGAGCGTCGTGGCGAGGTCGTCCATGCAGGCGAACTCCCCGAGGATGACGGCCGTCGGCGGCAGCAGCATGATCTCGCCGGCCCGCGCGGATGCGAGCGCGGCTTCGGGCGCGATCCAGGCCAGGTTGTCCGCCTCGGCCTCGTGGGCGGCGATCGCCTGCCCCGGCGGCATCAGCGCCGCGAAGAACCGGGCGTCGAAGCGTTTCGGCTCGGCCTCCGGAGTGATCCACCGCGCCCACGGGACCAGCCGGTCCGCGAGCACGGCCAGGTCACGCCGGGCGAGCAGGGCGGGGAACGAGAGCTCCCCGGAGTTGAGCGCCGCGCGATCGCGTTCCCAGCCGGGGCCCGCCACGGCGACCGGGCCACCGGCCGGGCCGCCGTCCGGCGAGCCTGCCAGCAGCACACCGGACTCCTCGAACGTCTCCCGCACGGCGGCGACGACCAGGGCGCGCGCCAGTTCCGGCGCGGCACCGAGCCGCGCGCCGAACTGCGCGGGCGCCGGCCCGCGCCAGCGAATCCCGGGATCGGCGTCGGCTGCGTCCACGGAGCCGCCCGGGAACACGTAGGCGCCGGCCGCGAAGACCATCGAGCCGGGCCGCTTCAGCATCAGGATCTCTGCCCCGCGGCCGACGGCCCTGGCCACGACCACCGTCGCCGCGTCACGCGGCGGGGCGGGCGCCACCCGGCCTTCCGAGATCGCGGCGGCCCGCTCCGCGAGCCGGCCGTCGGACCAGTTCAGCCGAAGCCGCTTGCTCACGCGACCTCGACGACGATCTCAACCTCGACGGGCGAGTCGAGCGGGAGCACCGCCATGCCGACCGCGCTGCGGGCGTGCCTGCCCTCCTCGCCGAACACCTCGAGCAGCAACTCGCTCGCCCCGTTCGCCACCTGAGCCTGCTGGGTGAACGAAGGGTCGCTGGCGACGAAGCAGACTACCTTGACGACGCGGGTGATCGCCCGCAGCCCGCCCGCCACCGACGCCGCCGCCGCGAGCGCGTTGAGCGCGGCGGTCCGCGCCATACTCGCGGCGTCCTCGGTCGTTACCGCGTCGCCGACCTTGCCCGTTCCCTGGAGCTTGCCGGCCACCATCGGCAGCTGGCCGGACGTGTAGACGTAATTTCCCGTGCGCACCGCCGGGACGTAGGCGGCCACCGGCGGCGTCACCGCCGGCAGCGTCAGCCCGAGCCCGGCCAGGCGCGCTTCCGCCCCGCTCACTGCTTCGGCCGCTTCATGTAGGCGATGAGCTGCTCGGCGTTTGCGCCTGGCACGACGGACACGAGCTCGTACCCTTCGTCGCCCCAGTTGTCGAGGATCTGCTTGGTCGCGTGGACAAGCAGCGGTACCGTCACGTACTCCCACTTCTGCATGAGGAGAACACTAGTGCCCGGGGATGCGGGACGGCTCACCCTCCTCCGTCGTGGCGGGGGCCGGCTCGACCTCGGGCACCGGCGGCACCGCCACGTCGTCGATCGCGGGCGCGGGCGCCTCCTCGATCGACGGGACCGCCGTCTCGCCGAGCGCCGGGGCCGAGGCCGGGTTC
>DASZKN010000192.1:0-11804 GCA_035552855.1 Trebonia sp. | reverse complement strand
TCCTCGAGCAGGTCCGACCGCCACGCGGCCGCGATGCCCGGCGCGATCCGGACGCGCGCGACCGCCGGGCGGCCGTCTGTCTCGCGCAGCCGCGCCGTCACGATCCGGTCGCCGGCCGGCGCGCCTGGCAGGCCCGCCGCGAGCGGGTTGCCGCGGGGCTTGAGGGCGGTCAGCGTGACGTTCGGCGCGTCGACGCTCGCGCCCGAAACCTCGCCCGCGCCCGAAGCCGAGCCCGCGCTGCCGACGACCGCGATCAGCTCGTGGTTGTAGTCCTCGGCGCGCGCGTTGAAGCCCGCCGCGCGCCACCCGCCGCCGGTCACGGCGAGCGCGTACGCGAACGTGTGGCTCCAGTGCTGCCACGCGAAACTGCTGCCGTCCGGCGCGGTGCGCCGGTCGCCGTCGATCCACACGCCGCTCGGCCAGCTTGAGCAGGCGCGCAGCAGCGACATCCACAGTGTCCCGTCCGGTGTGACCACGGCGGACAGCGTGCCCCGGTTGAACACGCCAACGGTCCCGTCGGCGAGCGCGGGATCCGGCTCGCCGGTTTCATCCGCCCGGTCCGCCCGCACCGAACCCGTCCGCAGCTCCGCGATCAGGTCGCCGACCGCCCGCTCGGTCTCGGCCGCCGCCGCGCCCGCGACGATCAGCACCGGCAGGTCCCGCGGCCCGCGCAGGTCCGCGTCCGGCCCGGACGCCGCCGCGCGGCTTCGCGTGCCCGGCACCCACAGGCGCGCGCCGCCGCCGTCCGCCATCAGCTTCGCGAGCCGCTGCCCGGCCGCCGGGCCGGCGGCCGCCAGCACCTCCGCCGTGAACGCGTTCTCGTCGGGGCCGCCGATCGCGATCCGGAAGTCCGGCAGGTTCGAGTCGATGTCCATCGCCCCGTAGCGGGGCCCCGACGCTCGCGAGCACGTCGCCGTGACGCCCGTGCCCGCGAGCGCGACGAGGAGATCGCGGGCGAGCCGGAAGGGCGCGACCGGTGCATCGGGGGTGATGACCTCGGCGACACCGAGCGCCTGCCGCGCGGGGACCGCGGCCTCCGGCGCCGAGAGCGTGACGTCCGCCACCGCGCCGACGCCGAACCACTGGTTGGCGGGGTTGTCGAGCGTCCACGCGTGCGCGGCCACGTCGGCTTCCGGCAGCCCGAACGGCCGTCCGATCACCGCCGTCGCCGTTTGGTACACCGGCAGGCCGCCGGGCACGTCCGCCGGGAAGCGCACGCGGAGCAGCCGGTCTTTGCCGATCGAGCCGGACACGTGCGTGCGGAACTCGACGCGGTCCGCGCCGTCCCACAGGATCGTCTCCTGCGTGATCGCGAGGTCGCCGAGCGGGAACGTCGCGACCAGCCGCGATCCGACGGGGCAGCGCTGGGCGACGAGCGACGTCGCCGGGGCGGCCGCCGAGCCGGTGCCCGGGCCCGTGGGCGACAGGTGCCACGGTCCCTCGCCCCAGCGCGGGTGCTTGTCGTATTCCTCTTGCAGCATGAGCTCGTTGCCGGGGCCGCGCAGCGCGTCGCGGCCGGTGTGCTTGTCGATGACGCTGGTCAGCGCCCCGCCGCGCGCGGGATCGGCGGTGACCGCGAGCGTGTCGTTCTCGATCCTCGCCCCGGGCCGCCGGGTCCAGCCGGGGTCGGCCGGCGCCGCCGGCACCGGCCGCAGCGCGTACCGGCGGCAGCCGAGGCCCGGCACGCGGGTCGCGCGGAACGTCAGCGTCGCCTGCGCGAGCGTCCCGTCGGCGTGCCGCCGCACGCCGTCGGCCAGCGCGGGCACCTCGGCGCCGCCGTCGAAGACCGCGAGCCACGGCGTGCCCGGCTCCTCGAGCGTCACCGTGACCGTCGCCATCCCGTCGCGCCCGCGCGTCAGGCCGTTGGCCACCGTGACGCCGCGGCCTTCCGGCACTGAGCCGCCGGACCCCGCCAGGAACGACACCGCCGACTCCCGCGCCCGCGCCCCGCGCTCCCACGCCTCCCGCCACCCGGCCAGCAGGTCCAGGTACACCTGGTCGGACTCGGTGCCCGTGATCGCGTCGTGGTGCGCGCCGTAGGCGAGCTGGCGCCACGCCTTGTCCAGCGACTCGGCGGGGTAGGGGGCGCCGTCCAGCCAGGCCAGCGTGGCCAGCCGCTCCGCCTCGGCGACGGCGGTCTCGCCGGCCCGGTTCGCCTGCTTGGTGTCGGCGTAGGAGACGTCCTTGCCGGTGTAGACCGGGTTCATGTCGCGGGTCTGCGGGGTGATCCGCGCGCCGCCGCCCGCCGCGCCGCCGCCCCACCCCGCCTCGGCCCGCACCGCGTCGAAGAAGTCCCGCGGTATCGCGGTCACGAACCGCGGCCATACGTACTTCTCGTTCCACGACCGGTGGATGTCGGTCACCCAGCGCGCCGGGATCACGTGGTCCGCGCCGACGGGGAGCATGACGTTCTTCGTCGCCGCCACCGGCGCCAGCCCCCGGAACTCCCGGTACGCGGCCTCCCGCGCCGCCGCCAAGTCCGGCGCCCCGTGCAGCGACCAGCCCGCGCCGTAGTGGTTGGCCATGTAGGCCGTGAGCAGCCCGGTGCCGTCGGGGGAGACCCACTCGAACTCGGCGGGGAACTGCATGCGCTCGTTCTCCGCCGGGCCCCACTGGTGGAACGGCCCGCGGGCCCACGACGAGCTCGTGAGGCCGGCGGCCGCCATCAGCCCGGGGAACCCGGGGTCGTGCCCGAAGGAGTCGAGCATCCACGCGCTCGCCGGGTCCGCGCCGAGCACGCCGCGCTGGTACCCCATGCCGTACACGGCATTGCGGATCGTGAGTTCGGCGCTGGTCAGGTTCGTGTTCGGCTCGTTGTAGGTACCGCCCACGAGTTCCGCGCGGCCGTCCCGCAGCAGCGCCTTGAGCTCGGCGCGCTCGTGCGGGAAGGCGTCGAAGTACGGCTTGAGGTAGTCGATTTCCGCGAGCACGAACTTGTAGTCAGGGTCCCGCCGGGCCTTTTCCATGTGCAGCCGGACCAGCTCGAACGCCGTCCGCGTGTCCGGCAGCTCGCCGTCCTCGTCGGGGAGCACGAGCCGGGCCTCGGCGAACTGGCCCTGCGTGGACCACCAGACGGGGTCGTAGTGGAAGTGGCTGACCATCCACATCGTCCAGCCGGTCTCGGCGATCGTCACGCGCGCGTCGCAGCTGACGCGCGCGTCGTCCGTCTCGAGGATGACCGTGACCGGCAGCGTCGTGCCCGGCCGGCCCGCGGTGGCGACGGCCACCTCGTAACCGCGGCTTTCCGCCGGTCCCGGTCCCCTTATCCCGAACGGCACTGGCGTCTCGACGTTCGTTCCTTCGATGCGCAACGTGGCCGGCGTGTTCGCGTCCGCTGGTCCGGTGCCTTCGACGGTGACCCGGATTAGCTGGAGCGGGCGGCTGGTGCTGCCCTGGAACAAGTCTGTCGATTCCACGCCAGTGATCCGCATGCCTCCATCGTCCCACGGGCGCCCGCGTGCTCCTCGAGCGAGACCGCCCTGCCTGGGAGTGGCGGCCCAGCCGCCGCGCATCCCAGACCACGTAGCCATCCCGCTCGGCTGGGACACCGGAGCACAGGCGGGCGTAAGTTTCCGTGTGGCTGCCGGCGACGGGCTGGGCAGCCGGCGGGAAACGCGGCGTTGACATTTAACGAGGTCAGCGCAATGAGGTGCTCGCCGGGTTACCCTCCGGCACGGTAGGGTTGAGCAAATTCGTGACTACGGCGGGAGTGCTGGGAAACTATGGCGACGTCGGACCGGCCCGCGACGCTGCGGGACGTGGCAGCAGCCGCTGGCGTGCACCCCGCGACCGCGTCGCGCGCGCTCAACCCGGGCACGCGGCTGCTCGTCAGCGAGGAGACCGCGCACCGGGTCAGCGCGGCCGCGGAACGCCTGGGCTACCGGCCGAATCCGGTCGCGCGCTCGCTACGCACCCGCCGGTCGCACACGATCGGCGTCCTCATCCCGGACCTGAACAACCCGCTGTTCCCGCCCATCGTCCGCGGTCTGGAGGACAGGCTCGCCGAGCACGGCTACGTCGCGCTGCTCGGCAACACCGACTCCGACGAGCGGCGCGAGCGCATGATCTTCGACCAGATGCGCGCGCGGCACGTCGACGGCTTCGTGCTCGCGACCGCGACCCTGCACAGCCCCATTCTCGCGGAGGCCGCCGAGGCGGGGCTGCCCGTCGTGCTGATGAACCGCACCGCGCAGGGCTATCCGTTCTCGTCGGTGGCCGTGGACAACGAGGCGGGCATCAGGGCCGCCGTCAACCACCTCGTCTCGCTCGGGCACACCAGGATCGGGCATATCGCCGGGCCGCAGGAAATCTCGACCGGCGTGCTGCGGCTGCGCGGGTTCACCGACAGCATGCGCGCCCGTGGCCTCGACGTCGGTGAGAACCAGCTCGTCTACGCCACTGCCTACTCGATCGAAGAGGGGCTGCGCTGCTGTCGCGAGCTGCTGGCCAGGGACGCGGGACTTACCGCGATCGTCGCGGCCAACGACATGCTCGCGGTCGGGTGCTACGGCGCGTTCGACGAGCTCCGGCTGCGGTGCCCGGACGAGATATCGGTCATCGGCTTCAACGACATGCCGTTCATCGACCGGCTCCGGCCGCCGCTGTCCACGGTCCGGTTCCCGCATTACCGGCTGGGCACCGAGGCCGCCAAGCTGCTGCTGGAGCGGGTCGAGGGCGGCGAGGAAACCGTGAAGATCCTCTACCTGGCCCCCGAGCTGGTGGCGCGCGGCTCGGCCATGCCGCTGTCGCCGGAGGCGGTGGCGGACGCGGCCGGGGGCCAGGCTGGCACGTCGAACGCGGTGCCGCTCCGCCGCCCCTCGCACGGCCGTTAATGCTGAAATTCTTTAGCGGAAATCCAGAGTAACACGGGTGTATAACGGATTCCCCGCCGAGGATTGACAACGTAGCGGCGACGGGGCACGCTCTGGTGCAAACGATTGTTGCGCACGGGTGCGCAATCGCAGCTCACTCAGGGGTTGGTGGGACGAGGTTACGGCGATGTCGGTTTCGCCGCTTTTGTGCAGCAGGAAGCCGAGTCCGCCGGCCTGGCTCTCGAAAGCGAGCACGCGGATGTGCCGGACGGACTCGCCCCAGAATTTGAGCGAATAGGAAGGAGGGACCAGGCGTGCGATCTGGCCTTCCCTGGTTCTTCAGAAACTGGTTCTCCAGGAACGTATTCGCCGCGGGTGCCGTCGCGGCGCTCTCCGCGGGCGCCCTGGCGGCCTGCGGCAGCGCGGCTAGCAGCGGCACCGCGGCGGGCGGCGGCCCCTCGGGCGGCTCACCGACCAAGAGCCCGATCACGATCGGTGCGTCGCTGTCCCTCACCGGCGACTTCTCCGCTGACGGGCAGGCCTTCGAGAAGGGATATGAGCTGTGGGCTAAGGACGTGAACGCCAAGGGCGGGATTCTCGGCCGGCCGGTCAAGCTGACGATCCTGAACGACGCCAGCTCGGCTAACCAGGTGGTGACGAACTACCAGACGCTGATCAACGCCGATCACGTCGGCCTGACCTTCGGGCCGTTCTCCTCGCTGCTGACCACGCCCGCGGAGGCGGTGGCCGCGCGGGCCGGCTACGCGTTCGTGGAGGGCGCCGGCGGCGCGCCGACCGTGTTCGACGCGCCCGCCAACCAGTCGGACCGCAATACGTTCGACGTCAGCCTGCCGATCGCCGACGAACTGGTCCCGTTCGTGAACTGGGTGGCCTCGCTGCCGCCGGGCCAGCGTCCGAAGACCGCGGCCTATCCGATGGCGCAAGACCCGTTCGCCGACCCGCCGGTCCAGCTCGCGCAGCAGAAGCTGCAGAAGCTGGGCGTGCGGACCGTGTACTCAAAGACCTTCCCCGAGGAGGTCGCCGACTACAAGGCGCCCGCCGACCAGGTCGCCGGCACCGGCGCGCAGCTAGTGGTGCTGGGTTCCACGGACGCGCCGACCGTCGGCGCGTTCATGCAGGCGTTCGAGCAGCAGCACTACACGCCGAAGATGTTCATCGCGGCGGCGGGCCCCGACCAGGGCTCGGCGTTCACGTCCGCGGTGGGGACGGGCAACGCCACCGGCATGATGGTGCCGAACGGCTGGTACCCGGGCTACCCGAACGCCGCGAGCCAGCAGATGGTCAAGGAGTACGTCGCGAAGTACGGCGGCAGCGCGTCCGGCGTGAACGCCGACGTCGCCGAGGCGTACTCGGTCGGCCAGGTCACCGCGCAGGCCATCACCGCGACCGGCGGCACGGACAATTCGAAGATCATCAGCTATCTGCACAGCGGCGCCACGCTGAGCAGCGTGCAGGGGCCGGTCAAGTTCGACAGCCTCGGCGAGAACGGCGCCGCGGCGTCCTTCGTCTTCCAGTGGCAGAAGAACGGGGGCTATACCCAGGTCCTGCCGGCGAACGCGCCCGGGTCCAGCCCGATCCTCGCGACCAAGCCGGCCTGGGCTAGCTGACGATCTCGATGGCGCGGCAGATATACGAAGCAGTGGTCGACGGCATCCTCGTCGGCGGCGTGTACGCGTTGATGGCGGTCGGGCTGACGCTGATCTTCGGCGTGCTCGACATCATCAACATCGCCCAGGGCGTCCTGGTCATCCTGGGCGCCTACCTGTCCTACTCGCTGTCGACGAGGGCGCACATCGACCTGTTCGTGGGCTTGCTGATCACGATCCCCGCCATGTTCGCCATCGGCGTCGTGATTCACTGGGCGTTCATCCGCCGCCTGCGCGGTACCGAGCGGACCTCGATGACCCTGCTGGTCACGTACGCGGTGGCGCTGATCGTCGAGGGCATCCTCTATAAGCTCTACGGCGCGAACAACGTGCAGCTCAGCGCCTCGTACACGACCGGGAGCCTGCACCTGCCCGGCTTCTACCTGCCGTACATCTATCTTTATGGCTTCCTGCTCGCGATCGTGCTCGTGGTGGCGATCTACCTGCTGCTGTACCGGAGCAGGTTCGGGCGCAGCGTCCGCGCCACCATGCAGGACGAGACGGCCGCCCGGCTCATCGGCATCGACGTGAACCGGGTCGCCGCCCTGACCTTCGGCATCGGCGTGGCGGTGACCGCGGTCGGCGGGATGGTGTACGGCGCGACCAACGCGTTCAACGCAAACAGCGGGTACGACCTCATCTCCCGGCTGCTGGCGATCGTCATTCTCGGCGGTCTCGGCAGCATCGGCGGTGCCCTGGCCGCGTCCGTCTTCATGATCACCCTGGAGTCGGTGGTGACGATCTGGTACCCGACCTGGGCGATCGTCGTTTTCTACGCGGCGCTCGTGCTGGTGCTGCTGATCCGGCCTAATGGCTTCTTCGGGCGCAAGGCGGTGCGGGCCCAGTGAAGGGCAGCGCAGTGAAACCAGTTTCCGTCCGGCTCGGCGGCCTCGCCGTCCTGGTGGCGGTCGCGATCGCGTTCCCGCAGGTGTTCACCAACCCCGCGGTCACTAACTACGGCGTATTCGCGCTGATCTTCGTGACCGTGGCCAGCGCGTGGAACATTTTCTCCGGCCACACCGGCTATATCTCGCTTGGCCACGCCGTCTTCTTCGGCAGCGGCGCCTACGCCATGGGCATCGCGGCCAAAGACTGGAACATCAACGGGACCACGGTGTTCGCGCTGCTGCCGCTGTGCGCGGCCGTCGGAGCGGCGATCGCGGTCCCGTTCGGGCTGATCGCCCTGCGCGTGCGGCGGCACACGTTCATCGTGATCACGATCGCCGTCTTCTTCATCTTCCAGCTGATGGCGTTCAACTTCTCCTTCACCGGCGGGTCGAGCGGTCTGTCGTCCCCGTTCCTGAGCTGGCCGTCGTCGGGGTACAACACGCCCTTCTACTACATCGCCCTGGGCTACGCGGCGGGCACGGTCACGATCGCGTGGCTGATCCGGCGAAGCCGCTTCGGGCTCCGGTTGCGGGCGATCAGGGATGACGAGGACCGCGCCCGCGGCCTTGGCGTCAAGGCCATGCGGGTCAAGCTCACCGCGTTCGTCCTCTCCGGCGCGATCACCGCGATGATCGGCGCCGTGTGGTTCTACTACATCAACCAGGTGGAGCCGCAGACCGGCTTCGACCCGCTGTTCGACCTGACCGTGGTGCTCATGGCCTTCCTCGGCGGCTACGGGACGGTCGCCGGGCCGGTGCTCGGCGCGCTGGTCATCGAGCCGCTGACCCTGTGGCTGAACACCCAGTCCCAGTTCTCCGGCGGCTACCTCAGCGAGATCTTGCTCGGCGCGGTCTTCCTCGTCGTGGTGCTGTTCGTGCCGCGCGGCGTCATCCCGACCGGCGGCGAGTGGCTCACCTGGCTGCGCACGCGCGGTCGCCCGGCGGTACTGCCCGCCGGCCCGCCGGCGGCCGCTCCAGACGCCCCGGCGGCTCCGACCGCCACCGACACGGCGGTCGGCTCGGGAGGTGCCCGGTGACCGCGCTGCTGCGGACCGCCGGGGTCAGGAAGGCGTACGGCGGCGTCCAGGCGCTCGACGGGGCGACGATCGAGGTGGCCGAGGGCACGGTCGCCGGCCTCATCGGCCCGAACGGCTCCGGCAAGACCACCCTCTTCAACGTCATCACCGGCTACGAGCGCGCCGACGCCGGCGACGTGTACTTCGCCGACCGGCCGATCACGAATTCGCCGCCCGACAAGGTTTTCGCCGCCGGCATCGGTCGCACGTTCCAGCTGACCAGGATCTTCCCGCGGCTCACCGTGCTGGAGAACATGCTCGTGGCCGCTCAGCACAAACGGGGCAACCACCGGCGGCGCGCGCACGAACTGCTCGCGTTCGTCGGCCTCGGCCGCCACGCGAGCCTGCTGGCGGGATCGCTGTCCTACGGCCAGCGCAAGCTGCTCGAACTCGCCTACGTGCTGATCGCCGACCCGGCGGTGATCCTGCTGGACGAGCCGGCCGGCGGCGTGAACCCGACGCTGATCAACCACATCGCCGGGCGGATCCGCGAGCTCAACGACCAGGGCACGACGTTCTTGATCGTCGAGCACAACATGGAGTTCGTGATGGGCCTGTGCGCCACCGTCACCGTGCTGGAGTCCGGCGCCGTGGTCGCGAGCGGCCCGCCGGACATCGTCAGGACCGACAAGCGGGTGCTCGACGCCTACCTCGGCGCGGATCTCGCGGACGACGAGGAAGGCGACGCGGACGGCGCGGAATCCAGGGAGGGCGACGATGAGCACGCCAGCGAGTGAGCGGCCGCCAGCGAGTGAGCAGGCCCCGGCGCTCGTCGTCGACGGCGTCGTGGCCGGCTACGGCGGCGGCGACGTGCTGCGCGGCGTCACGTTCGCGGTGCCCGCGGGGGAGATCACCTGCGTCGTCGGTCCGAACGGCGCGGGCAAGTCGACGCTGCTGCGCGTGATCAGCGGCCTCCTGCGGCCGCGGCGCGGCACCGTCACGCTGCGCGGCGAGCGGCTGGCCGGCAAGTCGCCCCGGCAGATCCTGAAGATGGGCGTCGTCCACGTGCCGCAGAACCACAGCCTGTTCCCGGACATGACGGTCAGGGAGAACATCGATCTCGGCGGCTACATCCTGTCCGACAAGGCGCTCGGCGGCCGCCGGAGGCAGGCCGTCTTCGACATGTTCCCCCAGGTAGCGGACTGGGCGGAGCTGAAGGCGGGCGCGCTCTCGGGCGGGCAGCAGCGGCTCGTGGAGTTCGCCCGCGCGCTCATGCTCGACCCGGCGCTGATCCTGCTCGACGAGCCGTCGATGGGCCTGTCCCCGCTGGTGCTCAAGTCGGTCTTCCAGGCGGTCAGGCAGCTGAACGCCCGGGGAACGACGATCCTGCTCGTCGAGCAGAACGCCCGGGCCGGCCTGAAGCTGTCCCGGCACGGCGTCGTGCTGGAGAACGGGATCGTGCGGCTGTCCGGCACCGGCCGGGAAGTGCTCGAGCACCCGGAGATCGGCGAGCTGTACCTCGGCGGCGCCATCGGCACCGAGCCCGCTCACCGCTTATACGCGACCGTCAGCCCGTCCCCGACCGGGACCATGACCAGCGCGACCCGCTCGTCGGCGGCGGCCATGTCGTTCAGCGCGCGCACCGCGATCACCGACGGGTTGTCGTTCCCGGCGTCGAGCACCCGGCCGTGGGAGAACGTGTTGTCGACGAGGATGACGCCCCCGGCGCGCACCCGGGGCACGATCTCCGCCCAGTACGCGGGGTAGGACACCTTGTCGGCGTCGATGAACGCGAGGTCGAACGTCTCCGCGCGCGGCATCGCCCGGAGCGTGCCGAGCGCCGGCCCCAGGCTCAGCTCTGTCCGGTCCGCCAGGCCGGCCTTGTCCCAGTACTGGCGCGCGATCGACGTCCACTCCTCGCTCACGTCGCAGCACAGCAGCTGCCCGCCGTCGGCCAGCCCGCGGGCGATGCAGATCGACGAGTACCCGGTGAACGTCCCGATCTCGATCGCGCGGCGCGCCCCGGCGATCATTGTCAGCACGGTCAGCAGCGTGCCCTCCTCGGGCGCGACCTGGAGGCTGACGTCGTTGGGGTACCGCTCCGCCGTCTCGGCCGCCAGCTCCCGCAAGATCGCGTCCGGCGGCGTGCTATGCGCGTTGACGTACGCGTTCAGGTGGAGGCTGATCTGCTCGCTGCGCCGTGTCATGCCCCTAACTTATGCCGGCGAGCTCCCCGTCGGCCGCCCGGGACCGGGTCCGCCACCACTCCTGGCCCTCGGCCGGCAGCAGGTGGATCGGGTCGTAGTAGGCGTATTCGCGGCCGAGCGCCAGCGGGTCCTCGCCCTCGATGGCCGTCCGGTAGTTCTTCGTCCAGTACGAGATGCCGCGCGCGGTGTCGTAGCGCGCGACCTGGTGTACCCAGCGCTTGCCGACGTACGGCACGTCGCAGACCACGCGGGGCGTCGCGAACCCGGGCAGGTACCCCATGATCGCCGACTGCAGCGCCTGGGCCTCCGCGACGCTCAGCCGCCAGTGCTCGGCTCCGGGGATCATGTCGCACATGTAGAAGTAGTAGGGCATGATCCGCGCCTCATCCAGCAGCGCGAAACACAGGTCGAGCAGCTCCGCCGGCGTCGAGTTCACGCCGCGCAGCAGCACGCCCTGGTTGCGCACGTCCCGCACGCCGGCCTCGAACATCGCGGCCGCGGCCCGCGCGACGAGCGGCGTCACCGACTGGGCGGCGTTCACGTGGGTGTGGATGGCGAGCGACACGCCCCGCGACCGGGCGACCGTCGCCAGCCGTTCCATGCCGGCCCGCACCTCGGCCGACAGCCAGTGCTGGGGCAGCCCCATCAGCGCCTTGGACGCCAGCCGGATGTCCCTGACCGAGTCGATCTCGAGCAGCGCGGCCACGAACGCCTCCAGCCGCGGCCACGGCAGGTTGGCGACGTCGCCGCCGGACACGACCACGTCGCGCACGCCCGGCGTCCGCCGCAGGTAGCTGAGCATCGCGCCCAGCCGGTCCTCGCGGGCGAGCGCCAGCTTGTGCTTGGTCACCGACGGCGTGGAGTTGCCGACCAAGTCCATCCGCGTGCAGTGCCCGCAGTACTGCGGGCAGGTAGGCAGCAGCTCGGCGAGCACCTTGGTCGGGTACCGGTGGGTCAGGCCCTCGACCGCCCACATCTCCGCCTCGTGCAGCGAGTCGCGCTGCGCGTACGGATGCGAGGGCCACTCGGGCTGCCGGTCGCTGTACACGGGCAGCATGTACCGGCGCACCGGGTCGGCGTAGAACGCGTCGGTGAAGCCGGGCTGGTCGGGTGCGACCCAAGGTGCCATCGTGTTGAGCATCTGCGGCGTCACGAGCATCGACATCGTCGCGCGCTCGCGCTGGTCGCGCAGCACGTCCTCGCGGAACGCCTCGGC
>DASZKN010000191.1:0-19133 GCA_035552855.1 Trebonia sp. | reverse complement strand
TTCGACCGGGTGCTGTTCGACGGCGGCGAGTTCGGCACGGCGACCGAGGCCGGCTCGCTCGAGGAAGAGGATTATCTCGGGCTGCCGGGGCTCCTCGAGCCCGAACAGATGGCCTTGCTGCTGCGCAAGCGGCAGTCGCAGCAGCTGTCGGCCCGGTCGTCCAGCGCTTCCTCGTCGGCCGCGTCACCCGCCGCACCTCCGGCCACACCTCCGGCCGCGCCACCCGCCGCGGTGTCGACGTTCTCGGCCGCACCCGCGGCGACTGTGAGCCGGGAAGGGCTGGCCACGCTGCGGAAGGAACTGAACGGGCTCGTCGGCGCGTGGAGCCACCGGACCGGTCAGCCGCATGGCGTGATCCACGCTGAACTGCGCAACGCGTGCGGCGGCCCGGCGATCCCGCAGGCGTCCGCGGAGCAGATCCAGGCCCGGATCGACAAGATCCGGCAATGGGCCCTCTCCCGCCGCTGAGCCGCTGAGCCGCTGGCCTCCGTCGCGCCTCCAGTGACGGACTGGTTCAAAGTGAGAACACGTGCCTGCCGCGCACGGCGTACGGATGCATTAAGCCCGCGCAGGCGGGACGCCAAACGCGAAGGAGCGTAGCGATGAGCGCTGACGCTGCCGCTATTCCGGGCCAAGCAGGCCCCGTCGACGAGAGTCCGTCCGCCGCCAGCATTCAGGACGCCGAGGAGCGGGCCGCCGGTCCGCTGGCCGGTGATCCCGCCGCACTGGGACTGCCCTGCTTCGTCGTCGGATCCGTGGCCCTAGGCCTCGCGCTAGTCGGCGTGGTCCCGGCCGCCGCCGTCGGCGCGGCCGTACCGATCATCCTCACGGCGACCTCGGTCGGCCTGTTCCTGGCGACGATCTGGAGCGCGTCGCTGGGGCAGACAGCGGTGGCGAGCGTGTTCGGGATCTTCGGCGGGTTCTGGCTGAGCTACGCGGTCCTGGTCATCGGGCTGAACCACAACTGGTTCGGCGTGGCGCCCGCCTCGGTGCAGGCCACGCAGGAACTGTTCCTCGTCGCCTGGCTGGTCGTGATGGTCATGCTCACGATAGCGACGCTCCGGCTGCCGCTCGCGTTCACGGCCGTGTTCGTGCTGGTAGACGTGGCGCTGCTGCTCGTCTTCCTCGGCGTCAACGAGAACTCGTCGGGGGTGCTGAAGGCGGGCGGCTACGTGATCCTGGCATTCGCCGCGATCGGCGTCTACCTGTACGTCCATACCGCGTCGGTGGCCACGGGAGGCGGCGCGCTGCCGCTCGGGAAGCCGCTGCAGCGCTAGACCCGTCGCGGACGCTAAGCGGGCGCGACTTCGATGCCGACGGCTTTCAGCGCCGCGATGGCCTCGGCGGTCGTGCCCGCGTCGACCCCCGCGGTCAGGCCGAGCAGCACGCGGGTGCGCAGGCCGGACTTAACGGCGTCCGCCGCGGTGGCCCGGACGCAGTAGTCGGTGGCGATGCCGACCACGTCCACCTGGTCCACGTCGCGGCGCCGCAGCCAGTCGGCGAGCGAGGTGCCGTGTTCGTCCATGCCCTCGAACCCGCTGTAGGCGGCGGCGTGGGCGCCCTTGCGGAACACGGCCTCGATCGGCTCGGTGCGCAGGCTGTGATGGAAATCCGCGCCGGCCGAGCCCGCGACGCAGTGCGGCGGCCAGGACTGCGCGTAATCCGGGTGTGCCGAGAAATGGCTGCCCGGGTCGATGTGGAAATCCTGGGTGGCGGCCACGTGGTCGTAACCGTGGTCCGGGGCAGCCAGCAGCGCGGCGATGCCCCGGGCCACCGCGGCCCCGCCAGCCACGGCTAGTGATCCGCCTTCGCAGAAATCGTTCTGCACGTCGATGATGATGAGCGCGCGCACGGTGTCTACCGTATCTTGTGAGGCTTTAGTCCTCCTCCTGATCCGGGCCGAGCACCGTGGGGATCGCCGGGTAGCCACGCGACAACTGGTGCGCGTAGCCCGGAAGCTCCGCCAGTGCCTCCCGGTGCCGGTCCCGCGCCGCCGCTACCGGTTCGCGGCCGACGATCTTCCCAGCCCGCACGAGTTCACGCAGCAGCACGCGATCCGTGGGAGCGGGGGCCGGGGGAGTCAGGCTGATGCGTTCGGTCAAAGCGATGCCGTCGTCGCCGCGGTGCCTGACCGCCCACTTGCGGCCGCCGCGGCCTGGCTTGCCCACCGAATGCTTCGCCACCGGCCGCAGTTCCTGGTCATCGCCGGGCGACCGGGCCACCAGCTTGTAAACCAGCGCCGCCGTCGGCGCGCCCGAGCCGGTGACCAGCGACGTCCCGACGCCGTAGCCGTCGACGGGCGCGACGCCGAGCGCCGCGATCGAGTACTCGTCCAGGTCGCCGGTGAGGATGATCCGCGTGTCGAAGGCGCCGAGCGAGTCAAGCTGCGCGCGCACCGCGGCCGCGACGGCGGGGAGGTCACCGCTGTCGACCCGGACGGCGCCGAGCTTGGCCCCGGCCACCTCGACCGCGGTGCGCACCGCGCGCGGCACGTCGTAGGTGTCGACGAGCAAGGTCGTGCCGGTCCCGAGCGAGGACACCTGCGCCTCGAACGCGTGCCGCTCGCTGTCGTGCACCAGCGTGAACGCGTGCGCGGCCGTGCCGCCCGACGGCACCCCGTACAGGTAGCGCGCCCGCAGATTGGAGGTGGACGCGAAGCCAGCGATGTACGCGGCGCGCGCGGCGGCGACGGCGGCCCCCTCGTGCGTGCGCCGCGAGCCCATTTCGATCAGCGGCCGTCCGTCCGGCGGCAGGCCGCCCGCCGCCGAGACCATCCGCGAGGCCGCGGACGCGACCGCGCAGTCGTGGTTCATGATCGAGAGCACGACGGTTTCGAGCAGGACCGCCTCGGCGAACGTGCCTTCCACCACGAGGATCGGGGACCCGGGAAAGTAGAGGTCACCTTCGGCATATCCCCAGACGTTTCCGCCGAAACGATAGGATGACAGGTAGTCGAGCGTGGCGTCGTCCACGATCGCCGAGTCATGCAGGAACGATAGCTCGGCGGGGCTGAAGGTGAACCGCTCGATGGCGTCGAGGACGCGGCCAGTGCCCGCCACCACGCCGTACCGGCGGCCGTGCGGCAGGTGCCGGGCGAATACCTCGAACACCGCTCGCCGTCCCGCGGCGCCGCTATGCAGCGCGGCCTGAAGCATGGTGAGTTCGTAGTGGTCGGTCAGCAGTGCGGTTCGCCAGGCCCCGTCAGCCGCCGGGGACTCGCTGTTCACCAGATTCGTCACAGGTGGAAGACTACGTACAGGGAGGTGCGGACGAGTGAGCGTGGCACCCGCTGAGCTAGATGTGCCGCGGTCGGCGGACGAGACGGTCCCGGAAAAGCCGTGGCTCACGATTGTGTGGAATGACCCGGTCAACCTGATGTCCTATGTGACTTACGTATTCGAGCATGTATTCGGTTATTCTCGCCCGAAGGCCGAGAAGCTAATGCTCGATGTGCATCACAAGGGCAGGGCCGTGGTTGCTTCCGGCACGCGCGAAGCGATGGAGCATAACGTTGAGGTCCTGCACGGCTACGGCCTGTGGGCAACCGTCCGGCAGGACGACTAAGCGAAAGCAGATGGAGATGTTCAGGCCTACGAGAGGTGGCGGCGTGAGCGTCTCGCTGTCCGCTGGCGAGGCGCAGTTGCTGCGCACGCTGATCATGCCCATGATGGACCTCCTCACCGAGGACCGCGGCCATGGCGGTCGCGATGACCCCGCCGGCGCCCAGCCCGCCGCCGGTCCTCAAGCCGCCGGTGGCCGCCAGGACGACGTCTTCGATCAGCTTGAGCGGATGTTTGACGCCAATGCCGGGGCGCCCGCTCCCGAGACGCCCGAGGACCCCGTGCTCGCGCGCCTGCTGCCCGACGCCTACCGGGAGGACCCGAAGGCGGCCGGGGAATTCCGCAAGTACACCGAGTCCTCGCTGCGCGAGGCGAAGAAGTACTTCGCGCAGACCATCCTGGACACGCTGCCGGCGGCCGGCGGCCGGGTCAAGCTGACCGCCGACCAGGCACGCGACTGGATGCGGGCGCTGAACGACGTGCGCCTCACCTTCGGCGTCCGCCTCCAGGTGACCGAGGACTTCGAGGGCCAGCTCGCCGCGCTCGACCCCGAGGACCCGAAGTTCGCCGCCTTCGAGGTCTACGGCTGGCTCGGCGCCGTGCAGGAGTCGCTGGTCCAGGCGCTCGGCCGGTAAGCCCGGTAAGCCCCGCAACCCCGCAAACCCCGGAAGCGCACGCCCAGGGTACGCTCACGAATCATGCTGACGATCTCCCGCGAGCTGTACGGCAAGATCATCGCGCACGCGCGTGCCGACCATCCGGACGAGGCGTGCGGGATCATCGCCGGCCCGACCGGGAGCGACACCCCGGCGCGGTTCATCCAGATGGAGAACGCGGAGCGGTCGCCGACGTTCTACCGCTTCGACTCCGCCGAGCAGCTCAAGGTATGGCGGGAGATGGACGACCGGGACGAGGAAGCGGTCGTGATCTATCACTCCCACACCGCGACCGAGGCGTACCCGTCGCGGACGGACATTTCCTACGCCAGCGAGCCGCAGGCGCACTACGTCCTGGTGTCGACGCGGGATACGACAGAAACCGAGTTCCGGTCGTACCGGATAATCGACGGCGAGGTCACCGAAGAGCCGGTTTCCGTCGCGGCGGCGGAATGATTGCCGCGCACATCCGGTTGGCACCCAAGGCGTAACTAAGTCAGACAGGAGCGTTGTTCACATGGCCATCGAGGTCCGCATCCCTACGATTCTGCGCAGCTACACGGGTGGCGCGAAGGCGGTCGAGAGTTCCGGTTCGACCCTGGACGAACTGCTGAAGAACCTGGATGCCGCGCACGCCGGCATCCGTGAGCGCCTCGTCGACGGGGAGAAGCTGCGCCGATTCGTCAACGTCTACCTGAACGACGAGGACGTCCGGTTCCTCGGCGGGCTTGAGACGCCAGTCAAGGACGGCGACACGGTGACGGTCCTCCCGGCTGTGGCCGGCGGCGCTTTCTAGATTCTTTTGTCCCTGAACGGACCGTGGTGACTCATGCGCTACGACTCTCTCCTGGCATCCCTGGGAAACACTCCGCTGGTGGGTCTCCCGCGCTTGTCCCCGTCTGACGACGTGCGGTTGTGGGCCAAGCTCGAGGACCGCAACCCCACCGGTTCTGTGAAAGACCGCGCGGCGTTCTTCATGGTGGAATCCGCGGAGAAGGAAGGGCTGCTGCGCCCGGGCTCGACGATCCTGGAGCCGACGTCCGGCAACACCGGGATCTCGCTGGCGATGGTAGCGAAGTTGCGGGGTTACCAGCTGATCGTGGTCATGCCGGAGAACACCAGCGAGGAGCGGCGGCAGATCCTGCGCATGTACGGCGCGGAGATCATCACGTCGCCCGCGGCCGGCGGTTCGAACGAGGCGGTCCGGGTGGCGAAGCGGCTCGCCGCCGAGCACCCGGACTGGGTCATGCTGTACCAGTACGGCAACGAGGCCAACGCCCGCGCGCACTACGAGACGACCGGGCCGGAGATCCTGGCGGACCTGCCGTCGGTGACGCACTTCGTCGCGGGACTCGGGACGACGGGAACCCTGATGGGCACGGGGCGGTTCCTCAGGGAGCAGGTCCCGGACGTGAAGATCGTGGCCGCGGAGCCGCGTTACGGCGAGCTCGTCTACGGCCTGCGGAATGTCGACGAGGGGTTCGTCCCCGAACTGTACGACGAGTCCGTGCTGACGACGCGGTTCTCGGTGACGTCGGCGGACGCGCTGCGGCGGACCAGGGACCTGCTGAGCAAGGAAGGCATCTTCGCCGGAATCTCGGCCGGCTGCGCACTGCACGCGGGCCTGGCGATGGCCATGCAGGCGGCGAAGGCGAAGGAGCGGGCGGACATCGTCGTGCTCATCGCCGACGGCGGCTGGAAGTACCTCTCGACCGGCGCCTACGGTGGCACGCTCGACGAAGCCGAGCAGAAGCTCGAGGGCGAACTCTGGGCTTGATTCCCCAGCACCAACCTCGGTTAACGACGCGCTGAACTGGCCTAACAGGTAACCGGGGCGCGCCGCATCAATGCCAGAATGGGGCGCATGCGCCTTACCGTGGTCGGTTGTGCCGGAAGTTTCCCCGGAGCTGACAGCCCCGCTTCGTGTTACCTGCTCGAAGCAGACGGGTTCCGGCTGGTCGTCGATCTCGGCAACGGCGCGCTCGGCGCCTTGCAGAAGTACATCGGGCTGTTCGACGTCGATGCCGTCTGCCTGAGCCATCTGCACGCCGACCACTGCGTCGACATGTACTCCTACGCGATCGCCCGTGAGTACGCTCCCGGCGGGGCGAAGGATCCCATCCCGGTCTACGGTCCCGCCGGCACCCGCGACCGGATCGCGGCCATCCACGGCCCCGGTGACGGCGGCGGCAGCCTGATGGAGCGGTTCGCCTTCGAGACGCTCGCGCCCGGGACTAGGGAGATCGGTCCGTTCCAGGTGTCGCTGGCGCACATGAACCACCCGGTCGAGACGTTCGGCTTCCGCTTCGCGCACGAGAGCCAGTCCATCGTCTACTCCGGCGATACCGGGCTCACCGACGCGCTGGTCCCGCTCGCCAGGGGCGCGAACGTGCTGATCTGCGAGGCGTCGTTCACCGAGGGGCCGGGACTGCCCGCCGACCTGCACCTGACCGGTCGCCAGGCGGCGGAGTACGCGCGGCAGGCGGGCGTGCGGCAACTGGTGCTGACCCACCTGCAGGCCTGGAACGAGCCGCGCACCACGTTCGACGAGGCGGCGGCCGCGTTCGCCGGGGGCCTGATGCTCGCCTATCCGGGCCAGGTAGTCGACCCGCGAGCGCGCTAGTCACGCACGTGGCCGCGCATCCGTCCCGATAGGGTGAGGGGCATGCCACGACCAGACGGACGTTCTGCTGACTCCCTGCGGCCGGTGCGATTCACCCGCGGCTGGCTCGACCACGCGGAAGGCTCGGTGCTCGTCGAGTTCGGCGCCACGAAGGTGCTGTGCGCGGCGAGCGTCGCGGAAGAGGTACCGCGCTGGCGGCGGGGCAGCGGTCTCGGCTGGGTGACCGCCGAGTACGCGATGCTGCCGCGGGCGACCAACACCCGCAACGACCGCGAGTCCGTCAAGGGGCGCATCGGCGGCCGGACGCACGAGATCTCCCGGCTCGTCGGCCGCTCGCTGCGGGCCTGCGTGGACTACAAGGCGCTCGGCGAGAACACGATCACGATCGACTGCGACGTGCTCCAGGCCGACGGCGGCACCCGCACGGCCGCGATCACCGGCGGCTACGTGGCGCTGGCCGACGCGATCGCGTGGCTGACCGGGCGCGGCCGGTGCAAGGGCCAGCCGCTGGTCGCGTCGGTGTCCGCGGTGAGCGTGGGCATCGTGGACGGCGAGGCCAGGCTCGACCTGTGCTACGCGGAAGACTCGGTGGCGGAAACCGACATGAACGTGGTCTGCACCGGCACGGGGGACTTCGTGGAGATCCAGGGCACCGCCGAGCGCGAGCCCTTCGGCCGGAAGATGCTCGGCTCGCTGCTCGACCTGGCCGTCGCCGGGTGCGCCGACCTGTCCCGGATGCAGGAGGAAACCCGTGGTCGCTGACGCCTCCGCCGCGGGCGTCGCGCATCCGGGCAAGCCCCGCGTCGTGCTCGCCACGCGCAACGCGCACAAAGTGGCCGAGTTGTCCCGCATTCTCGCCGAGGCCAGCCCCGGCGTCGTCCTGACGGGTCTCGACGAGTTTCCCGACGCGCCCGAGGTGCCGGAGACCGGTCTCACGTTCGCGGATAACGCGCTGCTCAAGGCCCGCGCGATCGCGCGCTTCACCGGCCTGCCCGCGGTCGCCGACGACTCGGGCCTGGCGGTGGACGCCATGCACGGCATGCCGGGCGTGTTCTCCGCGCGCTGGTCAGGTAAGCACGGCGACGATCGTGCCAACCTGGACCTGGTCCTCGGCCAGCTCACCGACGTCGAGGCCCGCGGCGCCCAGTTCGTGTGCGTGGCCGCCCTCGTCCTCCCCGGCACCGAGGCGGGCGAATGGACGGTCACCGGTGTGCTCTCCGGCGAGCTGACCCGCGCGCCGCGCGGGGCTAACGGCTTCGGCTACGACCCGATCTTCATGCCCCAAGGCGGCTCCCGCACGACGGCGGAACTGGCGCCGCGGGAGAAGGACGCGATCAGCCACCGGGGCCGCGCCTTCCGCGCGCTGGCCCCGGTCATCGCCCAGCACGTCTAGCTCAGGACCCGTTCAGCGCGCTCGCGGGCACCACCGTGGTCTGGCTGGCCGGCGGCGGCGTAACCGTCACCGGCTGATTCACGCTGGTCAGCGTCGTTGTTATCGTGTCGGAGAGGGCCGTGCCGTTCTCAGTCACGATCGTTTTGCGCGCCTGGTTGCCGCTGTCCAGCCACACGTTGAACGTGGCGGTCTTGATGCCCGTGGCCGAGATCGCCTTCTGCAGCCCGGCCCGCGTGTCGGCGGGCAGCTTGCTGAGGGCCGTGGCGATCGTGGTCGTGCCAGAGTACTCGGTCACCGGCACCCCGCCGACGGTGCCGGTACCCACCTTCTTGACGTCGCTGGCCCCCGCGAGCAGCTGGACCGACGTGAGCGGGCTGGAACTTCGCGCCTCGTTGAGCAGCGACCCGAAGTTAATGCCGGACTTGGCGCTGATCGCGGACACGGGCAGCTCGACCCACGGCTTGCTCGTGTGCAGCGCCTGGGTGAGCAGCTTCATCTTCATGTATAGATTCTTGCTGGTGATCACCTCGCCCATCGGCGCGAGGTTCTGGCCGCCCGCGTTGAACGTGGTGAAGTTCTCGCTGACCAGCAGCGACGGCTGGCGCTGGCCGGACACGGTCCCGGCGACGTCGATGGGGCCGCTGGCACCCGCCTTCTTGACCGTGCCCCGCAGGGTGAACGTACCGCTGTAGGAGTTGATCTTTTCCGCGGAGCGCGCCGCGAGCAAGACGGCCTGATTCGGTGACACGGACGCGGCCGCACTCCCCTTGTGCGAACCGCTGCTGCTCGCCGAACCGCTGCTGCCGCTCGAGCTGCAGGCCGTGATCGCGGCGATGACGCATGCGGCCGCGCCGGCGAGCGCCAACGGTGACTTGCTGGAAACACATGCGTGCACAGATACCTCCCGATCGGTCCGGCGTCATCGCCGGATTGGCGCTATGCCGCGAACCTTCCCTCGAGACGCGACATTATTCGGCATGGGCCCGCGCAGGCGATAACGTTGTCCCGACAGCATCCTTGAAGGGAGCCGTGGTGACCGCGGTACGACTTGAGCCGGGTGACGAGGCGCCGGATTTCACGCTGCCCGACGCCGACGGCAACCCGGTGTCGCTGGCGGGGTACAAAGGCCAGCGGGTCATCGTGTACTTCTACCCGGCGGCGCTCACCCCCGGCTGCACGAAGGAGGCCTGCGACTTCACCGAGAGCATGCCCGATCTCGCGAAGCTGAACATCGCCGTGCTCGGCATCTCGCCCGACACCCCGGCCAAGCTCGCGAAGTTCCGCGACAAGGAGCACATCGCGTTCCCGCTGCTGTCGGACCCGGACAAGGCCACGCTGACCGCGTACGGCGCCTACGGCGAGAAGATGAACTACGGCAAGAAGATCATGGGCGTGATCCGCTCCACGTTCGTCGTCGGCGCGGACGGCAAGATCGAGAAGGCGTATTACAACGTCAAGGCGACCGGCCACGTCGAGCGGCTCCGCAAAGAGCTAGCCTGACTTTCCGTATATCCCGGTATTCTGCGAGCCGCGCGGGCGTGGCGAAATGGCATACGCGGCAGGTTTAGGTCCTGTTGGTGGCGACACCGTGGGGGTTCAAATCCCCCCGCCCGCACTTACTACTCGCACCCGGCTTCCGGTCGCCGGTCAGCGGGCAGCGTGAACAGCCGGTCGAGCTGCGAAGCGTGTTCCGGGTCGGCGAGCACGAGGACCTCGTCCCCGGCCCGCAGCGTCGTGTCGTTGCCGTCGGCGACCAGGGTGCCGCCCCTGATGACCAGGCTGACCCAGACGTCCTCGCCGCAGGGCAGTTCGTTGATCGAGGCGCCGTCGGCGGGGGAGTCCGCCGCGATGCGGTAGCGGTGCAGGCCCTCGGGTTCCTCGCTGAACCGGACGCCGAGCGACCACGGCTCCGGCTCGACGGTCCGCACCGGGATGCGCAGCCGGTGCGCCAGCGCGGGCACCAGGCCGCCCTGCAGGGTTACGGAGAACCCCACGATGACGAAGATGATCTCGTACGCCTTGGAGGCGCCGGCCGTGCCCGATTCGGCGATCATGCTGCCGAGCAGGACCGGCACGGCGCCCTTCAGCCCGGTCCACAGGAAGAACACCCGTTCTCGCCGCGACAGGCGCACGGGGAGCGACACGAGGCCGACGAGCAGCGGCCTGATGACGAAGGCCAGCAGCGCGGCGAGCACCAGGCCCGCGGACCACGCGCTGGCGTCGCCGAGCGTGGTCAGCCGGATCGTGAGCCCGAGCATGATGAACGCGGTGATCTCGGCGAGGCTCGCCAGCGAGGAGTGGAACCGCTGGATCTCCCGCTTGTACGGGGCCGGCTCGTCGCCGATGACGATGCCCGCGACGAATACGGCGAGGAAGCCGGATCCGCGGGCGATGTCCGCCAGCCCGAAGATGCACAGGACGCCCATCAGCACGCGGGGCGAGTACAGGCCCTCGCTGGGGAGCGGCACGCGGCGCATGAAGGCGAGCAGCGCGATGCCGCCCACGGCGCCGATGACGGTGCCGACCGCCATCTGCGCGATGAACTCGGTCACGACGTGCCAGACGACCGTGCCCGCGCCGCCGTGGGCCGCGAGCAGGGCGGCGAGCAGCGAGATGCCCACCGGGTCGTTGGCCCCTGACTCGCCTTCGAGCAGGGCGCCGGTGCGGCCCGCGATCTCCCGGCGGCCGAACACGGAGAACACCACCGCCGGGTCGGTGGCGGACACCGCGGTGCCGAGCAGCAGCGAGAGCCGCCAGTCCAGGCCGGTGACGTAGTGGGCGCACAGGGCCGTGCCCGCGGCCGTGACGAGCGTGCCCGCGACGCCGACCCAGACGATCGCGGTCGCGGCCGACCGGAAGCTACGCCAGCCGATGTGCATGCCGCCGTCGAAGAGGATGACGGCCAGGGCGATCGAGACGGTCTTCTGCACGAGGCCGACGGGCAGCGTCGCGGCGTGCGGCCAGAGTTCGGCGGCCGCGGCCGCGCAGACGAGGAAGAACGCCGGCGCCGGGACGCGCAGCCGCGCGCTGAGCCGGTTGGAGAGCACCGCGGCGGTGCCGACCAGGCCGATTACGAGGACGGCAAGGCCGAACCCGTCGGTTCCCGTCATGGTTGCGCCCTCCTGACCATGATCTTACCGACCACAGTCAGAACGGCGCGTTAGGGGATTCGCGGGGGAGATCAGTTATGACGCGGAAGTGCCGGACTCGAACGGAGCGAAGTTGAACTCGCCGGCCGGCAGGAGCATCGAGCTGACGTTGAACGGCTGCTTCAACCCCGATTCCAGCCCGAACTGGTACATGACGTTGGAGACGCGCTGCAGCCGGCTCTGGTCGACGCCGATCGGGTAGTTGTCGAGGGCCATGACCGACGCGATCTTCGCGGAAACCTGGCCGTTCTGCGGTCCCTTGAGCGACTCGAAGGCGGTCTCGACGGCCGTCCGGTTGGTGTCGGCTATCTCCTGGCCGTCGGACAGGGCGGCGAGGAATCGCTTCAGCGTGTTCTGGTTGTGCCGCGCCCACGACTGGGTGACCACGTAACCCTCGACCGGGAACTGCTGGGTGGCGCCCTGGTTGAGGTCCGCGAGCGTCACGGCGCCGAGCTGCTGCTCGACCGTGCTGGCGAATGGCTCGGGCAGGGTGGCGGCGGCGATATGTCCGGACTGGAGTTCCTGGCCCATCTCCTGGAAGGGAATCGCCTGGGTCGGGAAGTGGACGTTGCCGGGGTTGATGCCGTTCTCTCGCAGCACCGACGCGGTGAGCAGGTAGTCGATGTTGCCCGGCGCGTTGACGCCGACCGTCTTCCCCTGCAACTCGGACAGCGTCTTGATGTGCGAGCTCGGCATCGTGAAGATCGTCTGGGCGCCCTGCCGCATGACGGAGCCCTCGGAGATGACCTCCAGCTTCTGATGTTCCTGGATCTCGTGCTGGAGATAGGAGACGTAGTTACCGGCGGTGATGTCGTACTTGCCGTTCACTTGGTCGTTGATGACCGTGTCGCTGCTGGTGGCCGGGGTGTAGTTGATCGTCAGGCCTTCTTTGGCGAAGAGCCCGTCGTGCAGCGCGACGAAGAACCCCGCCGAGTCCATGGCGGGCACCACGCCGACGTTGAGCGTGGTCTTCTCCGGCGGCCCGAACGACATCGCGCTGATCGCGGACGTGGAATCGGCGCTCCCGCCGCTGCTCCCAGCGGACGAGCAGCCAGTCGCGATCATCGCGACGGCTCCGGCGGCGCACATCGCGCGCAACCACTTACCGGTCACTGCGTACCCCTTACCTCAGCACTCGAACGGAGACACTCCGTGTACGCACGAGTACACAACGCTCGCAATCGTCTACTCGTGTGCCAAGGAAGGATAAATCAGGGCTAATTGCCCATGTGTCCGGTTCGCGGAAATTCACCGCGCCGGCGCGGCCGTCACGAGCCTGCCGTCGGCTGGAGCATGCCCGCCATCGAGTATGGCTGCTTCCGGCCCGGTTCGAGTCCGAACTCGAACATGGCGTTGGACACACGCTGGATCTGCGGGGCCGACATCGTCAGCGGATAAGAGTCGTAAGGCATGGTCGCGGCGACGATGGCCGGCAGCTTCGTGTAGTCCTCCATCGCCTTCTCCACCGCGATGTGATCGGTGTCGGCCTGCTGCTGCCCCTCGTCGAGCGCCCGGACGAAGGCGGTGACCGTGTTCGGGTGCGACTTCACCCAGCTGGTGGCGCTGATGTAGCCGGTGAACGGGAAGTCCTGCACCGCGCCCTGGTCGAAGTCGGCCAGTTCCACCGCGCCGTACTGCTGCTCGGCCTCGGTGCCGAAGGGCTGCGGCAGCCAGGCCGCGTCGATCTGCTTCCGCTTGAGCATCGTCATCAGCGCGGGGAAGCCGGCCGGCGGAATGACCTGCCGGATGTCGCTGATCGAATAGCCGTCGTCGGTCAGCAGCGAGCCGAGGAGGACCTGGCCGACGTCGTTGCGCGTGTTGAGGCCGACACTGGCATGGTTCTGGGCCAGGTTAGCCACGGTCTTAATCGGAGAACCGGGCAGCACGTAAAGCGCGTCGCTGCCGGCCCGCATCTGGGCGCCGGGCGCGACGACGCGAAAGTCCGCCGTCTTGCCGCCGTATTGGCCCGCGAGCTGCGCGAGCACGAACGACACGTAGTTACCGCCCACGAGCTGCGCTTTTCCGGACTGAAGATCAGAAATGCCGGCCTCGCCGCCGGGGATCGACTTAATCTGGACATTAAGCCCTTGCTGCTTGAAATAGCCGTTCGCGGCGGCGACGTAAAGCCCGCCTTCCTCGGCCGCCGGCACCGAGTCCACCACGATCGCGGCCTGTTCGGGAGTGCCGGCGGCGGCGGCGCTGGCGACGTAGTCGCTCGCGCATCCGGCGAGCGTGGCGGTCGCCGCCGCGGCTAGCACGCAATACGCGAGCCTATTCATCTTGAACATTTTGCCCTCCGGTATCGCATCAGAGGCTAATCCAGGAGCCGGCGTAAGGTACGCCACTTAAATAGATGCGGCGAATGTCCAGTTGCTCCCGTAATGATGGCGGTCGTCTCGCCTCAGAAGTCCCAAGAAAGCATGCACGGCCGTTTTCTTGCCATTCGCTGGCATAAGTAAAATAACCGCCGTACCCGCCAAATCCCCTAAATCGGATGTTCGCCGAGGTAGGGTGGTGCGGTTAACTTCACGCTCCCACGGCGTGCCTGATGGCGCCTGGGCGGGCGGTCGAGAATAGAGTGACGGGCATGGCCGATACAGAGACCGATGCCGGGCAGCTAGCGCCAGCCGCGCTAGTCGGCGAGATTGAGCGGACACGCACCGAACTGGCGCACACGATCGACGAGATCGCTGATCGCGTCAGCCCGGGCAACGTGGCCAGGCGCGCCTCCGCGCGCGCCCGCGAGCGGCTCAGCCAGGTCGACCCGCTCATCGGCGGGGCGGTCGCGCTGGCCGCGGTCAGCGTGACCTGCTACTTCCTCTGGACGAAGCTCCGCAAGTAAAAGAGGGGGGCGGCGGCCGGGACGCCGCCGACGCCCGGACAAGCTCAACCGGGACAAGCCGGCCGTGGGCAACGCTCGCGGCCGGCTATCCGGCGCTCTTGGTCAGTTGCTCGTACTCCGCGGGCGAGAGGAGCCCGGCGGGCAGCGCGGCCTCGCTATCCGGCCCGGTCGCCAGCCGGACCCGGAACATCCAGCCCGCGCCGTACGGCTCGGCGTTGACGAGGCCCGGGTCGTCGCCCAGTTCTTCGTTGATCTCGGTGACCTCGCCGTCGACGGGTGAGTAGAGGTCGCTCACCGACTTGGTCGACTCCACCTCTCCGCAGGGGTCGCCGGCGGTCACGGCCGCGCCGACGGCCGGCAGCGACACGTACACCACGTCACCAAGCGACTGGGCGGCGTAGTCGGTGATCCCCACCGACGCCGTCGTCCCGTCGATGGAAACCCACTCGTGCTCTTCCGTGTAGCGCAGCTCAGCTGGAACGCTCATGCTTACTTACTCCTCCGATAAAACGGCAGCTCGGTCAACTCAGCTGGCTCTGTCTTACCCCTGACATCTATCCCGAACGGTCCCTCCTGACTCTCTTCGACGTACGCCATCGCGATCGGGACGCCGAGCGTGGGAGAGGGGGCACCGCTGGTCACGACGCCGATCCGCGTATCGCCGGAAAGGACGGCGTAGCCGTGCCGGGGCACGCGCCGGGAACGGGCGGTCAGGCCGACGAGCACGCGCCGCGGGCCTTCTTCCGCACGCGCCGCGAGCGCCGCCTTGCCGACGAAGTCCCCCGGCTTGTCCAGCCGTACCACCCGCCCGAGGCCAGCCTCGTACGGTGTTATGTCAGGGCCAAGCTCGTTGCCGTACAGCGGCATGCCGGCCTCAAGGCGGAGCGTATCGCGGGCGGCGAGCCCGGCCGCCGGCAGTGCGCTCCCCGCCGACTCGGTGAGGGCGGTCCAGATGTGCCCGGCGTCCTCCGGTGCGCAGTAGATCTCGAAGCCATCCTCACCGGTGTAGCCCGTGCGCGCCACCCACGTCACGCGGCCGGCCACTTCACCGTAGGCGCCGGCGTAGTAGCGGATGGCCGTCAGATCGAGATCGGTGAGCGAGGACAGGCGGGAGGGGGCGTTCGGACCCTGGATGGCGATCAGGGCGGTGACGGGCGTTTCATCCGTGACGTCCGCGCCCGTGACCCGGTCCCGTAGTTCGCGCAGCACCACCGCGGTGTTCGCCGCGTTGGCCACGACCATGAACCGGTCCGCGGACTGGCGGTAGACCACCAGGTCGTCGAGGACGCCGCCATCCGCCGCGCAGAGCATCGTGTAGCGGGCGCGGCCCGGCGCGAGCTTGCTGATCCAGCCGATCAGCGCGTAGTCAAGCGCCTCGCCGGCGCCAGGGCCGGTCACCGCGATCTCTCCCATGTGCGACAGGTCGAACAGGGCGGCGCCGGCGCGGACGGCGTTATGCTCCGCCGTCTCGCTGCCGTAGCGGAGCGGCATCTGCCATCCGGCGAAGTCTGTCATCGTGGCGCCGAGGCGCTCGTGCACCGAGTTGAGCGGGGAGTGCTTGGTCACCCGAGTGAGGATATATGGGGGGCCTAGCCGGCCGGACTGGCACTCGCCTCGTCGTACAGGGCCCGCGCGCCGGCGCCGAGCTCGGTGCCGTACAGCACGCTCGAGTCGTCGCTGAACTTGTAAGTGGTGACGGCGACGATCGTGCCGGTGCCCGTGCGCGGATTGAAGTCCGCGAACCACGGGCCGCCGCTGTCGCCGGCCGTCATGCCGCAGTGAAGCTGCGCGGTGCCGCCCGGGCTGGCGGGCAGCGCCTGGCCGGCGCAGTAGTTCGCGTACTGCCCGCTGTACGGCGGCTCGCTCGGATAGCCGAACACGTACGCCGGGAACCCGCCCGCCGGCGCGCTGCCGAACGCGACGGCCTGGCCGCCCGTCAGCTGATCCGCCCGCGCTCCGGTGGGCGTCCCCGACAGGGCCGCCGGGTTCACCGTGACGAACGCGACGTCGTACTCCTCCGACTGCGCGGACCCGTCCGTCGCGCCGCTCCAGCGGGCGGGCACGTAGAAGCGGCGGGCGGTGTAGGAGCCGTACGGCTCGCCGCCGCCCGCGTACCCGGGCACGAATGTCCAGTTGGCCGCCCAGTGGCCGTCGCCGTCGTTCGCGCAGTGCGCGGCCGTCAGCACCATTTCGGCGCGCGGGCTCTTGATCGCGGCGCCCGAGCAGACGTAGTTCATGCCGTTGAGCGTGAAGAACACCTTGCCCAGGGTGCGCTGGACGGCTCCGCCGTGCGCCCAGCGCAGGCCGGCGCCCAGGCTGTTGCCGTCGAGCCAGGCTTCCCGGCTGGCGGCCGAGGGCCTGGCGGCGGTCTGGGGCGCGGTGACGGCGAGCGCGTCCGCCGGCACCGCGGCCGCCATGCGCGCGGGCGTCCAGTACTGCCCGGCCGCGGACTGCGCCCGCGTGGTGCGCGCGGCGGCGTGGGCGGCGACGGCACCCGGCCCGCGGCCCGCGGCGGGACGGGGGGCGGCGGGAAGGGTGGCGGCCCCCGTGCTCGTGGCGGCGATCGCCGCGAGCACGGCCGCGGCCAGCGCCCCGGAGACCGCTGTGACCGCGCGGTTACGTATCGTGAGTGCCATAAGTAACGGGAATCGTACCCGGCCACATTCGGTATCCGCTACAGATTCGGCGGGGGAAACACGGCCCGGAGGGCTCGGCGTACGATTGCCGGGTGACAACTCGCGACGTGGTCATCCTCGGTTCTACGGGCTCTATCGGCACGCAGGCGCTGGACATCGTGCGCCGCAACCCCGGCCGCTTCCGCGTGGTCGCGCTCGCGGCGGGCGGCGGGAACGCGGAACTGCTCGCGCGGCAGGCGGCGGAGTTCGGCCCGTCGGTGGTGGCGGTCGCCGACCCGGCCGCGGCGGAGACCGTGCGGGACGCGGTCGCGGAGCTCGTCATCGACAGCGGACGGCTGCCGCGGGTGACGTCCGGTGAAGAAGCGGTTTCCGAGCTCGCCGCCTATCCCTGCGACGTCGTGCTGAACGGCGTGACCGGCGCCGCCGGGCTGCGCGCCACCCTGTCCGCCCTCGACGCCGGGCGGACGCTCGCCCTCGCCAACAAGGAAAGCCTGATCATCGGCGGGCCGCTGGTCACCAGCCGCGCCAAGCCGGGCCAGATCGTGCCGGTGGACTCCGAGCACTCGACGATCGCCCAGTGCCTGCGCGCCGGCCGCGCCAGCGAGGTCAAGCGGCTGGTGCTGACCGCCAGCGGGGGGCCGTTCAGGGGATGGCCCAGGGAGAAGCTGCGCGACGTCACTCCCGAGCAGGCGCTGGCGCACCCGACATGGACCATGGGACCGCTGATCACGGTCAACTCGGCCACGCTGGTGAACAAGGGCCTCGAGGTCATCGAGGCCTACCTGCTGTTCGGCTTCGGGCTCGACCGGATCGACGTCGTGGTGCACCCGCAGTCGATCGTCCACTCGATGGTCGAGTTCGCCGACGGGGCCACGATCATCCAGGCCAGCCCGCCGGACATGCGGATCCCGATCGCGCTCGGCCTGGCCTGGCCGGAGCGGGTCGCGGACGCCGCGCCGGGCCTTGACTGGTCGACGGCGGCGACGTGGACGTTCGAGCCGCTGGACACCGGGGCCTTCCCCGCGGTCTCGCTCGCCCGGGAGGCCGCGCGGACCGGCGGGACGGCGCCGGCCGTCTACAACGGCGCCAACGAAGCGTGCGTAGCGGATTTTCTTAAGGGAAGCATTAGCTTTCCCCGGATTGTTGACACGGTAGCGCGGATACTCTCAGAGCATGACACGTCGAGTGGGGGCGTGACCACGCTCGACGAGGTGCTCGCGGTCGACGCCTGGGCACGAGCACGGGCACGGGAGCTTAACCGGTAGTAACGGGTACGGAGGACGACAGGTGGACCTGCTTGGCTGGCTGATCTTCCTTGTCGCCATCCTGGTCTCGGTGATGCTCCACGAGAGCGGGCACTTCGTGGCCGCCAAGCGGTTCGGCATGAAGTGCACGCAGTACTTCGTGGGCTTCGGGCCGACGCTTTGGTCGACCAGGCGGGGCGAGACCGAGTACGGCATCAAGGCGCTCCCGCTTGGCGGATTCGTCAAGATCACCGGGATGACGTCGCTGGACGAGGTCGACCCGGAGGACGAGCCGCGGTCCTTCCGGCAGGCACCCGCCTGGCAACGCCTGATCGTGATGGTCGCCGGGGTGTTCATGCACTTCGTGCTCGGATTCGTGTTGATCTTCGCGCTCGCGGTGGGCATCGGCATCGAGAACGACAACACGACGCAGCTCGGCACCGTCGCGACCTGTGTCCCGGCGAGCCGCTCGGCCCTGCTGAGCGACGCGAACTGCACCGCCTCGGATGCGAAGTCGCCCGCGCTGCTGGCCGGGTTCAAGGTAGGCGACCGCGTCACGTCGTTCGATGGCACCAGGGTGACGAGCTTCACCCAGCTCTCCTCTCTCGTCAAGGACATGAAGCCGGGCACGCCCGCGACGTTTACGGTCGTCCGCGACGGCAAGCCGCTGACCCTGCACACGAGGGTCGCCGGCGTGCCGGGCTGGGGCGGCTACCTCGGCGTGGCGACGACCATGGTGTTCCAGCCGACGAGCCCGCTCGGCGCGATCAAGTACGCGGGGAGCGGGTTCTCCCAGACCATCACGGGCTCCGTATCGGCCATCGGCGCGTTGCCCGCCGCGATCCCGAAGCTGTTCTCGAAGGACCGTTCACAGACGGCGGCGGGCAACGTGACCAGCCTGGTCGGCGCGGCGCGGGACACTGGCGATGCGGTCGCGGCGAATGTGGGCTGGGAGTACAAAGTCAGCTTCGTGGTGCTGCTGATCGCCTCGCTGAACATCTGGTTCGGTCTGCTGAACATCCTCCCCCTG
>DASZKN010000190.1:0-8379 GCA_035552855.1 Trebonia sp. | reverse complement strand
TGCTCGGCGCGATCACCGGGGTGATCTGCTCCCGGTCCGGCGTGATCAACATCGCCATCGAGGGACAGCTGATCACCGGGGCGTTCTGCGCGGCGATCGCGACGTCCGTCACCGGGTCGCTGTGGCTCGGACTGCTGTGCGGCGCGCTGGCGGGCTCCCTGGTCGGCGCGGCGCTCGCGGTCTTCGCGATCGCCTACACCGTGGACCAGGTCGTGCTCGGCGTGGTGCTCAACGCGCTCGTCCTCGGCCTCACCGGCTACCTGTATAACGCGATCATGGTGCCGTACGGCAACACGCTGAACAACCCGGCGACGTTCAACCCGTGGAAGATCCCGCTGCTCGGGGACATTCCGATCATCGGGCCGGTGTTCTTCGACTCGTCGGTGTTCCTGTACGCGACCTACATTCTGCTGGCCGTGATCCAGCTCGGGCTGTTCCGCACCCGGTGGGGGCTGCGGACCCGCGCCGTCGGCGAGCACCCGACCGCCGCCGAGACCGTGGGCATCCGGGTGCTGGCCACCCGCTACCGGAACGTCATCCTGGCCGGCCTCGTCGCGGGCATCGGCGGGGCGTACTTCACGATCGGCTCGGTGGGCTCGTTCGGCGTGGACATGTCGTCCGGCGAGGGCTACATCGCGCTGGGGGCGATGATCTTCGGGCGGTACACGCCGTTCGGCGCGGTCGGGGCGGCGCTGCTGTTCGGCTTCACGACGCAGTTGCAGTCGATCCTGTCGAGTATCAACGTGCCGATCTCGTCGAACCTGCTGCTGATGACCCCGTACGTGGTGACGATCGTGGTGGTCGCCGGCCTCGTCGGCAAGGTGCGCGGCCCGCGGGCGGAAGGCGTGCCGTACATCAAGTCCTAGCGAAGGGGTTTTCGGCGGGGGCACCGGGCGCACGGCCCCGCCAGCGTGTCGAGTGCGCACTCCACACATTAGGAATACCGCCGCGAAACACCCATGATCAAGGAATGCCGGGTAGGACGTCGGCGACGACACGGCCGACTGGGCGAAGGGGTGGGTTGCGACGATCGACTCAGGTCTGCGGGCGACGGTCGAGGCGTGGATCGCGGACGATCCCGATGACCGGGACCGCGCCGAACTCACCGCACTGCTGGAATGCGGAGACCGCGGCGCGGCGGCCGAACTGCGCGAACGGTTCGCGGGGCGGCTGACGTTCGGGACGGCCGGGCTGCGCGGCGCCGTCGGCGCCGGGCCCGCCCGGATGAACCGGGCCGTGGTGCGCGGCGTGACCGCGGCCGTCGCCGGCTGGCTGCGCGCGCAGGCGCCCGGCCCCGGGCAGGCGCGGGCCGGGGAGCTGTCCGTCGTCGTCGGCTGCGACGCGCGGCACCGGTCGGCCGAATTCGCCGACGAAGTCGCGCGCGTGCTGGCGGGCGCGGGCATCCGCGCGCACGTGCTCCCCCGGCCGTGCCCGACCCCGCTGCTCGCGTTCGCCGTCCGGCACCTGGGCACGCGGGCGGGGATCATGATCACCGCCAGCCACAACCCGGCCGCCGACAACGGGTACAAGCTGTACCTCGCCGACGGGGCGCAGGTCATCCCGCCGGCCGACGCCGAGATCGAGGCTCGCAGCGCGGATCCGCGCCCGCTGGCCGCGATCCCGGTCGCGCCACTCGATGACCCGCTGGTCACCTGGCACGGGGACGAGGTCGCGGCCGCGTACCTCGATCAGGTCGCCGGCCCGCCCGCCGGAGCCGACGCCGGAGCCGGAGCGCGGCTCGAGGTCGTCTACACGGCGATGCACGGCGTCGCGGGCGCGCTGATGCTGCGCGCGATCGAGCGGGCCGGCTTCGCCGCGCCGCACGTGGTCAAGGCGCAGGCCGAGCCGGACCCGGACTTCCCCACCGTCGCCTTCCCCAACCCGGAAGAGCCAGGCGCGCTCGACCTCGCCTTCGCCGACGCGCGAGCGCGGGAAGCGGACCTCGTGCTCGCCAGCGACCCCGACGGCGACCGGCTCGCGGTCGCGGTGCCCGCGGCCGACGGGACCTGGCGGCAGCTCACCGGCGACCAGCTCGGCGCGCTCCTCGGCGCGTACCTGCTGCGAACACACCACGACGGCACGCCGCTCGTCGCCACCACGATCGTCTCCGCGACCTTGCTGCGGAAGGTCGCCGCCGCCCACGGTGCGCGCTATAAGCAAACCCTGACCGGGTTCAAATGGATCGCCCGGGCCGGCGACGAACAGCCGGACGCCACGTTCGTCTTCGGCTACGAGGAAGCGCTCGGCTATCTCGTCGGCCAGGTCGTCAGGGACAAGGACGGCATCGGCGCCGCGCTCGCCGTGCTCCGGATGGCCACCGGGGCCAAGGCCGGCGGCCGCACGCTCCTCGACGAGTACGCCGCGCTGGAAGCCGCCTACGGCGCGCACCGCACCCGGCCGATCTCGCTGCGCATCCCCGACCCGCCGGCCGTGATGCGCTCGCTGCGCGCCCGGCCGCCGGCGGCGATCGCCGGCCACCAGGTCCGCGCGACCACCGACTATCTCGAGCAGGAAGCCACCGGCCTGCCAGCGTCCGACGTGCTCAGCTACGCGCTCGACGGCGCCCGCGTCGTGATCCGCCCGAGCGGCACCGAGCCGAAGATCAAGGCCTACCTGGAGGCCGAAACCGAGGATGTGCTCCGCGAGCTAACCGACGCCACCCGGGCTCTTCTCGACCACGCGTAACGCTCGAGGTACCAGCGCTTCCGGCAGCCCGCCGAACTCGGAGGAGCCACCGGAATAGAGCCGCGCAGCGACCACGTTACTGACGGTAGTATCAGCGATCCGTCGTCTTCCCACGTGATTCGCTAGTAGGCTCTAGTTATAGCAGCTCGCCCGCCTCCCCCAGTTAACTAATGGAACACGGGGCGTGAAGGCGGATCAATGCTCCTTTATCATAAAAGCCATCAGCAGGCATAAAGGGGACAAATGACGCCCACGATTGGCATAACCACCTACCACACGAGCGCAGCGTGGCGCGGTTGGTCGGAGGAAGGTGCCCTGCTGCCCTGGACGTACGTCGCGTCCATCAGGGAGAACGGCGGCAGCACCGTGCTGCTCCCGCCGAACGGGGACGCGGCGGAAGCAGCGGCAGAGGCAGAGAACATCGTCAGCAGGCTTGACGGCGTGGTGATCGCCGGCGGCGCCGACATCGACCCGGCGATGTACGGGGCGCCCGCGCACCCGCGGGCCGATTTCAACTCGCCCGACCGCGACGTCTGGGAGCTGGCGGTCGCCGAGTCGGCCCTCAAGCTCGGCGTTCCGCTCCTCGGCATCTGCCGCGGCGCGCAGATGCTCAACGTGGCCTCCGGCGGCACGCTGCACCAGCACATCCCTGACCTCGTGGGGCACGAGCACCACAGCGGCACGACCGAGGGCTTCGGCACCCACAAGGTCCGCGTGACGGCCGGCTCGATCCTGAAGTCGATCCTGCCGGACGGCGGCGACTACTTCGCCGTTCCCACGCACCACCACCAGGCCGTGGACAAGCTGGGCGACGGCCTCGTCGCGGTCGCCTGGGCCGGCGACGGCATCGTCGAGGCGATCGAGTCCGAGCTGCCCGGCAACTTCGTGGTCGGCGTGCAGTGGCACCCTGAGGCGGGCACGGACCCACGGCTCTTCCAGGCCCTGATCGCGGCCGCGGGCAGGTACGCCGCCGCCCGGACCTCGTCCATGGAACCGCACCTCCTCGCCGGCGCCTGATCCGGCGCGGCGAGCGGGCGGCCAGGAAACCCTGGCCGCCCGCTCGCCTTTTCAGCCGGCGACCTTGTACCGGTACGGCAGCGCCACCAGCTGGCTGCCCGCGAGGAACGACATCGAGTCCACGAAGTCGTCGACGTACACCGTGCCCGCGACCACCGTGCCCGCCGCGGCGGCGGGCCTGACCGTCAGGCTGATCGTCCGCGACTGCCCGGGGTTGATGACGAACAGGTCGTAGGAGGCGCTGGTGGCCAGCGGCTTGACGGCGAACCGCCAGAAGTCGCCTTCCGGCGAGGACATCGTCGTGTCGAACGCGTACGTGTCCGCGCTCATCGACATGCTCGCGGTCGCGGCCGGCGCGCCGCCCGCCGGATAGGGGCCCGCCTCGGCCGGATCCGCCAGCCACAGCCCCTGGCTCACCGGCGTCGGCAGCGTGCCCGGCGGGTAGGTCGCCGTGACCGACGTCCCGATGGCGCTGGCCGTGTCGGGGTCACCGGGGTACGGGGCGAAGTCGAACATGACCGGGACGCTGCCCGCCGCCGTGGCCGTGACGCTGTGCGTCATCGTCGGGACGATCCACTCCGGCGGGTTCGCCGACCCGGCCACCGGCAGCGTGATGCCCGTCACGCTGTCCTGCGGCTGGAGCGGATAGCTGGCGAGCTTGCCCCCGCGCGGGTCGAGGAAGATGTCCTCGGGGGCCGCGCCGGTGTTCGTGATCTTGATCGGGTACGTGTAGGACTTGCCCCGGGTAAGCACGGTGGACGCGGATGCCGGCAGGCCGCCGCGGGTGGCCCTGGTGCTGTTCAGCCGGATCGTGCCGGTGAACGGGTCGGCGAGCTCGTTGCCGGGCACCGGCGAGGCGAAGTCGATGACGAGCGTCCACGTCCCCGCGATCGGGTTCGTGGTGTAGGCGCTGAGCTGCCGCTGGGTCGTTTCCACCGGCACCGCGGCGCCGGTGAAGCCCGTGGTCAGGTCGCTGGACGCGTACCCCATGGTCTGGCCGCCGGGCCCGACGAGGTAGGCGCTGACCTGGTTGGCCGGGTCGTTCCTGAGCGTGACGTCGGCGGCGAGGCTCGCTGCCTTGGCCGGCACCGTGAACTCGTAAGTGGCCACCTGGCCCTCGCCCGGAGCACGGCCGTTGCCGCCCGTGAGCACCCCGCTGAACGTTCCCGCGGTCGCCGCGGCCACGGGCACCAGGCCGCGCAGCGTGACCGGTATCGACGTGGCCGCGCCGCCCGCGGTGAGAACGATGGCGCCACTGGAGTCACCAGCGTCGTTAGGGATGGTGGCAGTGAAGGTGACTTTCCTGGAGGCGCCTGGGGCCAGGGTCATCGTCGATGGCGAAACCGTCCCGAACGTGGTGTCCTTCGACACGGTCGCGCCGAACGCCACCTTGCCCGTCGTGCCGTGGGCAGCGCCTTCGTCGCCGAAGATGACCGCGGTCCAGGTGCCCGCCGCCGGGTGCAGCACCTCGGCGCTGCCGTAGCCGCCGGCCCCCTGGGGCAGCGAGTCGGCCGCGAGCTTCCCGTCCGGGGTGATCAGCACGAACCGCGCGCCCGCGTTGAGGTTGTCCGCGTCGCTGGCGCTGGCCGGCCACGCGATCGACGCGCCGAGCCGGCCCTGATTCTTCGGCACGGCGAACGTGATCGTGCCGTAGTTGCTGGCCACGCCCGCCCAGTTCGTGAAGTGCGAGCTCGACTTGTCGCTGAGCGTCACGCTGCCGCTCTTGACTACCTGGGCGGCGCCCTGCGTGCGGC
The DNA here is from genome assembly GCA_035552855.1 of Trebonia sp. GTDB lineage: Bacteria > Actinomycetota > Actinomycetes > Streptosporangiales > Streptosporangiaceae > Trebonia. The sequence continues at coordinate 2,923 of DASZKN010000190.1, read as the reverse complement.
CGGCCAGCGTGACCGGCTGCCGCCGCGCGCCCGTGTTGGTCACCGTGACCTGCCACGACTTCTTGGTCCCGGCGGCCGCCACCGCGCTCAGCTGCGAACCGGACACCCGCAGGGTCTGGCCGACCGGCTTCGCCGTGGTGGAGGACGCCAGCTCGACGGCCTTGAGGCTGTTCAGCAGCCCGGCGCCCTGCTGCGTGGCCGGGGCGCCGAGGTCAGTGGCGGTGGACATCAGGTCCTGCCGGACGACCGCGGGCGAGGGGGTGTCGCCGTTATGCGCGTGGCGGTAGGCCTGGATGACGAGGGCGGCCGCGCCCGCGACTTCCGGCGCCGCCTGGCTGGTGCCGCCGCTCTCCTCGATGTTCGACGGCCTGCCGAGGAAGTCCACGCAGTCGGCGTAGGTCGCCGTGTCGGGCGTGCACGAGGCGAAGCTCAGGTCGCCGGGGGCGACCATGTCCACGGTGCCGCCCGTTTCGGTGTAGCCGCCGGAGCTCAGCGCGCTGATGTTGTTGTCGAGCCAGCCGTTCTTGGCGAACTGGTCGGCGCCCGCGTAGTCCGTCTGCGCGTAGAACCGGAAGTCGGTCGACGCCCCCACCGACAGCACGCCCGGGTCGGAGGCCGGCGAGCCGATCGTGTTGAACGGCCCGGCGTCGCCGCTGGCGGCCACGACCGTGACCCCGGCGGCCGTGGCCGCGTCGTTGAACTGCTTGACCGCGTCCAGCGACGAGACGTCGGGGAACGGGTTCGAGCCGAACGACTCGTTGAGTACGTTCACGTGATCCGTCGTCACCGCGTAGTCGATGGCCTGCAGGAAGCCGGACGTGCTGCTCGTGCCCTTGTCGCTGAACACCTTCAGCGCGACGAGGTCGGCGCCGGGCGCGGTGCCCGCTATCTTGACGTCGCACGCGGCGGCGGGCTCCTCCGCGCTGAAGCTTTGCGTGTTGTAGGTGTAGCTGCCCTGGCCCGCGATCGCGTTGGCGTCCTCGAACGCCTCGCCGCCGCCGGTGGGGGCCGCGGTGCCGTCGCCGCTGAAGTCCTTGTAATCGGTGATGACGGGCTTGCCCTGGCGCAGCAGGTTGACGTTCTGCGTGTCGATGCCGTCGGCGAGGAACCCCACCTTGACGCCGGCGCCCGTGTAGCCGAGCTTGCGGGCGGTGTCCTGGGCCGGGGTCTGGGACTCGGTGCTGGTGAGCGGCAGGCCTTCGGGCTCGAGTTCCGCGGTCTTGGCGCACGCCCCGGCCATCGTCTTCGTCGTGCCGGTCGTGGGCGTGGCGGTCGTGGGCGTGGCGGTCGCCGGCCTCGGGTTCGCCGGCCTCGGGTTCGCCGGGCGGCCGCTCGCCGGGAGCGGCCTGGGCGCTGCTTTCAGCGTTGGCTTGAGCGTCTTCGTCTTTGGCTTCGTCTTTGGCGTTGGCGTCGTCTTTGGCGTCGGCGTTGGCGTCGTCTTTGGCGTTGGCTTCGGCGTTGCCGTCGAAGTTGGTACCAGCGCGGGCGTCGGCGCGAGCACGGGCGACGAGACCGGCGACGGCCCGATGATCGGGCTGTCCGGGATGACCTGCTGGACGCCCGGGTTGCTGGTGAGTGAGGTCTCCTCGGACGGCGACACGGTCGCCGCGAACGCGTCGACGAGGTGGTAGCTCTTGACGTCCGTCGCGCCGGCCTGGCGCAGTTGGGTGAGGTATGGCGCCTCGGCCCGCTGGAAATCGATTCCCGGGCGGACCGGGGTGCCGCTCCGCTTCTTCAGGAACACGATGACGGGCACCCGCGATCCGGCCGGACCGCTGCCGCTCCGGGTAGGCGTGGCCGAAGCGGAGGGTGTGGTGCTGGCATGCGGCGCGCCGGGCGCGACCGCCGCACCCGCCGTCGCGGCGTTCGCGAGCACTACAGCGCCGGTCATCAAGGCGGCCGGCGCTGCCGCCGATAGGATTCTTGCGTTCCTGCGCATCCTGCCCCCGTTGTTCGCAAGCGTCTGGCGGCAGGATTCTATGGCGGCGCGTCCCGTTGACCTGGGATGCGAGCCGTCTTCGGCGGGTCGTCGTCGCAGGTCATGGAAGGTACGGGTAGATTCGACCCGTTAGGAGAGGAGTGCGCGCGTGGCCATTGTCGCTCTAGCGCTATGGACGTTCACCGCCGCGGCCGGCGTCTATCTGCTGATCACCAGCACCCGGAGGGATGCCGTCAAACCGCGACAAGAAGCACCGGCCGGCGCTCCCGCGGCGGCCGCGGCATCCGTGGGGTCCGCGGCATCTGTGGGGTCCGCGGCGGGCGCGGCGCCGGCGGCCAGTGGGACACCGATGCCGTCCGTCCGGAAGCGCGACCGGTTCGACCCGCCCTCGCTGCGGGAGTCGAAGAGCGAGCCGATGCCGGGCATGCGCGCGCTCGCGGAGTTCATGCACCCGGCGCTGGCGGTAACGGGCTTCGGGTTCTGGATCGCGTACACGATGATCCGCGACCGGGTCTTCGCGGCGATAGCGCTCGGCATCATGCTGGGCGCGATAGCGGCCGGGCTGTCCTGGGCCGCGAGCAACTCGCGGGCCGCCAAGCGGCAACGGTCCGGCGCGCTGTCATTTTCGCCGCGCGTGCTGATCCTGCACGTCGTCGGGGCGGCTCTGACGCTCGCGGCGGCAGCCCTGATAACGGCCCACGTGTAACTCTCGTCCCGCAATCTGACGCGCGTCCCGGAAAGATACTGCGCGTCCCGGAAAGATACTGCGCGCGGCCGTCACCGACGCCCTACCCGGCATCCCTTGATCATGGGTAAGCGCGGCGCCGGATTTCCATGAGCGTGGGCAATGGAGGCGCCCCCCGCCGGCGGTTAGTCCGACTCGATTGTGCGGAGGCGGACCGTGACGTCCATCGCGCGGAGTTCGTCCAGGACTTCCTCGCTGTAGGACGTGCCGATGTCCGTGATCACGTAGCCCAGGTCGTC
>DASZKN010000189.1:0-14084 GCA_035552855.1 Trebonia sp. | reverse complement strand
TCCCGCGCGGCGGACAGCTGGTAGATCTGCGTGCGCCGCGACCACAACTGGCTGCCCCAGCCATACCGCTGGCCGAACTGCTGGCTGTTGGCGTACGTCTGGTACTGCGACGTGCAGCCGCCGCAGTTCATGTTCACCGGGAAGCCGTTCTGCTCGAATCCGCCGCCGAAGTTGCCCGCCATCGCGCTGACCTGGCTGCGGATCTCAGCGTCGCTGGTGTCAGCCACCGGCTGCCACCAACGGAACTTCACCCGCGCCGCCGCGGGGGGCATGGCGAACGTACCCGTCGACATCTGGGGGAAATACCGCGAGCCCGGGCCGCCGGGATCTGGGGCACCTGGCTGGCCCGCGCTCGCGGGGGCCGCACCCAGCCGCGGTGCGGCCAGCGCGGGCATCGCCGAGGCAGGCGCCAAGCCGAGCGCGGTCGTCGACAGCGCGGCCGCGACAACCACGGTCCGGGCCAGCATGTGCTTCCAGTTCGCAGGCATCCGCGGTCCCGCCTTCCAGGTGAGACGATCTGCCCTCGAGGCTAAGGCCTGTGCCGTTAGGGGACAATCGTTTGACTTTAAGTGGCCGATATCGGACAGAAGGGTTGTCCACCTGCGGAAAACATGATTACGTCAAAAGACAATCGTTTGGCTAATACTGGCCCGTGGCCCTTGAACGCTTGCCGGCGGAGGAGTTAACGTGCGACGTCTGAGCATCCTGCTCTTGGCGGTAGTTGCCATCGCGGCACTGATAGCCAGTCCCATAGCGCCGGGCACCCGGAGCGCGTCGGCCGTCCAGCTCCGCGCTGTCAGCACGGCATCCGCCGCACAGGATCACACACACCACACCGTCTCCTGGGATCAGTATTCGCTGAAGATAGACGGCAATCGGGTGTTCCTCTGGTCGGGTGAGTTCGACTACTGGCGGCTGCCCAGCCCGAGCCTCTGGCTGGACATCATGCAGAAGATAAAGGCCGCCGGGTTCAACACGATCGCCACCTACTTCGACTGGGACTATCACTCTCCGGCGCCAGGTGTCTACAACTTCGGCGGCGTACGGAACGTCGACCGCTTCCTCGACATGGCGAACAAGGCCGGCCTCTACGTGATCGCCCGGCCGGGCCCGTACATCAACGCCGAGACCGATGGGGGCGGCTTTCCCGGGTGGCTGAGCAACATCAAGGGCACCGCCCGTACCACCGACCCGGGCTACCTGAACGCGGTCGATCAGTGGCTCAGCCACATTGACCCGATCATCGCGCGCCACCAGCTCACCAACGGGACCGGTTCGGTGATCGGCTACCAGGTAGAGAACGAGATGTACGGCCTGCAGCAGAGCGACGCGTCCAACCGCGCGTACATGGCGCACCTCGAGGCGAAGGCCCGCGCCGACGGTATCACCGTGCCCCTTCTCGGCTCTGACCACGGCGCGTTCAACAGCGGCGAGGGCGCGGTGGACATGGAGGGATGGACCGATTACCCCCAGGGCTTCAACTGCGGCCAGCCGGCTAAGTGGGGCACGTTGCCGGACTTCGCGACGGAACGGGCCGCGTTGCCGGCCACGCAGCCGTTCTATATCGCCGAATTCCAGGGCGGCGCCTTCGACTCCTGGGGTGGTCCCGGCTACGACAGCTGCCGCCAACTTACCGGACCAGACTTCGAGCGGGTCTTCGAGGAGGCCGCCATCGCCGCCGGGTCGACGATGCAGAGTTACTACATGACCTACGGCGGGACGCAGTGGGGGTGGCTTCCGTACCCCGGTGTCTACTCCTCGTACGACTACGGAGCCGCGATCTCCGAGTCCCGCGCGCTCACGGATAAATACAGCCAGCAGAAGCTGATCGGCTACTTCATCCAGAGCGTGGCGCCGCTGACCAAGACCAACCCGGTGAGCCTGCCGGCGGCGGCGAATTCCGCCGTGACCGTGACGGGCCGCCAGAACCCGGACACCGGGACGATCGTCGTCACGGTCCGGCCGACCGATGTAACGGCGACCAGCGACCTGCACACGCACATCGCCCTGCCGCTCGGCGCGCTCGGCGACTATCCCTCGGTACCGCAGCAGCCCGGCACCGACCTGGAGCTGAACGGCCACGACAGCAAGCTGCTGCTCGCGAATTACCAGCTGGGCTCGCAGCGGCTGGTCTATTCCACGTCCGATTTCCTCACCAGCACCGTGGCGGACGGGCGCGACGTCGCCATCTTCTACGGCCGCCATGGGCAAGACGGTGAGACAGTGCTGCGCTACCAGCGGCGCCCCAAGGTCGACGTGCTCGCGGGGAATGTGCGGGTTAACTGGGACGCGAAGCGCCACGACCTCCGGCTGGACTACGTCCACAACGGCCTGGCGCGGGTGCTCGTGCACGCCGGCGGGCGGGATCTGCTGCTGCTGCTCGCGGACAACGCCACGGCGGAGACGTTCTGGCGGGCCGAGACCAGCGCAGGCCCCGTCCTGGTGCGCGGCCCCGAACTCGTCCGCGGCGCGCGACTGCGCGGCAAGAGCGGGATCGAGCTGACCGGCGACACCGCCGCCGCCGAGCAACTCGAGGTCTTCGCCCCGGCGGGAGTCAGGACGGTGTCGTGGAACGGGCGCCCGCTGGGCGTCGCGGAAACCTCCAGCGGATCGCTGTCCGGTTCGCTCGCTGGCCCACGCGCGGTGCGGCTGCCCACGCTCACGTCCTGGAAGTACAAGTACGACACACCCGAAGCCGCGGAGAACTACAACGACTCCGGATGGACGGTCGCCAACCACACGACCAGCAACAACCCGCACTGGAACGGCAAGGCGCCGGTGCTCGACGCCGACGACTACGGCTACCACCACGGCGACGTCTGGTATCGCGGGCACTTCACCGCTAGCGGAGCGGAGACCAGCGCCACCATCCAGGCCGGCAACAGCGCCAACGACGCCTTCGCGGTCTGGCTGAACGGCCATTATCTCGGCTACGCGACGGGGACTGACCCGCGCGCCTTCCCGTTCCCGGCGGGCGCGGTGCACGCCCACGCGGACAACGTGCTGGCTGTGCTCGTCGAGAACATGGCGCACGACCAGGACCGCGTCGCCAACGACTCCTACCGCGAACCGCGCGGAGTGCAAAGCGCCGCCCTCGCGGGATCGTCCGCGCCGATCAGCTGGCGGCTGCGCGGCGACCGCGGCGGCGAGCACCCGGTTGACCCGGCTCGCGGCCAGCTGAACAACGGCGGCCTGCACGGGGAATGGGCCGGCTATTCCCTGCCCGGCTACCCCGTCGGTTCATGGCAGAGTGTCACGCTGCCGCACGCCGAGGCGCGCCCAGGAGTGGGCTGGTACCGCACGGCGTTCTCGCTCCGCGTCCCGGCCGGGCAGGACACCTCGGCGGGCGTGGCCATCGGCGACGACCCGGGGCCGCATTACCGGGCGCTGATCTTCGTTAACGGCTGGCTCATAGGGCGTTACGTCGCCGACCTCGGACCCGAGCACACGTTCCCGGTGCCGAACGGGATCCTGCGCGAGCGAGGCCGGAACACCATCTCGATCGCCGCCTGGGGCCTCGACACCCACGCCGGGCTCGGCTCGGTGCGGCTCGTGTCGCTGGGGAACTACGCGTCCAGCCTCAAGGTCCGCAACGTGAACGCGCCGGGCTATAACCCGCGCCTGTACAGCGATGTCACCGGCTGAGCGGTCCCGGCGGAGCGGTCGAGTCTCTCAGGATCACCTCAACCGGGTCGGTGACTATCTCGGTGATGTCATCTTCAGGTGCCCTGGTGGCGATCATCTCGATGGCCCGGCGGCCGAGTTCGCTGAGCGGCATGCGGACCGTGGTCAGGGCGGGCACGAGATGGCTGGCCAGGGACATGTCGTGGATCGCGATGACGGACACGTCGGCGGGGACGGACAGGCCCATCTCGTGCGCCGCGTGCAACGCCCCGACTGCGGAGGCGACGTTGGCGACCAGCACGGCCGTCGGCCGCTCATCCCGGGACATGAGCGCGGTCATGGCCGCGGTCCCGCCCGCCGGGGTGTAGTCAGCGTGCGCGATCAGTCGCGGATCGGCCGGCAGGCCGGCGGCCGACATCGCCGCCATGTAGCCGGCCCGGCGACGGCGCGCGGTGTCGGCGGTTTCCGGCCCGGCGAGGTGGGCGATCCGGCGGTGCCCGAGCCCGATCAGGTGCTCGACCGCGAGCCGGCTGCCACGCTCATCATCCAGGATCACGTACCTGCGGGACCCGTCCACGCGCCGGTTGACCAGGACCCACGGCAGCGGCAGCGCGCGGAACTGCTCGAGTTCGTGGCCGGATTCGTCGCCGGCGAACAGCATGCCGTCGACCCGTCCCTGCGCGAGCGAGTCGACATAGTGGTGGCGGGCGAGGCGGACACCGCCCGAGCTAGCGGTCATCAGCCCGTATCCGAGGCTGCCCGCGGCCATCTCCGCGCCCTTGATGATTTCCGCGTAGACCGGGTTGGCGAAATCCGGGATGAACAAGCCGAACATGAACGACCGCGACGTGCGCAGGCTCCGCGCGGCCGCGTTCGGCCGGTAGCCGAGCTTGTCGATCGTTTCCAGGACCCGCTGCCGCGTCTGGGGCCGGATGTTCAGGTTCGGGTCAGAGTTGATGACCCGGGACACTACGGAACGGTCCACTCCCGCGAGCGTCGCTACGTCATTGAGCGTGACCTTCGGCGGAGCGACACGGTTCCGGGGCGCGGTCTCGCTCATTGGCTTCTCTCACTTCACGGGTACACGGTCTTTACGGGAACACTGTCGCCTGAGTCCATCGACTTGTAGAGGGCGTCCACCATCCGGATGGTCCCGAGCTTGTCCCGGGCGGACGGCCACGGCTCGCCGCCGGCCGCGATGGCCTTGAGCAGTGACCCCATCGGGCCGGCGAACGCGTCCGGAATCCAACGGGTGGTTACAGGGTAGGCCAGCCAGCCGTCGGTGGGAACGACGCCGCTGCTGACTTCCAGCGTGTCCGGCCGGCCGTGCGGATAGTCGTAGAGCAGGCCGAGGGTGCCCTTGACGCTACCCGCTGCCCCGTCGATCCGGAACGCCGCTTCCGGGTCACCGGTCCTGTTCTCGTGGGTGGCGTGGACCAGCCCGCGGGCGCCGCCTGGGAACAGCAGGGTGCTCATGGTGCGGGTCTCCCCCGCCGCGACCTGGCCCGGCGTCCGGCCGCCGGCGCAGAAAACCCGGTCTGGGTCCCCCAGCACGGCGCGGATCGCGTCGAGGTAGTGGATCGAGTGGTAACTGATCTCCAGCCGGTCGCTGCGCACCAGCCACGGCCACGGCGTCCAGTCGGTGGCGATGTTCACCGTGAATGTCATCGCCGTGACCTCGCCGATCCAGCCGGCGTCCACCATCGCGCGGGCCGCCGCCAGGCCCTCGTCGTAGCGCAGTTGCTGGTTCACGGCGATGAGCACGCCCGCCTGCTCCGCGGCCTCGATCAGTTCCTCGCCGGTCTCCGCGTCCGGCACGAACGGTTTCTGGCACAGCAGGTGCTTGCCCGCGGCGATGGCCTGCCGCGCGATACCGGGCTGAGCCTCGGGCGCGACCGCGATATCGATCACGCGGACGTTCTCGTCCGCCAGCAGCGCATCCAGGGACGGGTAGACCCGGGGCAGGCCGTGCCGTTCGGCCACTTCCGCGGCCCGCCGGGCGTCGATGTCGAAGATGCCGGCGATCTCCAGCCCGGCGGCACGGTAGGCGGGCAGATGCGCGACATCGACGATCGCGCCGGCGCCCACGATGGCCACCGGCACCCGGTGCTCTTCCGGGATGGACGTATCGCACGCCGCGGCGATCGGGGCGAGCAAGTCGAGCATCGTAAACTACCTTCCGCCGTTGCCGTTGCCGTTGCCGTTGCCGTTGCCGTTGCCGCTGCCGCTGCCGCTGCCGCCCAGCCGGTGCGCCGGCGGCTGCACCAGCTCAAGGACGATCTGGTCCGGATCCTCGAAATAGCAGGTGAAGCCGCCTTCGTTGACGCCTGCCGTGATGGCGTTGGGCGGCGAGAAGAACCGGGTTCCGGCGGCGGTCAGGTTCTCGTAGCGGGCATGGATGTCATCCACCGCGATCGCCAGGTGGGCCGCGCCCGGGTTACAGATCCCGGCGTCCTGCCGTGCGCCGCGCGGCGCGATGTACTGGACCAGTTCGAGGTCATGCGTGGAGAGCCCGCGCGGCTGCCCGGGCACGGCCAGCTGGGCGATCCGCAGGTCGGCGTCCGGGTAACCGACCAGCCGGCGGGTGTACTCGTTGCGCTGTTCCTGCGTGTGGATCAGTTCGAAGTCAAGCTGGCTCGTGTAGAAGGCGACCGAGGCGTCCAGGTCGGACACCGTGAAGCTGAAATGCCAGACGCCGTGGATCATCGTGACCGCTCCCTCAGTTCGTCAGTCCATTTCCAGGCCGCCGCAGACGTTCAGCGCCTGCCCGGTGATGTACGCGGCCGATGGCGACAGCAAGAAGGCCACGGCCGCCGCCACCTCGTCCGGCGACTCGACCCGCCCGAGCGGAATCTGCGCCGCCTGCCGCGCGAACGATTCCTCTGCGGTGATGCCGGAGATCGCCCCCAGGTCCTGGTGAATCGCCCGGGTCATCTCGGTGTCGACGACGCCGGGGCAGACCGCGTTAACGGTGACGCCGTCGCCGGCCAGGGCGAGCGCCGCCGACCGGACGAGGCTGATGACTCCGGCCTTGCTGGCGGCGTAGTCCGCGGCGGTCGGCCGGCCACCGCGGCCCGCCACCGAGGACACGGCGACCATCGACCCTCCGCCATGGTGCACCGCCCGCCGGGCAACGGCCTGCAGCAGCGTGAACATGCCCCGCAGGTTGACCGCGAGCGTCCGGTCCCAGGCGGACTCGGTGAGCTCGAGGAACGGCGTGTTCCTGATTACTCCGGCTGCCCCGACGGCCAGCGTGACCGGGCCGAGCTCGCTCTCGGCACGGTCGAGCGCGGTGTCGACCGCCGCGCTCGCGGACACGTCCGCCTCGTAGACGGCACACTGCCCGCCGTCGGCGGTTATCAGGCCGGCCGTGTCCCGCGCCCCGGCCGGGGCGATGTCCAGCAGGGCGACCTTCGCGCCCTCCGCCGCGAGCAGCCGCGCGCATGACCTGCCGATGCCGCCCGCGGCACCGCTGACCGCGACGGTACGCCCGTTAAAACGCCCTTCCACCGGTCTCCTCGTCATTCCGGGTTTCCTGACTCCGCCATAGTGCCGCGGCCGCGCTGACCGCCTTCTCCGGGTGGCCTATGTAGTCTTCGGGCGCCAGTTCGCCCCGTATGCTCGCCGCGGTCTCATCGGCCAGCAGGCCGGCCAGCACGTCGCCGAGCGCTTCGCCGTTCTCCCTGGTCTTCCGGGCGGCTCCGTAGACCACATCGTGCGCGCGTTCCCGGCCCAGATGCGGGGCCAGCCGCATCATGTACGCCTCGGCCATCACCAGGCCGCCGTCCGCGCTGAGGTTCCGGCGCATCGCCGCCGGGAACACTTGCAGCCCCTCGGCGATCGAACGGGCGGTGGCCAGTGACCCGGCGGCCAGGCTGACGAGCTGCGGGATCGCCTGCCACTCGGCCTGCCATTCCCCGGCCGCCCGCTCGTGCCCGGCCTCCATCGCGCGGAAGAGCGCGGAGGCGAGGGCACCAGCCGTTATGCTCATGCCGATGACGGCTTCCGCCTCGATCGGGTTCGCCTTCTGCGGCATGGTCGAGGACGCTCCCCGCAGGTGCCCGGCTGCCTCGGCCACCTCGGCGATCTCCGTGCGGGCCAGATCGACCACCTCGCGCGCAAAACGCGCGCAGGTCGCGGCCATGATGGCGCACACCAGCCCGAACTCCGCGATCCCGTCCCGCGCGACGTGCCACGGCACGTCTGTACCAGACAGCCCGAGCAGTTCGGCGACGCGGGCCCGGAGCTCCGCGGCCTGCTCGCCGTAGGCGGCGGATGTCCCGCCCGCGCCGAAGAGCGATACGACCGTCACCCGGCCACGCGCCGCCGCCAGCCGTGCCCGGTGCCTGGCCAGCTCCGCCACGTACACGGCCAGCTTCGCCCCGAATGTCGTCGGGACGGCCTGCTGGGCGTGCGTGCGCCCGGCGATGACTGTCCGGACGTGCCGCTCGGAGAGCGCGACCATGGCGTCGCCGAACTCCCCCAGCAGTTCGGCCAGCCGACTGGCCGCGGCCGCGAGCTGCAACGCCAGCCCGGAGTCCATGATGTCCTGGGTGGTCGCGCCGTAGTGCGCGTGCCCGCGGTGCTGTTCCGGCAGCGCCGCGTCCAGCTGGCGCACCAGGGACAGGATCGGATAGCCGACATTCCTCGTCTCCCGCCACAACCGGTCGGCGTCGATGTTCCGCGGCGTGCACGCGGCGCTGATGGCTTCCGCGTCCGCGCGGTCCAGCACCCCGAGGTCCGCCTGGGCGGTCGCGAGGGCGGCCTCGACCCGCAGCCAGGACTGGATCAGCGTTTCCTCGGACATGATCCCCTCGGTCGGCTCGTCGGCGTAGAGCCGCAGGAGCATCTCGAAATGCTGGGGTCCCAAACTGCCCTCCCTGTGCCCGGGCGCCGGCCAGTGGCGTAAGCCCGCTTAATCAAACGATTGCCTCAACGGTACTGACGGCGGTGAGAGATGGCAAGGTTCTCGTGAAGCCACCCACGAACACAGTGTGAACTTGATCGCCGAGCCCGCTGTTGCGAGGGAATGCACGGTTATGCTTTGCTGGAGAACAATCGATTGACTACAGAAGCAGGAAGCGGGCAGGAGAGGGGTGCGATGCGCGAGCGGTTGCTAGCCGACCTGCGTGCGATGTGGCGGATCCGCATGTTCGAGGAGAAGACCACATCGCTGTGTCAGTCCGGCGACATCAAGGGCTCGGTTCACTTGTGCAGCGGGCAGGAGGCCGGGCCGGTAGGCGCGTGTGGCGCCCTGGCGGACGGCGACGTCGTGTTCGCCACCTACCGAGGGCACGGCTGGGCCATCGCGAAGGGCGCGCCGCTGCGGGCGATGTTCGCCGAGCTGCTCGGACGAGCCACCGGGGTCAATGGCGGGCGGGGCGGATCGGCCTTCCTCAGCGCGCCTGAATACGGCTTCCTCGGCGAGAACTCGATCGTGGGCGGCGGGGTGCCGCACGCGGTCGGCGCCGCGCTGGCCGGGCGCCACGACGGATCGGGCCGGCTGGCCCTGACGGTGTTCGGCGACGGCGCGATGAACCAGGGGGCCGTCCACGAGGCGATGAACTTCGCCGCCATGGCCGACCTGCCGGTGCTGTTCGTCTGCGAGAACAACAGGTACTCCGAGCTGACGCCGATCCGCGACATGGTGCGCAACGAACGGCTCACCGACCGGGCCACCGCCCTTGGCATCCCGGCCTACCGCATCGACGGCAACAGCCCGGCGGTCATCCGGGACACGGTCGCCGATCTCGCCGAGGCGGCGCGCGAAGGTGGCGGCCCGGCGTTCGTCGAGCTGACCACGCAGCGACTCGTCGGCCACTACGTCGGTGACGTCCAGCAGTACCGCGGCCGCGACGAGCTTGAAGAGGACATGCGCGCCGAGCCGGTCGCGCGGGCGGTCCGGGAACTGACGGAGGCCGGAGTCCCGGACGCCGACATCGCGGCGGCCGAGGCCGCCGTCCGTGCCGAGGTGGAAGAGGCCGCCGCGGCCGCGCTGGCTGACCCGCCAGCCGACCCGGCCGGTGTGAGGGAGCACATCTATGGCTGAGCAGACCGTCACGGTGAACTACTCGGGTGCGGTCAACGCCGCCTTGCGCCGGTGTCTCACCGACGTTCCCGAAACGCTGCTGTACGGCGAGGACGTGGCCCGCCCCGGTGGCGTGCACGGCGTCACGCGGGGGCTGTGGAAGGACTTCGGCGACCGGGTCTTCGACACGCCGATCAGCGAGTCGGCCATCCTGGGCACGGCGGTCGGGGCGGCGATGATGGGCCGCCGGCCGATCGTCGAGATCATGTGGGCGGACTTCTTCCTCGTCGCGCTCGACCAGATGGTGAACCAGGCGGCCAACGTCCGCTACGTCTCCGGTGGCCGGCTGACCGCCCCGCTGGTCGTCCGCACCCAGCAGGGCAACTCCCCTGGTGCGTGTGCCCAGCACTCGCAGAACCTCGAGGCCATCTTCCTGCACACCCCGGGGCTGCGGGTCGCGATGCCGTCGACGCCCCAGGACGCGTACGACATCATGGTGTCGGCCGTGTACTGCGACGACCCGGTCATCGTCATCGACAACCGGACTTTGTACTTCGGGGCGAAAGAGCCGGTCGTCACGGGCCGCCCGCCCGCGCCGGCCGGCGGTAGCCGCCCGCGGCGGACCGGGGACGCCCTCACGGTGGTCACGTGGGGCGCGATCACCCACCGGGTGCTCGAGGCCGCCGACCAGCTAGCCGGGCGGTCCGTCCCGGTCACCGTGATCGAGACCCCGTGGCTGAACCCGTTCGACACCGCCGCCGTCATCGACTCGGTGAACCGGACCGGGGGAAAGCTCGCCGTCGTGCACGAGGCGAACGCCACCGCGGGTTTCGGGGCCGAGGTCGTCACCCGGGTCGCCGAGGCCGGCGCGCTGCGCGGCCGTCCGCTCCGGATCGCTGTCCCCGACGCCAGGATCCCGGCGGCGCCGCAACTCGCCGCCGCGCTCATCCCGGACTCCGACCGGATCGCCGCCGAACTGGCCGGCTTGGCGCGAAGCTAGCCGGGGCGGCATCGCGCGGACGGGTCTCGCCCTGTCGCAGGGCGAGACCCGGTCAAGGCCGGTCGCCGGCGCCGAGCGGATGGTCGGCCAGCGGCGTCACCGTGATGTCGGCATACCGCCAGGCCGGAAGGCTGGTCAGCGCCTGGTGCAACTCGGTGGCCGTCGGCGCGGACCAGATGGCGACGTTGGCCAGGCGTCCAGGGACGCGCCAGATCTGCCCGAGCACGCCTGATTCCCGCAGCTGGCGGCCCCGCTCGGCTTCCCGGCCGAGCAGGTCGGCACGCTCATCGTCGGTGAGATCAGGCGGCAGCGTTGTGTCCATCTGGACCAGGAACTCCACGGGCGGGCTGCCTCCGCTCAGTTCAGGGCGGTGAGCTCGGCGTGCGCGGCAGCGAGCAGGTCTGCTGGCGATGCCGCGCCGGACACGATATGCCCGACGAGCCTGTCGAGCACCACCGAGATTTGCGGCCACCGGGGATCACGGGGAAGTGCCCGGGTATGGGCGTGCGCTTGCTCGAACTGCCGGTAGTACGGCGCGGAAGAGGCCACCGCTGGATCAGCCCATGAGTCGCGGCGGGTGGCCACGCCGCCCGATTGCGCGGTGATCCGGTCCATGCGCGGGGTGGTGAGGGCGCGGAGGAGCTGGTACGCCTCGGCTGGCCGCGACGATCCCGCCGCCACGGCCAGCACCCAGTAGCTGTTCAGGGCGACCCGTCGCCCGCCCGGACCGTCGAAGCGCGGAACCGGCGCGCAGCGAACCTGTCCGTGGGTTGGCGACTCTGCCGGGGCGGACATGGCGGCGAAACCGCTCCAGTTGACCATCAGCGCGGCTTCTCCGGCCGCGAAGTGCAGACCGCTGGCGACGCTGTCCCACTCCGCGGCCGCCGGGTCGACCACGCGGTCCACGTGCCACAGGTCGTGCAGGAAGCGCGCGGCCGACAGGGCCTGCGGCGTGTCCAGGCAAAGCTTCCCCGCACTGTCCGACAGCTCGCCGCCGCGACTCCACAACTGGGTGAGAAAGTCGTAGACAGTGTTGTGCTCGTCCGGATAACCGGCGATGATCGCGCCGTACTGGCCTTGATCAGGCCGGGTGAACCACTGCGCCTGGTCGCGGAACTGTGCCCAGGTGTCCGGGGCGGCGAGCGGGTAGCCGAAGCGGGCCATGAACCCTTTTCGCTCTTCCGGATCCTCGTAACGATCGGCGCGGTAGAGCGTCATCTGCGGGCCCGCGTGGTAGGGCACTCCGTAGGTGCCGCCGTCCGGCCCCTGCTGGAGCTGCCGCAGCGCCGGGTGCCACGCGGTCGGCCATCCATCGGGCGGCTCGGCGGCGAAGAAGGGGTCGAGCGGCAGGATCCGGCCGGAGTCGATAAGCGCCGGCAGCCAGTCCGTGACCACCATCAGCAAGTCCGCCCGGCCGGAGAGCGCGTCGTCCCCGGCGAGGACGCGGTCCTGCAGCTCCAGGATCTCGGGCAGCTCGAACCTGGCGTTCGCCTCGATCTCTCCCAGCTGCCGGCTCAGGGAGCGGGTGAACCCGTCGAAGGCCCGGCCGAGGACGACCAGTGGCGGTTCCGCTGCGGGCATGTTCCTCCTTGCTCGTGCGAGACACGGTCTTGCGACACAGGGCTCTTACGACACAGGCTCGTCGGCGGCCTCCGGCGCGGAGCTCTTGACCGGTTTGCTCCCGTCTCGTGCGCCAGCTCCGGCCCCAGCGCCAGCGTCGGCTCCGGCCCCAGCGCCAGCGCCAGGGGCGGGCGGCTGGCCCCCGCTCGTCACCGTGGCGCGCCGCCGCTGGCCGGCCACTGTGTACACGGCCGCGGCGGCGATGATCACGACCCCCTGGACGAGGTACTGGTAGTTCGCTCCGAGGTTGAGCACATTGAAGCCCTCGGTCAAGGACGCGAGAATGAGCGCGCCAACGACTGACTTCAGCACATAGCCAGACCCGCCGAAGAGAGACGTGCCACCCAGGATGGCCGCCGCCAGCACTGGCAGTTCCTCGTTCACCAGGGCCGTCGGCTCCACCGCGCCGAACTTGCCCGCGTACATCAGCCCGACCAGACCCGCGCTGACTGAGGTCAGGACGAAGGCGCCGATCTTATACCGGCCGACGTTGATGCCGGACAGCCGGGCAGCCTCGGCATTGCCGCCCACCGCGTAGACCCGCCTGCCCACGATGGTGAAGCGCAGGACCAGGCTGGCCAGCACCATGTACACGAGCATGATCCATGACTCGGTGGTCTCGGTCGTGAGGGCGGGAAACACGGCGATGCCGACGATGATGATGAGGCCGACTACCCCGGCGCTCGCGGAGGTGCCATCAAAGCGCGGCCCGGCGGTGCGCGGTCCGGCGGTGCGCGGCTCGGCCCGGCGCGGGCCGATCTTCCCCATGGCCCGCGCCACCGCGTACAGCACCAGGACCACGCCCACGGCGATCATGACCGGCGGCGAGAAGGCACGCAGCACGGTCCCGAGCGAGCTGAACTGGCCAGACTTAGCCAGGACAGTGTTGGTGCTCGTGACGATGAGCAGCAGGCCCTGGACCGCGGTGAGCATGCCCAGCGTGACGATGAACGCGTTCACCCCCACGACCTGGACGAGCACGCCGTTGACGATGCCGATCCCTAGCCCGATTCCGATAGCGGTCAGGGTGCCGAGGAGGATGCCGTGGCTGTTCGCGACCGTGAGCCCGGCCGCGCCGGCCAGCCCGGCGGTGGCACCGACCGACAGGTCGAAGTTGCCGGTGATCAGCAGGACGGTCATGCTGATCACGAGGACGCCGTCGAGCGCTGACTGGTCGATGATGTTCCGCACGTTGGTGACGCTCAGGAACGCGGGCAGCCCTTTGCTCAGCGCCAGCACCTGAAAGGCCACCACGACGACCACGAGCGCGTACACGACGCCGGCCCGCTGCGGCCGCAATACGCTCAGCCCGGAATTCGCCTGCTTGCGCGGCGACGAGACCGCTGTCATCGGAATCTCCTCCTAAGTCGTGTCACGCAGCAAGCCCGCTGGCGAGCGCGACTACTTCCTGCTCGGACGTGTCTGGGGCGGGCCGATCGGCGATCACCTGCCCGTGGCGGACGACGAGTACGCGATCGGCGACCGCCAGCAGCTCGCTGATCTCGGAATCGACGACCACGATGGCGGCGCCGCGGGCGGCCATCTCGCGGATCAGCAACTGGATGTCACGCTTGGCGCCCACGTCGATGCCCGCGGTCGGCTCGTCGAGCAGCAGCACCCGCACGCCGTCGTGCAGCCACTTGCCGAATACCGTTTTCTGCGCGTTGCCGCCGGACAGGTGGTCGACGACGGTGAAGGGCGTCGGCGGCTGAATGGACAGCGCCGTGACGGCGGCCTCCGCGTGCTTGAGCTCGACGCTCCCCCGGGGGAAGATGCCCCCCCACGAGTCCGCCCGCAACGACGGCAAGGTGA
>DASZKN010000188.1:0-2955 GCA_035552855.1 Trebonia sp. | reverse complement strand
CGGCGTGCCCGCCCCGGACCTCGGCGTGTTCTCGGCCGTGGGCTCGACGGCCGCCCTGATCGCTCCAAATCAACCGTCCCTGTCCCAGTCGTTCGCGTTCACGCCGGCGGCGCTCAAGCCGCCGATGGCCGCCTCCAACCTGGCCACGTTCGGCTATGACACCGACACGAAGACGTCGAAGCTGGTGTTCGCGGCCCAGGCGCACCTGGGACAGCTGAACGCGAGCGTGTCACCGGCCGGCTGGAGCCGCGACGGCGCGATCACGCCGATCGGCCGCTACGCGGCGATGCTCTCCGGCACGGGCATGACCAACGTCGACGGAACCGAGTGGTATTTCCCGCAGCGGCTGACCGATGACACCGGGGCGGTCGACCAGGGCAACGCCAACCCGGCGCAGAAGGTGCTGGGCGTGCGGGCGACGATGGGCCACAAGCTCCCACGGTCGCTGCGAATCTATGCGTTCGGCGCCTACGGCGGCTCCGAGATCACCGGCGACGCGGCGGCCCTGGCCGGGCAGTCGCGGATTCCCCGCTCCCACCTCCTGCTCGTCGACCGCCACGGGACCTACGCCCACAATGATCCCGCGGCGGCGTATCCGCACAACGCCTTCTTCAGCAATCTGATCAGGTTCTTGGGCACAGTCGTCACGCACTGACGCCCTGGTCCGGGCGGCGCCGGTGCCCGGTGTAGCCTTGCGGCGCCGACTCAGCAGGGAGGACAGCCATGTCAGCAGCGGAGCGCGTTCCTGTACCAGGCAGCGAACGCCAGATAGACCCGGGCCACCGCCGCATCGGCGACGTCGACCCGCTCGACGATGTTCAGCTGACGGTCTACGTGCGCCCGCAGGCGCCCGCCGACTGGGTGGACGAGGAGGCGGCGCGTCCGGCCGGGGCACGCCGTCGCCTGAGCCGCGAGGAGTGGGCACGGGCGCATGGCGCCTCACCGGACGACATCGCCGCGGTCAGATCGTTTGCCGAGGAGGCCGGCCTGACCGTCACCGGGGTTGACCCGGCGCGGCGCGCCATCCACCTGCACGGGCCGCTGAAGGCGGCGGCCGCCGCGTTCGGCGCCCAGATGGAAGGGACCTTTGCTCCGGCGGAGGGCGCCCCCACGTACCGGGGCCGCCACGGACCGCTGACCGTGCCCGCCCCGCTCGGTGACGTGATCACGGGCGTGTTCGGCATCGACGACCGCCCGCAGGCGCGGGCCCAGGTGCGCCGGGCGACGGCGGCAGCCGCGAGTGCGTTCACGCCGGTTCAGATCGCGGATGCGTACGCCTTCCCGGCCGCGGCGACCGGGCGGGGGGAGACCGTCGGCATTCTCGAGTTGGGCGGCGGCTTCAGCACGAGCGATCTGCAGACGTACTTCACCCGCCTGGGACTGGGCACGCCGGCGGTGACCGCCGTCGGCGTCGACGGGGGCGCGAACTCCCCCGGCGTCGACCAGGGCGCGGACGGCGAGGTGATGCTCGACATCGAGGTCGTGGGAGCGGTTGCCCCCGGCGCCAAGATCGCCGTCTACTTCGCGCCCAACACCGACCAGGGCTTCATCGACGGGCTGTCGACCGCGGTTCACGACACCGCGCACGCGCCCTCGGTCGTCTCCATCAGCTGGGGGCAGTCCGAGGACGCCTGGAGCGGCCAGGCCCGCACCCAGATGGAGCAGATCCTGACCGAGGCCGGAGGCATGGGGGTGACCGTAACGGTCGCGGCGGGCGACAACGGGTCGACCGATAACGTCGGCGACGGCCAGCAGCACGTCGACTTCCCCGCCTCCGCGCCCCACGCGCTCGCCTGTGGCGGCACGTCGCTGCGGCTCTCCGGAACGACCATCGCGTCGGAGAGCGTGTGGAACGACACGGGCGGCGGCGCCACCGGCGGCGGGGTCAGCCGCCAGTTCCCGCTGCCCAGCTACCAGTCCGACGCCAAGGTGCCGGGCAACGTCGACACCGGGTCGCCCGGCCGCGGGGTGCCTGACGTCTGCGGCGACGCCGACCCCCAGACCGGGTACGGGATCCGCGTCGACGGCTCCGACGAGACGATCGGCGGCACGAGCGCGGTCGCACCGCTGTGGGCCGGCCTGATCGCCCGCCTCAACGAGCACCTCGGTGCCCCGCTCGGGTTCGTCCAGCCGCGGCTGTACCCGCTGCTCGGCACCGCCGCCTTCCACGACATCAGCCGGGGCGACAACGGCTCGTACCGTGCCGGGCCCGGCTGGGACGCCTGCACCGGCTTGGGCTCGCCGGACGGGACCGCCCTGGCATCCGCCCTGCGGCCGCCGGCGGCCGGCGGCGGCTGATCAGCCGCCGTCCTCGTCTCCGGCGTACAGCTGCGCGAAGGCCGCCTCCGCGGCGTCGATCTGCCGCTCGCCCTCGCCGACCGCCCACCGGCGGGACGCCCGGTCGACCGCCATCACCATCCACCCGTGCCCGTCCTCTCCGCTCAGGTGCACGAGGATCGTGTAGCGGTTGTGCTCGACGCGCACGCGGTGCTGCGGGTTTCCCGCCTCGTGCAGGATTCGCGGGCGCTCGTCGTCCGGGTCGGCGACGAACGACGTCCACCGCGTGCGGGTGGGCCGCGTCAGCTTCGGTTCCGCGGGCACGGGATGATTGCCCCAGCAGGTCTCGGCCGAGGTGTCTGATCCGGCTTGATGGGGAAACCGGCGCGTCGAAGGGAGGGGTCAGCGGCGGCCCCGGGGCGGATGGAGGCATCCGGGGCCGAGACGGGCGTCCGTGGCCCGTTGCTCTGGAATTCAGCGTGCATCATGCGCCAAGTCGCGGGCGGCGCCGAGGGTTTGTCACCACGTGCAGGCTCAGCCCCCAAAATGCGCCAAACCAGCCAGCGCGATCCTGATTTGGCGCGTGGTGCATGTCCGGTGCCCGGGATTTCGGCGGGCGACGCTTCGATCGCCCCTTCTTCGTTGCCAGATGTTCGTCCCACGGCAGCGATTCGTTCG
>DASZKN010000187.1:0-2813 GCA_035552855.1 Trebonia sp. | reverse complement strand
GCGAAGAACTTCCGGGCCGGCGCGCCCCGGTCGCTCCACAGCAGCCCGCCGGCGAGCAGCGCCCACCCGAAGCACAGCGCCTCGACGACGACAACCGGCTGGAAGACCGCGCTCGCCGCGCCAGGGGTGGCACCGCCGGCGTAGATCTGGGCGAAGTACGCGCCCAGCCCGGCGGCCACGCCGAATCCGGCGACGAGGGTGACGGTCACGGCGCTAGCGTACCGGCGAGTCACCTCGCAGATCTGCTCGAAGTGCCAGCCCGCGATCGCGCCGCCGACGATGTAGAGCACATAGCTCTCCATCCAGAGGCCGGAACTCGCGCCGGTCAGCCAGCCGCCGAGCACGCCGGTCATGATCACGTGGTGCTGAATCGCCGCGGTCAGCAGCAGCTGGTACGCGACGGCGGCGGCGAACAGGAGCCCGTGATGCCCGGCGGTCTTCCGCAGCACCCACCGGATCACCGGGAACAGCGCGTACACCTGCATCGTGACCAGGAGGAAGTACAGGTGGTAGCGCGCGCCCGCGTTGAGGAGATCGTGCCCGAAGGCGCTCGCGATCGACGGCGGCGAACCGTGCCAGTCGCCGTCCGCCAGGAAGAAGATAAAGCTCCACGCCACATAGGCGGGGATGACCAGCCAGTACCGGCGACGCCAGAACCTTAGCCAGTTCACGTTCTC
The DNA here is from genome assembly GCA_035552855.1 of Trebonia sp. Lineage (GTDB taxonomy): Bacteria > Actinomycetota > Actinomycetes > Streptosporangiales > Streptosporangiaceae > Trebonia. Next base: position 2,136 of record DASZKN010000187.1, on the reverse strand, counting down.
CCGGTGCCCGTAGTTGTACACGAGCACCAGGGCCGTGAGCAGGAAGAATAGTTCCCGGCTGGTGTGGAAGAGCGTGCTGACCGCGCCGAGCGTCACCGTGACGGCCCCGCCGCCGAAAGCGAGCGTGTGCACTCCCACCACGAACACCATGATGATGAGCCGGATCATGTCGAACGCGACGATGTGCGGGCGAGACCGCTTCGCGGGCGCGGGCGCCTGATCCTGTCCCTGCGGCTGCGGCTGACCCTGCGGCCGCGGCTGTCCTTGCGCCGGCGCCTGTCGCGGCCCGGCCGAGCTCGCGTGCGTGTCCGGTACCGTCGTGCTCACTGGGCCGCCGTGACCACGAGATCCTTCAGCCGGCGGCGCGCGATCTTGCCGGTCGGCCCGAGCGGCATCTCGTCGACGATGAAGAACGTGCTGGGCTGCTTGTGCCGCGGCAGGTCGGCCGCGCACACGTTCCGGAGTGCCGCCTCCAGGTCGCCCTCGGCCAGGCGGGCATCCGCGACCGGCACGATCCAGGCGACCGGCTGCTCGCCGAGCACGTCGTCGGGCGCGCCGACGACGGCCGCCGTGCGCACGCCGGGCTGCGCGATCAGCAGTTCCTCGATCTCCCGCGGGTAGATCTTCTCCCCGCCGCGGTTGATGACGTCGTCCGACCGGCCCGCGAGGAACAGGTACCCGTCGGTGTCCAGATAGCCGAGGTCGCTGGTGTCCAGCCAGCCTTCGGGCGAGATGACGCCGGGCCGCCCGCCGGAGGCGTACGCGCTGATCACGCCCTCCCCCCGGATCTGCACCCGGCCGGTCTCCATCGGCCGGCAGACCGTGACGCCGCCCATCTCGGACACCTGCACGACCCGCACCTCGGTGCCCGCGGGACGCCCGGCGGACCCGGCCTTCCGCACCCCGTCCACGGGGTTGGCGGTGATCATGCTGGCCGCCTCGGTCATCCCGTAAGTCTCCACGATCGGAATGCCGAACGCCGTCTCGAACCGCTCAAGCGCCGCGCGCGGCAGCGGCGCGGACGCCGACCGGACAAAGCGGACGCCGGACGGCGGCGCGGCCGGCGGCTCGAGCGACAGGATCGTGATGATCGCGGGCACCGCGTTGATCCACGTGATGCGCCGCTCGCTGATCATCTCCCAGAAGCCACGCCGGCTGAACTTGCGGTCGAGCGCGAGATACGCGCCTGCCGACAGGGTCGCCAGCAGGCCGACGACCTCGGCGTTCACGTGGAAGAGGGGCAGCGGGCAGTAACCCCGGTCGTTAAGGGAAATGTTGTGGGCGGAAACCACGCTGCGAGCCACGTGCGCGAGCTGCTGGTTGCCGAGCAAGATGCCCTTGGGGGTGCCGGTGGTGCCGCTGGTGCACAGGTAGATGCCGCCGTTGCCGGCTGCGCGCGGGCCGCCGAGCATCTCTATCCCGAACGGCTCCTTGGTGACCGCCGCCGGCCGTGCCACGTCGAGCACACGGGCGACGTCCGACTGCGGCGCGCCCGGGTCGAGCGGCACCGCGACGCGGCCCGCGCCCAGCAGCGCCACCAGCGCCGTGGCGTACTCGAGGGGGTCGGCGAGCCGGACCGCCACCGCGGTTCCCGGCGGCAGTCCCGCGTCGTCCAGCACGCGCTCCCAGGTGCGGACCGCGTCCCGCAGGCCGGCGTACGTAAGCGCGGCACCGCCCCGTGCGTCTTGCAAGTAGATGGCGTCGCCCTGGCGGGCAGCCGCCTGCTCAATCCATTCCCTGATCAACGTGCCAGATCCGTTCCGTCAGTACATCATCCGCGGGTCGTTGTAGTGCTTGAACTCCAGGAGGTTGCCGGACGGGTCCTGGAGGACGAAGGTCCGGTGCTCCTCGACCATGCCGCCGAAGCGCGTGCTCACCTCGTGATAGAAGGGGATCTTCCGGGTAACCGCGCACGCGTGCAGCGCGTCGAAGTCAGCGGTCTCACGAAATGTCACGCCAAAGTGCCGAGGGTACAAGCTCGCTGGCCGCACCGGAGCATCTTCGGTGAGATGGCATACGACCTGGTCGCCGAAGAAGTCGAGCGTGATCCGGTCGTGATACCGGCGCGCCAGCTTGCATCCGAGCTTAGTCACGTAGAAATCCTGGGCCTCGTCGAGGTCGTGCGCGGGGATCGCC
>DASZKN010000186.1:0-13158 GCA_035552855.1 Trebonia sp. | reverse complement strand
GCCGCCGCCGCGGGCTGAGCCGCCGCCGCGGGCTAAGCCCGGCGCGCCACCCGCGCGCCCAGCCGCCAGAGGACGCGCCAGCCGAGCAGGAACAAGGCCAGGAACGCCAGCGCCACGCCGATGAAGGCCGCGTCCGTGCCCTGGCCGGCGACCGCGCGCAGCGCCATGCCGACCGCGACCGTGCCCAGCCAGGCGCCGGCCCCGGCGGGCACCAGCCCGCTCGCCCGCCGCCAGGCGCGGGTGACGAGCCAGCCGGCGGCGAGCCCGGCCAGGAACGGCCACGCGGTCGACGCGATCCCGGCCAGCGTCTCGCCCTTGGCGTGGCTGGCGCGGCCGATGATCACGAAGGCGAGCACGCAGCCGATGTCGAGCAACGCCGGCCACGCGGGGCCGGGCCGAGACGGACGCATTCCAGCAGGCTATCCGGAACCCGGGCCGCACCGCGCCGCGGAACCCGAGGCGAGCGGCAACAGGAAACCCGGATCACCAGGGTTCGTTTAGGATGATGATTCTGCGAGATCATGGGGGCATGAGCACCTGGGTGATCCGGCTGGACCCCGGGGGCGACGGCCCCCGGCTCGCGGTCAAGGACTGCATCGACGTGGCCGGGCTGCCTACCTGGGTCGGCTGCCAGGTCCTATCGGAGATGACCGAACGCGCGGAGAACGACGCCGCGGTGGTGGCGTCCGCCCGCGCCGCGGGCGCGCGGATCGCCGGCAAGACGGCGCTGACCGAGCTCTGCTGGTCCGCGAACGGCGTCAACGCCTGGCAGGGCACGCCCGAGAACCCCAGAGATCCCAGGCGGGTCCCTGGCGGCTCCTCGAGCGGGTCCGCGGTCGCGGTCGCCACCGGCCAGGCCGAAGTAGCATTCGGAACGGACACTGGTGGCTCCGTCCGGATCCCCGCTTGCTGCTGCGGCGTCGCCGGGCTCAAGACCGCCTGGGGCCGGATCCCGCTCAAGGGCGTGTATCCGCTGGCGCCGTCGCTTGACACGGTCGGGCCGCTCGGGCCGGACCTGGCCGCGATCGAACTCGGGATGAGGCTGCTCGAGCCGGGGTTCCGCGCGCTGCCGCCGGACGGCGAGCGGGCCGCGGCCAGGCTGCGGGTGACCGGGATCGACGTGGACCCGGCGGTGGACGCCGCGGTCGACCGGGCGCTCGCGGCGGCCGGCGTGGCCGTCACCGAGGTCGCGAGCTGTGACTTCCGGCAGGCGCTGTACGCGGCCGGCGTGCTCATCGACGCCGAGGGCTTCCGGTCCAACGCCTACCTGATGCCCTACACAGCCGACCTCAGCCCGCACATCCGGCGCAACCTCGAGCGCGGCGCGCGCCTGAGCCCCGCCGAGATCGCCGGGGCACGCCGCGCGCAGGACGCGGTAAGGGAGTCGTTCCGCTCGCTGCTCGCCGACTACCCGGTGCTCGTGCTGCCCGTACTGGCCGGGCAGCCTCCCTTCCTGGGAGAACATGGATATCCGATGACGATGCTGACCGCGCCCGTTAACCTGGCCGGGCTGCCCGCGCTGGCGCTGCCGGTGCCCGCCGCCGACGGGGTGATCGCCGCGCTGCAGGTGATCGGCGCGACCGAGGAACAGGCGCTGGCCTTCGGGCGGGTAGTCGAAGCGGCACTGACTGTTTAAGTGCCGTTTGTTAGCTAGGCGCCGTTTAGCAAGCCGGGGAGCAGGGGTCACAATGGTGCGATGGACGTAACCTCGTCGAACGCCTCGCTGCGGCGGTTCCTGCACGGGTTGCCCGGCGTGGACGAGGTCGGCGCCCGGGCGCGCGCGGGCGCGCTGGCCACCCGTTCGGTGAAGACAGACGCCAAGCGTCACGCGCTTGACCTGGCGATTTCCGTAATCGACCTGACCACCCTGGAAGGCCAGGACACGCCCGGGAAGGTGCGGTCGATGTGCGCCAAGGGGCGGCGGCCGGGCTACGGCGCGCCGCCGGTGGCGGCCGTGTGCGTGTACCCGGACCTGGTGCCGGTCGCGGTGGCGGCGGTCGCGGGTTCGCCGGTGAAGGTGGCGAGCGTCGCCACGGCCTTCCCGTCCGGCCGCGCCCTGCTCGACGTGAAACTCGCGGACGTCAAGTCGGCGGCCGCGGCGGGCGCGGACGAGATCGACATGGTCATCGACCGCGGCGCGTTCCTGTCCGGCCGCTACCTGGAGGTCTTCGAGGAGATCGTCGCGGTGCGGGGCGCGAGCGGTGACGCCCACCTGAAGGTGATCCTCGAGACCGGCGAGCTTGGCCCGCTGGACAACGTGCGGCGGGCCGCGTGGCTGGCGATGCTGGCCGGCGCCGATTTCATCAAGACCTCGACGGGCAAGGTCCCGTCCGCGGCCACGCTGCCGGTCACGCTGGTCATGCTCGAGGCGGTCAGGGATTTCGGCGAGTTCGGTGGCCGGCGGGTAGGCGTCAAGGCGGCGGGGGGGATCCGGGACGCGAAGGACGCCATCCGGTACCTCGTGCTGGTTAACGAGACCGCGGGGGAGGCGTGGCTGGACGCGCGGCTCTTCAGGATCGGGGCGTCGAGCCTGCTGAACGACCTGCTCATGCAGCGGGTCCGCATGGAGACCGGAAGGTATTCCGGTCCGGATTACATGACGGTGGACTGAGGACTGTTATGCGTTTTGAGTACGCCCCGGCGCCTGAGGCGCGCTCGATCGTCACGTTGCGTGACTCCTATGGGCTGTTCATCGGCGGTTCTTTCGTCTCCGGGAGCTCGGTCTTCAAGACCGTCTCCCCGGCGACCGAAGAGGTGCTCGCCGAGGTGACGCTCGGCGGCGCCGAGGACGTGGACCGCGCGGTGGCGGCCGCGCGGCACGCGTACGAGCGGATCTGGTCGGCGATGCCGGGCCGGGAGCGGGGCAAGTACCTGTTCCGGATCGCGCGGCTGCTGGCCGAGCGCGCGCGCGAGTTCGCCGTGCTCGAGACCCTCGACAACGGCAAGCCGATCCGCGAGGCACGGGACGTGGACGTCCCGCTGGCGTCGGCGCACTTCTTCTACCACGCCGGCTGGGCGGACAAGCTGAGCTACGCCGGGTTCGGGCCGTCGCCCCGGCCGCTGGGCGTGGCCGGGCAGGTGATTCCGTGGAACTTCCCGCTGCTGATGCTGGCGTGGAAGGTGGCGCCCGCGCTGGCCTGCGGCAACACGGTCGTGCTGAAGCCCGCCGAGACGACGCCGCTGACCGCGCTGCTGTTCGCCGAGGTCTGCCAGCAGGCCGACCTGCCGCCCGGCGTCGTGAACATCCTGACCGGCGACGGCGGGACCGGGCGCGTGCTGGTCGCCCACCCCGGGATCGACAAGATCGCGTTCACCGGGTCGACCGAGGTCGGCAAGGAGATCGCCCGGCTGTGCGCGGTCTCCGGCAAGCGGGTGACGCTCGAACTCGGCGGCAAGGCGGCGAACATCGTCTTCGACGACGCGCCCGTCGACCAGGCGGTCGAGGGGATCGTCAACGGCATCTTCTTCAACCAGGGGCACGTGTGCTGTGCCGGGTCGCGGCTGCTCGTCCAGGAGTCCGTCGCGGGTGAGGTGCTGGCGTCGCTGAAGCGGCGGATGGCCACGCTGCGGCTCGGCGACCCGCTGGACAAGAACACCGACATCGGCGCGGTCAACTCGCGTGCGCAGCTCGACAAGATCACGTCGCTGGCCGCGTCCGGCGAGGCGGAGGGCGCGGCCCGGTGGTCGGCGCCCTGCGCGCTGCCCGACCGCGGGTTCTGGTTCCCGCCGACCGTGTTCACGCAGGTGCCGTCGTCATCGGGCATCGTGCGCGAGGAGATCTTCGGGCCGGTGCTGACCGTGGACACGTTCCGCACGCCCGCGGAGGCGGTGGAGAAGGCCAACAACACGCCGTACGGGCTGTCGGCCGGGGTGTGGACCGAGAAGGGCTCCCGGATCTTGGAGATGTCGTCGCGGCTGCGGGCCGGGGTGGTGTGGGCGAACACGTTCAACCGGTTCGATCCCGCGTCCCCGTTCGGCGGGTACAAGGAGTCCGGGTTCGGCCGGGAAGGCGGCCGGCACGGCCTGGAGGCCTATCTCGACGTGGTCGCGGCCGCGGATGTCGTCGGCGGCGCGGATGTCTGAGGGATCCGAGGTACTGGTGGCACACGAAGCGGGCCGGATAGCCGTGCGGAAGACCTACAAGCTGTACGTGGGCGGGTCCTTCCCCCGCTCGGAGAGCGGGCGGACGTTCGCGGTGCACGACGCGGCCGGCGGGTTCCTCGCCAACGCGGCGCTCGCCTCCCGCAAGGACGCACGGGACGCGGTCGTGGCGGCCCGCAAGGCGTTCCCGGCCTGGTCCGGGGCGACCGCGTACAACCGGGGGCAGGTGCTCTACCGGGTCGCCGAGGTCCTCGAGGGGCGGCGGGCCCAGTTCGCCGACGAGGTCAGGCTGGCCGCCGGCTGCACCGCGGCGGAGGCGTTCGACGAGGTCAGCGCGGCCGTCGACCGGTGGGTGTGGTACGCCGGCTGGGCGGACAAGATCGCCCAGGTGCGCGGCGGCACGAACCCGGTCGCCGGGCCGTACTTCAACTTCTCGATGCCGGAGCCGTCCGGGGTGGCGGCCGTGCTCGCGCCGCAGGATTCGGCGCTGCTCGGCCTCGTGTCGGTGGTCGCGCCCGCGATCGTGTCCGGCGGCACCTGCGTGGTGGTGGCCAGCGCGCGCTACCCGCTGCCGGCGATCACGCTGTCGGAGGTGCTCGCCACCTCGGACGTGCCCGGCGGGGTGGTCAACATCCTGACCGGCCAGGTCACCGAGATCGCGCCGTGGCTCGCGTCGCACATGGACGTGAACGCGATCGACGTGGCCGGCGCGCCCGGGGTGCTCGCCGACGACCTGGCGGTCGCGGCGGCCGACAACCTCAAGCGCGTGATCCGGCTGCCCGCCGCCGGCTGGGCCGCCGAACCCGGCCTGGACCGGATGCTCGGCTACCTGGAAACGAAGACGGTCTGGCACCCGGCAGGCTGGTAAAGCGCGCGCCCGCTGGGTACTGGTATCCCTTAGATCGGGCGTATTACCCGGCACTGTCCGTGTGTGATCGTTATCCCACCTCATCAATGTGTGCAGGATGCGAAACGCGGACTAGCGTAACTACACAAGACTAGAGGACCCCAACGGGGCGGTGCCCGCGGTCGGCGATCCCGGCCGTTTCGTTATGCGCGCGTCCCGTCCTAGCGTGAGAGGGACGTCAATGTCCGACGTGAATCCCGAAGCAGGCTCGACCGTGCTGAGCTACCCCGGCGGCGAGCTCAAACTCCCGGTCAAGGCCGCGAGTGAAGGCTCCGCGGGGATAGAAGTGCCGAAGCTCCTGTCGACCACCGGGATGGTGACGCTCGACCCCGGCTTCGTGAACACCGCTTCGTGTTCTTCCGACATCACCTATATCGACGGTGACGCCGGCATCCTCCGCTACCGCGGCTACCCGATTGAGGAGATCGCGGAGCGCTCGAACTTCCTTGAGGTCAGCTACCTGCTGCTGTACGGCACGCTGCCCAGCAGCGCCCAGCTGGCCGAGTTCACCGAAAAGGTGACACATCACACGCTGCTGGACGAGGATTTCAAGACGTTCTTCAGCGCGTTCCCGCGAGGCGCGCACCCGATGGCGGTGCTGTCGTCCGCGGTGTCCGCGCTGTCGAGCTTTTACCCGGACAGCCTTGACCCCCATGACGACGATGCCGTCGACCTGTCGGTCATCCGGCTGCTCGCCAAGCTGCCGACGCTCGCGGCGTACTTCTACAAGCGGTCGATCGGCCAGCCGTACCTGTACCCGGACAACTCGCTGAACCTCGTCGAGAACTTCCTCCGGATGACGTTCGGCGTGCCGGCCGAGTCCTACAAACCGGACCCGATGGTGACGAAGGCGCTGGATACCCTGTTCGTCCTGCACGCCGACCACGAGCAGAACTGCTCGACGTCCACGGTCCGGGTCGTCGGCTCCTCCGAGGCCAACGTGTACGCCAGCATCTCCGCGGGCGTGCAGGCCCTGTCCGGCCCGCTGCACGGCGGCGCCAACGCGGCCGTCCTCGCGATGCTCGAGGGGATCAGGGACTCCGGCGGCGACGTCGACGACTTCGTCACCAAGGTGAAGAACAAGACCGGCGGCGTGAAGCTGATGGGCTTCGGCCACCGCGTCTACAAGAACTACGACCCGCGCGCCAAGATCGTCAAGGCGACCTGCGACGAGATCCTCGGCAAGATCGGCGGCGACGACGAACTGCTGCACCTCGCCACGCAGCTCGAGGAGCGGGCGCTCTCCGACGACTACTTCATCCAGCGCAAGCTCTACCCGAACGTGGACTTCTACACCGGGCTGATCTACCGCGCGATGGGCTTCCCGACCGAGATGTTCACCGTGCTGTTCGCCATCGGCCGGCTCCCGGGCTGGCTGGCGCACTACAAGGAGATGCTGCACGACCCGGCGACCAAGATCGCCCGGCCGCGCCAGGTCTACACCGGTCCGACGGAGCGCGCGTACGTTCCGATCGAGGCCCGCTGACGCAGCGGTTTTCCGGGTGGCCCGCCGCCTCGCGCGAGCAGCGGGCCACCCGGACCCGTTATCCCTAACGCGCCCTGGCGGCTCCCCGCGCCCCCGCCGTCCCGTTGTCAGCGGCCGGCCGGCGCGGATAGCGTGGCCGGGTGAGTGAAGAGCCGACGGCGGCCACCGAGACCGAGAACCCGGCGACCCCGGAGGCGCGCCCCGCCAGCCCGTGGGACAACGCGAACCTGCCGTGGGCCGGCAAGCCCACCCGGGTCGACATCCTGTGCTGGGCGGGCATCGCGGCCAGCGGCTTTTACTATCTCGCGCTGCTGCCGTTCCGTGCCGCCCTGGTCGGCACCCATCCCGTCCTCGGCGAGGTGCTGAACGGCGGCACGGAGTCGATCGTGGCCGCGGCGGCCTTCGCCCGGGTCGGGCACGGCTCGCTCGCCGTCGTCATCCTCGCGGCCATCCCCGGCCTGCTGAAGTTCGACCTGCTGTACTGGTGGGCGGGCCGGCTGTGGGGCGAGCGCGTCATCCTGCTGCTGTCCGGGCGGCGCAAGGCCGGCCCGAAGTACATGGCGCGTGTCCGCAAGTGGGGCCGCTGGTTCACGTGGCCCGCCGTCGTGGTCGCGCTGTTCATCCCCGTGCCGAGCGCGATCATCTACGTGATCGCGGGCTGGGCGGGGATGTCGTGGGTCGTGTTTCTCCTGCTCGACCTGCTCGGCTCGCTGCTCTGGATCGGCCTGCTGGCCGGCCTGGGGTACGCGCTCGGCCACCACGCGGTCGTGGTCGCCCAGGCAATTTCTCACTACGGGCTGTGGGTAACGATCGGAATCGTCGCGCTTGTGGTGATCGGACGACTGAGGTCTGTGCGGATGCACCGTTAGCTGCACGTTACGAACGAACGTGCATCCGGCCTTGCATCTGCATGGCGCCCTCGGGCAAGATGGTTTGAGCGTCAATCACCCGGATGGCGCAAATCGCTCCTCGGGGTCGCGATGAGCCTGCACCAGCTAGCACAACTGCCAACCCGGACCAGGATCGACCCGGCCGCACGACGGCCATTCGATCCGGCCGCCCGGATAGCCCGCGAATCGGGCCGCCCGCGTGTCGTGCGCATGCCTGCGGACTGGTGGGATTCGCCGACGGCAGTTAGCTGCCCGCTGAGCCGCGGACCGCAGGCCGCGCGCGCGGCCCGCCGCCTGACGCGCAACACGCTGCGCGACTGGGGCCTGACCGCCCTCGCCGAGGACGCGGAGACGATCGTGGGGGAGTTTGTCGCCAACGCCCTGACGCACGCGGCGGGCCGCGCTGGCGACCGGAAGGCGGCTGCCGACGGCCTGGGACTGCGCCTGCTGCGGCGTACCGGCGAGGTGATCTGCGCGGTGCTTGACCCGAGCGACGACGCCCCGGTGCTGAAGGACCCCGGAGGCGTCGAAGAGGAGGGCCGCGGACTGCAGATGGTCGACGCGCTCAGCGACGTGTGGGGCTGGAGCCCCGTCGCGGGCCGCGGCAAGGCGGTCTGGGCGATTCTCTTCTCCGCCTGACCGCCTGAGCCGCCACGCGGAGGGGCGTGGCGGGTCAGGCGGTTATTTTCCCCTTCTACGGAGGGTCCTGGTGACACCCTGCTCGCCGGTTGGCTAATGTCGCTTCACGCAGCACACGAGGCAAGAAGCAACTGAGGGAGCACAGCGGGATGCCCTGGACCTGGCGGTACGAGAAGGCGGACGGCGCGGTCGTCAACGCGGCGGGACTTCAGGAGGCGATCTTCGCCAGCCAGGGAGACGCCGAGAGCTGGCTCGGCGAGAACTGGCGCGCCCTGATGGACGCCGGCGTGGACCAGGTCACCCTGCTCGACGACGACCGGGCCGAATACGGCCCGATGAGCCTGCACCCGGAAGGCTGACCGCGGGCGGGCCTCCCCCGGGGGCCACCGCTAGATCTTGTCGCCGGGCTTGTACCGGGCACGCGGCATGCGGAAGCGCCGGGGCTGCATCGCCCGCATCTCCGCGTAGAACGCGATTCCCCGCGGCGACTGGCCGGGAGCGCGCTCGGCCGCCAGCTTCCTGATCGCGCGGGCGAGGAAGTAGCCGTCGAGCACGACCACGATGATCACCGCGTACACGATGAAGCTGATGTAGCCCTCGATCGCCGAGTTCTTGGAGAACAAGCCGATGATCAGCAGGATCAGGATGTACCAGAAGTACTCGGTGATCCGGCGATGGGAGTCCACGTAGTCGCGCGCGAGCTTGCGCACCGGTCCCCGGTCCCGGGCCGGGAGCGCCCAGTCCTCGCCGCGCTGCATGGCCTGCATCCGGCGGTCGCGCTCGCGGGACTGGTCGGCCTTGACGCGGGCCTTCTCCTCGGGGGTGCGCGGCCGGGCGGGCGCGCCCGCGGCGGCGCCGCGGCCTGATGTCGTGCCGCCCTGGATGGACCGGTACCGGTTGCGCTCGGCCTCGCTCCGCTTGGGAGTGGGCCTGCCCTTGCCGGCCTGCGCGGCGGATCTCGTATTGGCCGGCGCTTCCGGGCTCTGCTCGGCCTCGGGACTCTCGGCCTTGCTGGCGCTCGCGCCGGCGCTGCTGCGTCGGAACACGGGGATAGCTTAAAACGTCTTTAGGAGTAGTAGTCGCGGACACAGCTCTCAAGTGGCTACCACAGCCGGCACGACGTAGTGTTGAATCGCATTAGCTGGTGGCAATGAGCCGCCTAGGCCGGCACACACTTGAATGAAGGGGACGGCCGCGTCAATGAGCGTGATGAAGCGAGTCTCGCTGATTTTCCGGGCCAAGGCCAGCAAGGCCCTGGACCGGATGGAGGACCCTCGCGAGACGCTGGACTATTCGTACCAGCAGCAGGTTGAGATGCTGACCCGCGTGCGACGGGGGGTCGCGGACGTCGCCACGTCGCGCAAGCGGGTCGAGCTCCAGATGAACCAGCTCCAGAAGGAGTCGGACCGCCGGGAGGGCCAGGCCCGCACCGCGCTGGCGCAGGGCCGCGAGGACCTGGCCCGGGCGGCGCTGCAGCAGAAGGCCGGCCTCCAGGGCCAGCTGAACGACCTGCAGGGGCAGTTCGCGGCGCTGCAGGAGCAGGAGGAGAAGCTGACGCTCGCCTCCCAGCGGCTGGACGCCAAGGTGCAGGCCTTCCGCACCCGCAAGGAAACGATTAAGGCGACCTACACCGCGGCCGAGGCCCAGACGCGGATAAACGAGGCCTTTTCCGGCATTTCCGAGGAAATGGGCGATGTCGGGATGGCAATCCAGCGGGCCGAGGACAAGACCGCGCAGATGCAGGCCCGCGCGGGCGCGATCGACGAGCTGCTCGCCTCCGGCGCGCTCGAGGACCACGTGGGCGGCACGCCCGACGCCATCCAGGCTGAGCTGGACAAGCTCAGCGCGGGTACCGACGTCGACTCCGAGCTGGCCCGGATGAGGGGCGAGCTCACGAGCAAGTCGACGCCGCAGCTCGAGGCCAACGGCAGCGGCGAGTCCGCCGGCGCGACCGACACCTCGAGCGCTCCGGCGGCCGAGCCACAGGACGGGTGACCAGGGGTGATCGCCAGGATCCTCGGTGAAGGGCAGTACGAGCTCGACGAGGCCGCGGCCGCGCGCCTGGCCCCGCTGGACGCCCAGCTGACCGTCACCCTCGAGGGTGACGACGAGCCGGCGTTCAAGCGGGCGCTTGACGCTTCCGTCGCGGTGGTCCGCGCCGCCGGATCGCCCGTCGCGGCGGACTCGCTGGCGGCCTCGGACATCATCCTGCCGTCGCCGGACGCAGGGCTCGCGGACGTCCGCAAGCTGCTCGCCGAGGACGGGATCGCGCTGGGCGGCAACGCCTAAGCCAACTCTGCGGAACCGTTCAGCTAGCGTCGAGCGTTGTTCGGATAGATTGCATAGTAGAACCAGGCATGTGCGGCAAAAAGAACGCAATCGCCTGGACTGATACGGAGGTGCACTATGGCGCGTACGAGGTATGCGCCTGACCGCGGACTGACCGTGCGCATGACAGCCACGATGTTCCTCCTCGGCCTGGTGTTCGTCGCGTTCGTCGCCCTGATCATCGCCGTCATGGACAAGATCGGCGCGTCCGTCGGCGCGATCGCGGTCGTCGCCATCCTCCTTGGCGGCGGGATGGCGTTCGCGTCGCTGTTCTACTCGGACAAGATCGCGCTCGCCACGGCGGGCGCGCGCGAAGTCACCCCGCAGCAGGCGCCTGAGCTGCACGGCATCGTGGACCGGCTCTGCGCGCTGGCGGACATGGACAAGCCCCGGGTGGCCATCGCGCCGACCGACCTGCCCAACGCGTTCGCCACCGGGCGGAACAGCAAGAACTCCGTGCTGTGCGTGACCCAGGGCCTGCTGCGCCGGCTGGACGGCGCCGAGCTCGAGGGCGTGCTCGCCCACGAGATGTCCCACGTGGCGCACAAGGACGTGCAGGTGATGACCTACGCGTCGCTGCTCGCGATCGTCGCGGGCCTGCTGGTCAGGTTCGCCTTCTACGGCGAGCTGTTCGGCGGCGGCGGCGGTCGCGGCCGGGGCAACAACAACAACGGCAACGCGGCGCTGATCTTCCTCGCGATGATGGTGGTCTCGGCGGTGGTCTACGCGATCAGCTTCGTGCTGATCCGGATGCTGTCCCGGTACCGCGAACTGGCCGCGGACCGCAGCGGCGCGCTGCTGACCGGCCAGCCGAGCGCGCTGAAGAGCGCGCTGATCAAGGTGAGCGGGTCCATGGCACGGATCCCGACGCAGGACCTGCGCTCGGCCGAACCGCTGAACGCGTTCTTCTTCGCCCCCGCGCTGAACCTGCGCTCGGGCAAGAACTCGCTGTCGGTGATGTTCTCCACGCACCCGTCGCTGGAGCGGCGGATCGCGGAACTGGACAAGATCCAGCGTCAGCTCGGCCAGGTGAGCCCCGAGTAATGGGCTTCCTCGACACGCTGTTCGGCAGGACCAAGCCCGTTCAGCCGAAGCTGGACGACCTGTTCGGGCTCCCATCGGCGGCACTGACCCTGGAGGCGGCCACCGGCTTGACGCCGACCGGCTCCGGGTCGGTATGCTTCCGCGCGGTGGAGGGCAAGACGTTCACCGACATCCAGAACGACGTGCGCGAGCTCCTCAACATGGACTCGGGCAAGCCCGGCGGCGGCCTGCCGGTCGAGGTGACGAAGGACACGTACGGCTACACGTGGATCGTCAGCTCGCACATGTCCGATGAGGTGGCATCGCTCGTCACCGACCTGCACGCGGTGAACAGCGCGCTGGTGGACAACGGGTTCGGCCCCCAGCTGCTGTGCACGCTGGTGGCCTTCAGGGACGCGGCCGAGCGCCGCCTGGCCCTGGTCTACCTGTACAAACGCGGTACCTTCTACCCGTTCGCGCCCTTGCCGGGGGAGAAGCGGGACAACGCGCTCGAGCTCGAGGTGCGCGGCGCGCTTGGCGACGACCTGAAGCTCGAGCAGGACCTGACCAGGTGGTTCCCCGTATGGGGGGCGCCCGGCGTGTGAGCCGGGCGCGGCCCCCGGCGTAGCAGGAATGCCGTCGGCGGGCATATCGTTGGAAGAGTTCGACGGTGCCGCGCGGGCGGCACGACGACGTTAGACGGGAGCCAGTCACAGATGACCGTTCAGGGCGACGTGACCCAGCAGCAGGGCATCATCATTACTGAGGCCGCGGCGGCGAAGGTGGCCGCCCTGCTCAGCCAGGAAGGCCGCGACGATCTGCGGCTCCGCGTGGCGGTTCAGCCGGGCGGGTGCTCCGGGCTGCGCTATCAGCTTTACTTCGACGAGCGCTCGTTCGACGGCGATGTCGTCGCCGAGTTCAGCGGCGTCGGGGTCGTGACCGACAAGATGAGCGCCCCGTACCTGACGGGCGCGACCATCGACTTCGTGGACACGATCGAGAAGCAGGGCTTCACGATCGACAACCCGAACGCGACGGGCTCTTGCGCCTGCGGCGACTCCTTCCACTGATCCCGTCGGCCACAGCGCGGAGATAACCCCATAACAATGCGGATAGCTGTCACCGGGTCGATCGCGACCGACCACCTGATGATGTTTTCCGGCAAGTTCACCGACACGCTGATCGCCGACAAGCTCGACAAGGTCTCCGTGTCGTTCCTGGTCGGAGACCTGCAAGTGCGGCGCGGCGGCGTCGCCGGGAACATCGCGTTCGGCCTGGGCAGCCTCGGCCTGCGGCCGCTGCTCGTCGGCAGCGTCGGCCCGGACTTCGCCGAGTACCGCGCGTGGCTCGAGAGCCACGGCGTCGACGCGGCCTGCGTGCGGACGTCGGCGACGCGGCACACGGCGCGGTTCACGGCCACCAACGACACCGTGGGCAACCAGATCGCGTCGTTCTATCCGGGCGCGATGAGCGAGGACGGCGAGATCGACATCGTCTCGCTCGGCAACGCGCACGCGGTGGACCTCGTGGTCATCGGGGCCGGCGACCCGGTGGCGATGCAGCGGTTCACGGCCGACTGCCGCGCCGCGGGCGTCGCGTTCGCCGCGGACTTCTCCCAGCAGGTCGCCTTCCTCGACGGCGAGTCGATGCGCGCGCTGATCGAGGGCGCCACGTACTTGTTCTCCAACGAGTACGAGGAGGCGGTCATCGAGCAGAAGACCGGCTGGTCCACGGCGGAGGTCCTGGCCCGCGCCGAGACGCGGATCGTGACGCTCGGCGCCGCT
>DASZKN010000185.1:0-8806 GCA_035552855.1 Trebonia sp. | reverse complement strand
CGCGGATCACCGGGCTGCTCACGGATCCGGCCGGGGCACGGGCGATGGGGGAGAAGGGCCGCGCCTGGGTGGAACGCGACTGGTCCTGGGACCAGTCGGCGGCCCGGCTCGGCGCCATCATCGATAGTTGAACTCCGGGCGCGCGCCGGGTCAGGAGTAGAGCGCCTCGATGTCACCCGCGAATTCCTTCGCCAGGACGCCGCGCTTGATGCCGAGCTTGGCGGACAGGTGGCCGTCTTCCTGGGTGAAATCGGTCTCCAGGATCCGGAACTTGCGGATCGACTCCGGCCGCGACACCGCCTTGTTGGCGTCGTCGACCGCGGCCTGAACCGACCCGACCAGGTCGGGGTCGTCCTTGAGGTCGCCGATCGTGGCGTCGGCCGCCTTCCCGCGCTGCGTCTTCCACGAGTCGAAGGCCTCGGGGTCGATCGTGATCAGCGCCCCGATGAACGGCCGGCCGTCGCCGACCACCATGCACTGGCTGATCATCAAGTGGCTGCGCAGCCGGTCCTCGAGGATCGTGGGGGAGACGTTCTTGCCGCCCGCGGTGACGATGATCTCCTTCTTGCGGCCGGTGATCGTGAGGAATCCCTCGTCGTCGAGTTCGCCGAGGTCGCCGGTGCGGTAGTAGCCGTCCGCGGTGAACCCGTCCTTGGTCGCGTCCTCGTTGCGCCAGTAGGCGGGGAAGATCGACTTGCCGTGGACGAGCACCTCGCCGTCCTCGTCGATGCGGACCGCGACGCCGGGCAGTGGCAGCCCCACGCTGCCGATCTTCTGCCGGTCGGGCCGGTTCACGCTCACCGGCGCGCTCGTCTCGGTGAGCCCGTAGCCCTCGAGCACGGTGACGCCGACGCCGCGGAAGAAGTGACCAAGCCGTTCGGCGAGCGCCGCGCCGCCGGAGATCGCCCACTTGGCCTGGCCGCCGAGCGCGGCCCTGAGCTTGCCGTAGACGAGCCGGTCGAAGAGCGCGTGCTGCAGCTTCAGCCCGAAGGCTGGGCCGCCGGGGTTGTCGAGCGCCCGGCTGTAGGCGACGGCGACGTTCGCGGCCCGGTTGTAGATCTTGCCCCGGCCCTCGCTGACCGCCTTCTGCTCGGCGCCGTTGTAGACCTTCTCGAAGACGCGCGGCACCGCGAGGACGAACGTGGGCCGGAACGCGGCGAGGTCGGGCAGCAGGTTGTTCAGGTCGCCGGAGTGGCCGAGCGTGATGCCGGCTTCGAGGCAGCCGACCTCGATGACCCGCGCGAACACGTGCGCGAGCGGCAGGAACAGCATGGTGCTCGGGTCCGTCGTGTCGTGGATGGTGGCGAGCGGCCCCATGAACGTGTTGCGCACGACCGCGAGCAGGTTCTCGTGGGTGATCTCGCAGCCCTTGGACCGGCCCGTGGTGCCCGACGTGTAGATGATCGTGGCGAGGTCGGCGGCCCGCGCGTGCCGGGCGCGCTCGGCGAGCGTCTCATCGGCCACGCCGTCGCCGCCGGCGATGAGCTCGGGCAGCCCGGGATCGATCCGCCATACCTGCTTGAGGCCGGGCAGCCGGTCCTTTATGTCGGTGACGATCTGCTCGAATTCGGCGTTCTCCACGATGACCGCGGCGGCCTCGGAATCGGCCAGGATCCATTCGGCCTGCTCGGGAGAGGACGTCTCGTAGATGGGCACGACCACCGCCCCCGCGCTCCAGATGGCATAGTCGGCGACGGTCCACTCGTACCGCGTGTGTGACATGAGCGCCACGCGGTCACCGGGGTTGATCCCGGCGCCGATCAGCCCCCTGGCGACGGCGTGCACGTCGTCGCGGAACTGGCTGGTGGTGATGTCCCGCCAGCCGTCCGCGGACTTGCGGCGCAGCGATACCGCCTGCGGCTGCTCCGCGGCCCGGCGGGTGACCATGTCAGCCAGGTTCGCCGAGGCGGGGATCTCCGCCAGCGGCGGCATGCTGTACTCGCGCACGACCTCTCCTTTTCGGCATCCATCGTTGGACGACGCTTGTTATCCCAGCCTAGCTAACCGGCCGCCAGCTGTCCCTACTCGTCGGTAGCTTTTTCCTGGCGGGCAGGGCGGCGGCGGCCGCGCTTATCGTGATCCTCATGCGAGTCCACGTAGTGAGCGATGTACACGGTACCGCCGACGCGCTCGCCGGCGCCGGGGACGGCGCGGACATGCTGATCTGCCTGGGGGATTTGCTGCTGTTCCTCGACTACGCGGACCACAGCCAGGGCATCTTCGCCGACCTGTACGGCGCCGAGCACGCCCGGGAGTACATCGACCTCCGCAACCAGCGGCGGTTCGACGAGGCCAGGCGGCTGACCCAGGCCATCGCGGCCAGGCTGACGGCCGAGCGCGGCGCCGACATGCGGTCGCTGACCCGGGAGGCGATCAGGCGGCAGTACGCCGCGCTGTTCGGGGCGCTGGCCGAGCCCGCCTACCTGACCTACGGCAACGTGGACGTGCCCGCGCTGTGGCCCGCGTACCGCAAGGCCGGGCACCACGTGATCGACGGCGGGCGAGTCGAAGTGGGCGGGGTCACGTTCGGGTTCGCGGGCTGCGGGCTGATCTCGCCCTACCGCACCCCGAACGAGATAACCGAGGCCGAGTTCGCCGCGAAGCTTGCCGCGATCGGGGCGGTGGATGTGCTCTGCACGCATATACCACCGTCCGTTCCAGAGCTGCTTTATGACGTGAAAGCGCGGCGGACGGAAACCGGCAGCGCCGCCCTGCTCGAGACCATCAGGCGAACCCGGCCGCGGTACGCGTTCTTCGGCCACGTGCACAACCCGCTCGCGCGGCGCGTCCGGGTGGGCCGCACCGAATGCGTGAACGTCGGGCACTTCCGGGCCACGCGTGCGCCCTACGTGGTGGATCTTTAGAGGTACCGTTTTCAGTATGAGCACGCAGCCGGGCAGCGACCCGATAGGCGATTTCCAGCGCTGGCTGATGAAGGCCGGAGCGCGCAGCCTGAGCCGGGAGGTGGCGGGCAGGGTGAAGTCCACTCTTGGCGGCAGCGGCGGCCGGAAGGCGGCCGACGTCTGGGAGACCGCGACGACCGAGCCGCCGGGCGACGAGCCGCCGGAGTGCCAGTGGTGCCCGGTGTGCCGGGCGGCCCGCCGGTACCGCGAGTCGGGCGGCACCAACGCCGGGCTGAGCTCCCAGCTGGCCGGGGTGGGCGACACGCTCGCCGGGCTCGCGCAGGACGCCTTCGGCCTCTTCGGGGCCGCGGTGCGCACGCAGCAGCCGCGTACCGACCGTAACGCGCCGGGGCCGGGCACCGCCCCAGACGGCACCGCCTCTGACGGCACCTCCTCAGACAACGGCACCGTCGTCGGGCCCGGAGTCGCGTGGCCCACCGCTGTCCATCCGGAACACGAGCACGGCGAAACCGCCCACGAAGGCGGCGACCGCGAGAAACGCGGCGAGCCCGGTGATGGTCCAGCCGACGGCGGTGGCGAGCAGCAGGTAACAGGGCCCGCCGAATAGGAACAGCCAGGCGGCCTTTGTCACCGGGTCGAGCCTGGGCAGCGGCGGCGGCGCGGGCGGCACGAAGTGGTCGTCGGCCGGATCCTCCCGCGCGACGGTGTCGCGCGGCCCGGCTCCGCCGGGGAGTGACCGCCGTCCGGCCGGGGCCGCCGGCGGGTCGGCGGGCAGCGCTTCCGGAACGGCCGGGGTGACCGGCACCGCCCTGGCGATATCCTCGCGCTCCGGCCACGGCACCGCGCCGTCGCCGGCTTCGGGACCGGGCGCGTCGAACCGGGCAACCAGGTCGAGCCAGGCCGCGTCGCCGCCGCTGCCCTCGTCGCCCGTCGCGCCCCCGCCTGCCGCGCCGTTACCGGGTACATCCCCGTTCACCACTGCTCAGTCCCTATGCCCTCTGCTCCGGGGAGGCGTCCGCGGGAGACGATCCCGCGCCCTCCGCCGGAAAACCAGCGTGCCTCTTGATGAACTCAAGTGAGCCCGCGAAAATTGCCGGCGCGTCATTGTCCAGCGTCGCGACATGATAGCTGTCGGCCAGCTGGCGCACGTCAGCGTCCGGGCGCGCCGTCGTGAGCACCCGCATGCTGCGTGGTCCGACCACGTGGTCGACGGCCGACCGGAAGACGAGCAGCGGCTGCCTGACGCCCGGTAGCCCGGCCGCGGTGGTCCGCCACATGTCGGGCAGGGTAGCCGCCGCGGCGACCGGGACACGGTTGTAGGTGCCCTCGGCCGCGCCGGGCTTCTTGATGTCGCCGCCGACGCCGGAGACCGACCGGATGAGGTACTTCAGCAGGGGCGCCACCGCCAGCAGCTTCGTGTCCGAGGCGAGCGACGGGTTGACGAGCACGACCCCCTTGACCTTGTCCGCCTGGGTCTGCGCGAGGCGCAGCGCCAGGCAGCCGCCCATCGAGATGCCGGCCACGAAGACCTGCTCGCACCGGACGTGAAGGTCGTGGAAGGTCTCCTCCGCCACGGCGTACCAGTCCCGCCAGCCGGTCTTCGCCAGGTCCTGCCACACGGTCCCGTGCCCGGGCAGCCGCGGCGCGCGCACGGTGAGGCCGGCCGCCGCCAGGTGCTCCGCCCACGGGCGGACCGTTCTGGGGCTGCCGGTAAAGCCGTGACAGACGAGGACGCCGACGGGCCCGCCGTCGCTGCTGAAGGGCTCCGCGCCAGGCAGCACCGGCTGCTGGCCAGCAGTGGACGATGCAGAGGACATGCTTCGCATGGTCGCATGCCGGGCCGGTCCGGCGCATCGCCGACGGAGAGATTAATGCCAATACACGACCCGGGCATGACACCATGTTCACGTGTTCTACTGGGTAGCGAAGTACACCCTCGGCGTGACGCTCAAGATCGTGTTCCGGCCGTGGTCCCGCGGACGCCGGAACATGCCGCGTCGCGGCCCCGTCATCCTGGCGAGCAACCACCTGTCGTTCGCCGACCACTTCTTCGGCCCGTTCCCGCTGCCGCGCAAGGTGGTGTTCCTGGCGAAGGCGGAGTACTTCACCGGGCGCGGGATCAAGGGCCTGGCCAGCAAGGCGTTCTTCAGCGGGGTGGGCCAGATCCCGATCGACCGCGGCGGCGGCGCCGCCAGCGAGCGGGCGCTGCGGTCCGGGCTGCGGGTGCTGTCGCAGGGGAAAGTGCTCGGCATCTACCCGGAAGGGACCCGCTCGCCGGACGGCCGGCTGTACAAGGGACGGACCGGCGTCGCCCGGCTCGCGCTCGAGTCGCGCGCGCCCGTCGTGCCGTGCGCGATGATCAACACGTTCGAGTTCCTGCCGTCCGGGTCGTTCCGGCCGGACCCGCGGATCAGGCCGGGCGTGATCTTCGGCCAGCCGCTCGACTTCTCGCGGTACTACGGGCGCGAAGCCGACCGGGAGGCGCTGCGCGCCGTCACCGACGAAATCATGCGCACGATCCGTGAGCTGTCCGGACAGAAATATGTCGATATGTATGCGAAGCAAGCGAAGGAGCAGCTACAGGCGTCTAATGGGGAAACGGACTAACCGCTAAATCCTTCCGTTATCACGCGTATATTTTTGCCTCTATTAAAAGCACGAGTTTTGCGGTTACGCTTGTCGCATGCGAGTGGGAGTCCTTACCGGAGGCGGCGACTGCCCGGGCCTGAACGCCGTCATCCGCGCGGTGGTGCGCCGGGGGGTCCAGGAGTACGGCCTGGAATTCGTCGGATTCCGCGACGGCTGGCGCGGCCCGCTGGAGGCGGACACCGTGCCGCTCGACGTGGCCGCGGTGCGCGGGATCCTGCCGCGGGGCGGGACCATCCTCGGCTCGTCGCGGACCAACCCGCTGCGTGATGGCCCGGGTGGCCGCGGCGGCGTCGAGCGGATCAAGGACAACCTGGCCGGGCTCGGCGTCGACGCGCTCATCGTGATCGGCGGCGAGGACACGCTCGGGGCGGCCGCGCGGCTGCATGACGAGGGGATTCCCGTCGTCGGCGTGCCTAAGACGATCGACAACGACCTGGGCGGGACCGATTACACGTTCGGCTTCGACACCGCGGTGAACATCGCCATGGAGGCGATCGACCGGCTGCACACGACGGCGGAGAGCCATCACCGCGCGCTGATCGTCGAGGTGATGGGCCGCCACGTGGGCTGGATCGCGCTGCACGCCGGCCTGGCCGGCGGGGCGAACGTGATCCTGATCCCCGAGCGGCCGTTCGACGTGGATAAGGTGTGCGCCTACGTGGAGCACCGGTTCCAGACCCGGTACGCGCCGATCGTGGTCGTCGCCGAGGGCTCCCACCCGGCGAACGAGGACCTGAGCGTGTCCACGGGACAACTGGACTCGTTCGGCCATGTCCGCCTCGGCGGCGTCGGCCAGCAGCTCGCCGACGAGATCGAGAAGCGCACCGGCAAGGAGGCGCGCTGCACGGTGCTCGGCCACATCCAGCGCGGCGGCACGCCGACGGCGTTCGACCGGGTGCTGGCGACGCGCTTCGGCCTGCACGCGGTGGCGGCGGTCCGCGAGGAGGCGTTCGGCACGATGGTGGCCCTGCGCGGTACCGAGATCGTGCGCATGCCGATCACCGAGGCGACCTCGACGCTGAAACACGTCCCCCTGGACCGCTACGCGGAAGCCGAGGTCTTCTTCGGCTAACCCCCGCTAGCAGCGCGCCCCTTGCGGGCCGCACTGGCAGGAGATCACCCGGCTCGCCGCCGCCGACAGCATGACCGTCGCGCAACCCGCTGAACTGGGAAGTCCAGATCGGCAGGTCCGCGCTGTCTGCTAACCCGGACTGGGGCGGCATCGCGCTCCGGTCGGGCGGCCTGATCGTGCTGGCCGTGATCTGCGTGGCGATATCGGTCACCACGTTCCGCGGCTACGCGAAGAACGTGTAGGCCCTTCCCGGCCCGATACCGTCCGGACCGCGCGAGCACGGCGCTCAGCTCGCGCGGTCCAGGCGCGTCCACGGGGACGGCGGGTTGTCCTCCCGCGGCAGCCACAGGAACGGCTGTGCGTCGCAGAACGCGGCCTGGAACCTCGGCTCCCACGGGAACCGGCCGTACCGGTCGGCCCACACGACCTGCAGGTACGGCGGCCTGACGAAGCCGTAGAACTCGTCGGACACGGCGAACATGCTGGTCATACGCCAGCTGAGGTCCACCGGCCGGACCAGCAGCCGGGCTGGGCAGATGTCGTCGATGACGTCGTCCGGGCCGATCTCGGCCCCGTCGGCCACCCGGGCGGCGATCGCGTTGACGATCCCCGTCATGTTCTCCACCGGCGCGCCGCAGACGATCAGTTCGGGGAACTGGCACGTCAGCCACAAGCCCACGCTGTAGGACCACGGCGGCATCCGGTCGTCACCGGGATCGCCGGGCACCGCCCAGCCGTGCTCGCCGATCTGGCCGGCGATCCAGTTCATGTAGGCCAGATGGGCGGGGTCAGACCCGGCCGCCTCCTGCAGGCGGTCGGGGCACTCGCGGTCGTGCTGTCCGCGAGGGTGACGCTTGGGAAGGTTCATGAGGACACGCTACGACGAGGGTCTGACATTCCAGCCGCCGCGGCGAACCGGCCGGGACCTGAAACGAGTTTTCGAGACCGCATGTGTATGGTCAACAGCGACTAATATGACGATACGGTTACAGTGTGGGGGCGCCTGCGGTAGCGGCAGGTCAGGAAGACGGGAGCTGGCCATGGCGGTGAACAGCCCCGGTTCGGCTGCCCATCGCCACTTTCTCGGCGCCCTGCCCTTCCTCGTGATGGCTGCCGTCGTGGCCGTCGATCTCTTCGAAGGGCCGTCGGAGGGGTTCCTGCCCGTGCTGTCGCTCGGGCCCGCGCTCGCGTCGCTGTCGCGCCGCGTGGTTCCCACGGCGCTGATCGGCGCGGTCGCGCTCGGGCTCGGCTTCCTGCTCGCCACGTACGACGGCATCTTCGACACCAGGCGCGGGACCATCGGGCTCATCACCATCTTCGGCGTGGCCGTGGCCTGTGTGGTCGCCAGCGCCAGCCGGCAGCGCAAGGAGCGCGAGCTGGCCGACGTCCGGGCGGTCGCCGAGATGGCCCAGCAGGTGCTGCTGCGCCCGGTGGCCGGCCACATGCACCCGCTGGACGTGTCGGTCCGCTACATCTCCGCGTCGGCCGCCGCCCGGATCGGCGGCGACCTGTACGAGGTGGTCGCCGCCGCTGGCTTCGTCCGGTTCATCCTCGGCGACGTCCAGGGCAAGGGGCTGCCGGCCGTCCGCACCGCGTCGGTCGTGCTCGGCGCCTTCCGTGAGGCGGCCTACGACGCGGCGGGCCTGGCTGAGATCGCCGGCCGGATCGAGGCCAGCCTGCGGCACCAGGCCGTGACGGAGGACTTCGTGACCGCCGTGATCGGGCAGGTGGCCGCCGACGGTAACGTCATCGAGTTCCTCGACTGCGGGCACCCGCCGCCCATGCTCATCAGGGACGGCGCTGTGGTCCCCGTCGAGGACCCCGACCCCGGGCTGCCGCTCGGCCTCGGCTGGCTCGCGGAGCCGCCGCGCGTCGCGGTGCGCGTGCCGGTCCGCGACGGGGACCAGATGCTCTTCTACACGGACGGCATCAGCGAGGCCAGGGACAAGACGGGCACGTTCTACCCGCTGCGGGACCGGCTGGGGTCGCTGGGCGCCGACCCGGAGGCCGCGCTCGACCGGCTCAGCGCGGACGTCGCGCGGTACGTCGGGCATAAGCTCGACGACGACGCGGCCATGCTGCTCATCAGGGTTGCGCCGCGCCAGGTCCCCGGCCAGGCCGTCACGTCCGTCGACGGAACAGGGCTGTTCGCGGGAGACGGCACGGTCCGTTGGGCGTAACGGGACCGGTGCGGCGGGGACCGGCTCGGGCTCGGCCAGCG
>DASZKN010000184.1:0-11701 GCA_035552855.1 Trebonia sp. | reverse complement strand
GTGCCCGCCCGCGCGACGGTGCCCGCCCGCCCGACGGTGCCCGCCCGCCCGACCATGGCCCCGCGCGCGGGGCCACTCCGGAGGCGCCGTCCGAGGACGCTTACGGTCCGGAAGACCCTGCCTACGGCCCGCCCGACCCGTCCTGGTACGCGCGGCGGCAGCGGGAGCGGGAGGCGGAGGAGGCCGCCAGCCGGCAGGCGGCCGGCGAGCTCAGCCAGTCGCGGGGGCCGTTCGAGCCGCCGCCGAACCAGCCCGACCACGCCGAAGCGGAGGCCGCCGCCGCGGCGGCCGCGCTGGACGTGGCCATCGAAGGCCGCGAGCAGGAACCGCTCGCGCACCTCAAGGAGCTGTACCACGCCGCCGAGGCGGTCGGCGACGAGAAACTCGAGAGGCGTTACGGCGAACTCATGGACAAGCAGCGGCAGCTGATCGGGGAATACCTCAGCGAGGCGGCGGGGCGGCGATGACCGACGTCATCGCGGTGCTCGGCCTCGGCGAGGCAGGATCGCTGATCGCCGCGGACCTGGCGGCCGCCGGCGCCGTCGTCCGCGGCTACGATCCGGCGGTCACCGCCCCGGCCGGCATCACGAACACCGGCAGCGAAGCGGCGGCGGCCGCGGGCGCCGGCCTGGTGCTCAGCGTGAACAGCGCGAAAGCGGCGCTCGGGGCGTTCCGGAACGGGCTGCCCGGACTGGCGCCCGGTGCCCTGTGGGCGGACCTGAACACGGCGTCGCCAGGCGTCAAGGCCGAACTCGCGGAGACCGGCCGCGCGCACGGCATCCCGGTCACCGATATCGCGATGATGTCGCCGGTCCCGGGCAGCGGATTGCGGGTCCCGATGCTAGCCAGCGGGGAGGCGGCGGACCAGGTGGCGGCGCGGCTGCGCGCGTTCGGCGCGAACGTGGAGGTGCAAGATGGCCCCGCCGGCCTCGCCGCGATGAAGAAGCTGCTGCGCAGCGTCTTCTACAAGGGCATGGCCACCTCGATCGTGGAGGCGCTCACCGCCGCCCGCGCCGCGGGGTACGAGGACTGGCTGCGCGAGCACATCGGCGAGGAGCTCGCCAAGTCCGACGCCACGACCGTGGACCGGATCGTCACCGGCACCCGTCAGCACGCCGTCCGGCGGGGCGCGGAGATGGCCGCCGCCGCGCAGATGCTCACGGAACTAGGCGTGCCCCCGGTCATGGCCGATGCCAGCCGCGCCGTCCACGACCAGATCGCCGCTGACGGGTCAGGCCAGGCCGGCGAGGGCCGCGGCTAGGGCCGGCAGTGACTCCGGTCTGGCGTGGTGCGGTAGGTTGAGGATCACCAGGTCCGCGCCGGCGTCGCGGTACGTCGTCGAGGTGGCGACCACCTCGTCGAGGTCGTCGGACACAGTCACGTTAAGCGAGCAGGTGATCTCGCTCACGTCGCGGCCGAACGTGGCGCAGTGTCCCGCCAGCACCTCCCTGGCCGCCACCCACTGGGCGATATCGCCGCGCAGGATCATGTTCCACTGTTGTGCCCAGCGCGCCGCGGCGCGCAGCGTCCGCTTGGGGCCGCTGCCGCCGATCGTGATCGGCGGATGCGGTCGCTGCACCGGCTTGGGCTCGCAGCGGGCGTCGGTGAGCCGGACGTACGTGCCGGACAAGTTCGACACCGGCTCGGTGAGCAGCATGACCATGGCCTCGACGCCCTCGTCGAAGCGGTCGAACCGCTCCTTGAGCGGCGGCAGGTCGATGCCGTACGCGTCGCACTCCATCTGATTCCAGCCCGCGCCGACGCCGAGTTCCAGCCTGCCGCCGGAGATGATGTCCACGGTGGCGGCCATGTTGGCCAGCACCGCCGGGTGCCGGTAGATCATGCCGGTCACCTGGCAGCCGATGCGGATCCGCCGAGTGGCCTGGGCCATCGCGGCGAGCATCGTCCAGCCCTCGTAGTTCGGGCCGGCCATGTCCCCGCTGAGCGGGTAGAAGTGGTCCCAGTTCCACGCGGATTCGAACAGCGGGATCTCGTCGGCCGCGACCCAGACGTCGCGCATTTCTTCCCAGGTCTGGTGCTCGGGACGGGTTTTGATCGCGAAGCGCATTGCCAGAGCCTACGCCGGCGGCGGACAGCGCGCCCGCTCCGCGAGCGGCTCCTGATGCGGGACCAGGCCCGGGACCGGGACCGGGCCGGGACCGGTCGGGCGTCGAGGGGCTGAGTATCACCGGCCCCATCCGCCCCGGCACCGCGAAGACTTTATTTACTGGGTGAGTTTCGCGTGCTATACACACGAAACTCACCCATTGTCCAAATGTTTTCTACAACCCGTCACGCTAGCCGCGCCTGCCCCGGGAGCCACAGGTAAGAGCCGCGAGCCGGACGGCGGGCGGACACCACCCGGCATTGGCACTGAGGCATTGGCACTGAGATCGTGGGCAGTTCGCGGCGTTATTCGCCATCGGCGGCCAGTGATCATGGACGACACGCCGCCATGAGTACAGATCCCGGCGGACCGGCGCATATGTTACCGTCAAGTAACATATGCCCTTGTGAAGTAGCTTGATATCGAGATACTATAGGTTGCATATCGCGGGGTAGACAGGCGCTGCCCGCGCGCCGCCGTAACCCGGCCGCGACCTGACCGCAGCCCAGAGCAGAGCCGCGGCCAGGCAAGGCCGCGACGTCCCCGGCCTCCACGGCGCGGCGAACGCGGCAACACGGCAGACGCGAGCCGGCGACCGCGACACGACAACGCGACGAACTCGATAAGCGACATTTATGACGGGCGAGGAGGCTCACATAACGATGACCGCGAACAGCTTCGGCAGCCGCGCGACCATAACGGTCGGCGGCGCCTCGTATGAGATCTACCGGCTGGACGCCGTCGAGGGCGCGGAGTGCCTCCCCTACAGCCTGAAGGTGCTGCTGGAGAACCTCCTCCGTAACGAGGACGGGGTCAACATCACCAAAGAGCACGTGACCGCCCTCGCGAACTGGGACCCGAAGAAGAAGCCCGCCACCGAGATCCAGTTCACCCCGGCCCGCGTCATCCTCCAGGACCTGACCGGCGTGCCGGCGGTCGTCGACCTGGCCGCGATGCGCGAGGCGATGAAGGCGCTCGGCGGCGACCCGACCAAGATCAACCCGCTCATCCCCGCGGAACTGGTCATCGACCACTCGGTGGTCGCGGACGTCTTCGGCCGGCCGGACGCTTTCACGCGCAACGTGGAGATCGAGTTCCAGCGCAACCACGAGCGCTTCCAGTTCCTGCGCTGGGGGCAGGACGCGTTCGACGGCTTCAAGGTCGTGCCGCCCGGCACCGGCATCGTGCACCAGGTGAACATCGAGCACCTCGCCCGCGTGGTCATGACCAGCGAAAATGACAACCACGAGCGCCAGGCCTACCCCGACACCTGCGTCGGCACAGACTCGCACACCACGATGGAGAACGGCCTCGGCATCCTCGGCTGGGGCGTCGGCGGCATCGAGGCAGAGGCCGCGATGCTCGGCCAGCCGATCTCCATGCTGATCCCCAAGGTCGTCGGCTTCAAGCTCACCGGCTCGCTGCCGACCGCCACGACCGCCACCGACCTCGTGCTCACGATCACCGAGATGCTGCGCAAGCACGGCGTCGTCGGCAAGTTCGTCGAGTTCCACGGCGACGGCGTCGCCGAGGTCCCGGTCGCCAACCGGGCGACGATCGGCAACATGTCGCCGGAGTTCGGCTCGACGTGCGCGATCTTCCCGATCGACGAGGCCACGCTCGACTACCTGCGGCTGACCGGCCGTCCGGAAGACCACATCGAACTGGTCGAGAAGTACGCGCGGGACCAGGGCCTCTGGCACGACCCGGCCCGCGAGCCGCGCTTCTCCGAGGAACTCGAACTCGACCTGTCCACGGTCGTCCCGTCGATCGCCGGGCCCAAGCGCCCGCAGGACCGGATCGAGCTGGCCCACGCCAAGACCGCGTTCCGCGACGCGCTGCCCGCCTACACCGGCGACAGCGGGCTGAACGGCACGTTCCCGGCGTCGGACCCGGTCGAGAACGACGACTTCCGTCCCACCAATCCCGTCCGGGTCACGCTCGAGGACGGCACGGAGACGACTGTCGACCACGGCCACGTCGTGATCGCGGCGATCACCTCCTGCACGAACACGTCGAACCCGTTCGTCATGATCGGCGCCGCGCTGCTCGCCAGGAAGGCCGTCGAGAAGGGCCTGGCCCGCAAGCCGTGGGTGAAGACCACCCTCGCCCCGGGGTCCAAGGTCGTCATGGACTACTACGAGCGCGCGGGCCTGCTGCCGTACCTGGACAAGCTCGGCTTCAACCTCGTCGGCTTCGGCTGCACGACCTGCATCGGCAACTCCGGGCCGCTGCCCACCGCGATCAGCGACGCGGTCAACGAGAACGATCTGACGGTCGTCTCCGTGCTGTCCGGCAACCGGAACTTCGAGGGCCGGATCAACCCGGACGTGAAGATGAACTACCTCGCGTCCCCGCCGCTGGTCGTCGCCTACGCGCTCGCGGGCACGATGGACATCGACCTCGACAATGAGCCGCTCGGCACGGACTCCGAAGGCCAGCCGGTCTTCCTCGCCGACATCTGGCCCGCCCCGTCCGAGGTCGCGGAAGTCGTCGGCAGCGCCGTCGCCGCCGACATGTTCACCCGCGACTACGCGGACGTGTTCGCCGGCGACGACAACTGGCGGTCGCTGAGCGTGCCCGGGGGCGACACGTTCGCCTGGGACCCGGACTCGACCTACGTGCGCCGCCCGCCGTACTTCGAGGGCATGCCGGCCGAGCCCGCCCCGGTGCCCGACATCCAGGGCGCGCGCGTGCTCGCCAGGCTCGGCGACTCGGTGACCACCGACCACATCTCGCCGGCGGGCGCGATCAAGTCGACGGCGCCCGCGGGCGAGTACCTGACCGGGCACGGCATCGAGCGCGCCGACTTCAACTCCTACGGCTCCCGGCGCGGCAACCACGAGGTGATGATCCGCGGCACGTTCGCGAACATCCGGCTCCGCAACCAGCTCGCGCCCGGCACCGAGGGCGGCGTGACCGTGCACGTGCCGTCCGGCGAGCAGATGTCGATCTACGACGCGTCCGTGCGCTACGCCGCCGAGGGGACGCCGCTGATCGTGCTCGGCGGCAAGGAGTACGGCTCGGGCTCGTCCCGCGACTGGGCCGCCAAGGGCACGCTCCTGCTCGGCGTCCGCGCCGTGCTCGCCGAGTCCTTCGAGCGCATCCACCGGTCGAACCTGATCGGCATGGGCGTGCTGCCGCTCCAGTTCCTGCCCGGTGAGTCGGCGGAGTCGCTCGGCCTCACTGGCCAGGAGATTTACTCCGTCGAGGGCATCGAAGAGCTCAACAACGGCGATATACCTAACGAGGCCGTGGTGTCTGCCGACGACAAGCGATTCCGCGCGATCGTGCGGATCGACACGCCTGGCGAGGCGCAGTACTACCGCCATGGCGGAATCATGCAGTACGTGCTCCGGTCGCTGCGCACGGCGGACACGAAGTAGCGCCGAACCGCTCACATCGCCCGGCACGGCGCGGCCGCGCCGTAGGCTCGCGCCGTGACGGGCGGTTCTTATTCGAAGCTGACCGGTCTCGCGGCCGAGATCCTGCACGACGCCATCGGTGTGTACGGCCGGCGGGTCGCCAGGGACGCGCGCAAGGCGGCCGCCGCGGCCCGCCGGGCACGCGAGGCGATCGCCCGCTAGATGGTTATCAAGACGCGCGCCCGCAGTGGTCCGCCGCCTATAGGGTTTAACCATGGCGGACCACACGTTCGACGGTGACGACCACGTCGAATTCGACGATGACGACATCGAGTTCATCGACGACGAGCTCGATGATGACGAGTACGACCTCGACGACGACGACTTCGAGCCGCTCGGCTTCGAGGACGTCGCCGAGGCCATCGGGCTGCCGGACGAACTGCCCGCGCTCCGGGTGCCGCCGGAGTCCGAGCTGGCCGCGCAGGCGCGCGCCGCGGCCCTGCCCGCCAAGCTCGCGAAGCTCGCCGGCTGGGTCGGCGCGGACGGCCGGACCACCTCCGACGAAGGCGACCTGAGCGAGGACGACACCGCGGCCGCCGCGCAGGCGGCCGGCGTCGAGCAGGGCGAGCTGCTGTTCCTGTGGGAGTACGCGCTCACCGGTGACTGGGCCGACTTCGACGACCCCGGGGACGAAGACGAGGACGAAGACGCCGGCGGCGCCACCGCGCACGTCGTGCGCGCCGGCACCGCCGACGCGTGGGCGTCCGGCACCGACGCCGGCGTGCTCGAGGCGTGGCGCGCGACGTTCGTGAGCGTGCTGACCGCGACGTTCGACGTCATCTGCGACAACGCGCCCGAGCCGGTCGCCGAGATGGACTTCGACGGCCAGGGCATCGCGATGGCGATCATGCTGTTCCTCGCCCGGAGCGAGGGACTCGCGCTGACCGACATCAGCGAGGTCATGTTCGAGACGGCCGCGGCCGGGATGGAGGCGGACGAGGGCGCCCGGGCCCGCGATGCCTGGCTCGGGGACTTCGGGGACCCGGCCCGGCTGATCACCGCGATGCTCGGCCAGCTGGGCGCGGTCACGCTGCCGGACACCGACGACGGCACGGTCCGGCTGACGCCGCTCGGCCTGTGGGCGGTGCGCGGCGAGCTCGACGACATCGGCATCGAGGTCCCGCTGCTGCCGGCCAACGTCATCGACATGTCGGCGGCGCAGCTGCTCATGCTGGCCGACGACGTGGACGAGGGCGAGTTCGAGTCGGAGTGCGACGTGTGGATCGTCGCGCGCGGCCCCGAAGCGGCCGCCCGGGAACTGCTGCGGGTCGCCGCCGCCGACGGGCCCGACACGCGGCTGCTGGCGGTCTCGGTCGTCACCAGGATCGGGAGCGCGGCCGAGCCGGCCTGGCGGGCCAGCCTGGACACACCGGCACTCCGGCCGTACGCGAAGATCGCGCTGGCCGGCCTGCTGCAGTCCCCGGGCAAGGAAGTGCCCGCCGACCTGGAGCCGCTCCCCGAGGACCTCGCCTGGGTCGCGACCGACATGCTCGTGCTCGCCTGTGATGACGAGGAACCCGATCCGGAGGCGATCGCCGAGTGCCTCGGCGACTCCGTGCCGGCCGGGGAGGAGGCGATGCTGTTCGAGATGATGTCCCGCGCGTCGCATCCCGACGCGGTGGACGTCCTGCGGCACATCGGCCAGCACCACCCGGACAAGCGGATCGCCAAGGACGCCCGCACCGCCGCGCACCGGGCGCGGTCCCGCGGCGCCGGCGAGCCGTAAAGACACCGGGAAAAGGGGCGTAACGATGGCTGGCGGTCTCGCGTCGATCGAGCATGTCGTGGTGCTAATGCTCGAGAACCGTTCGTTCGACCACATGCTGGGCTACCTCTACACGGGCGCGGGCAACGTCTCCCCGGCGGGGCAGCCGTACGAGGGACTCACCGGCAAGGAAACCAACCAGGATTCCAGCGGCAAGCCGGTGCCGGTCTTCCAGATCACCCCGTCGACGCCGAACGCCTACTTCATGCCCGGCGCGGACCCCGGCGAGGGTTACAAGGCGACCAACGACCAGCTGTGGGGCAGTGACAACGGGCCCTCGTCGGCGGGCCAGCCGGCCACGAGCCAGGGGTTCGTCGCTGACTTCGCCTACACGATCGGCTGGGAGACCAGCGAGAAGTGGTCGATCGTGCCCGGCACCACGAGCAGCGACATCATGGGCTGCTTCACGCCGGAGGCGCTGCCCGTGCTGTCCGCCCTGGCCCGCGGCTACGCGGTCTGCGACCACTGGTTCGCGTCCGCGCCGACGGAGACCATGCCGAACCGCGCGTTCACCTGCGCGGGCACCAGCCAGGGGCACATGGACGACAAGACCCACACGTTCACCGCGCCGAGCATCTTCGCCAGCCTCGACGCGGCCGGGCAGTCGTGGGGCGTCTACGGGTATGACGCCACGCCGCTGACCAAGGGCACGTTCACCGACATCACGAACGCCGCCGCCAGCCACTTCGGGCTGTTCACGGACTTCAAGGCCGCCGCGGCGGCCGGCACGCTGCCGGCTTTCACGTTCCTGGAGCCGAGCTGGGGATCGACCGGCAACAGCCAGCACCCGAACTACGACGTCGCCCTCGGCGAGCAGCTCATCCACGACGTCTATGAGGCCCTGCGGTCCGGTCCGGGCTGGCCGGGGACGCTGTTCGTGCTCACCTACGACGAGCACGGCGGCTGCTACGACCATGTGGCGCCGCCGTGGGGCGCGACGCCGCCGGACGACACGGCGGGCGAGTACGGGTTCGGGTTCGACCGGTTCGGCGTGCGGGTGCCGGCCGTGCTGATCTCGCCGCTCATCCTGGCGGGCACGGTGTACCGGGTGCCGGCGGGCGGCCCGCCGCTGGACCACACGTCGATCCTCAAGACCGTGCGGCAGCGCTGGAACCTGTCGTCGCTGACCGCGCGGGAGGCGGCGGCGCCCGGCTTCGGCGACGTGCTCACGCTGACCACGCCCCGCACCGACGACGTGCTGGCGGGCGTCACGGTCCCGGTCTCCGGCAGCGCCGGCCCGTCCGCGGGCCAGCTCTCGCACCTGGAAGCGATCCGCGAGGACCTGGTCAGCCGCTTCTCCCCGGATGCGCGCCCGGGTATGCCCGCGTGATAGGTAATTGGAAGACGAGGCTTCCGTGAAGGGGTGTGGTCGTCCATGCGCGCGATAGTCGTGGAGAAGCTCGGCGGGCCCGAGGTCCTGACAGTCGAGGACCGCGATGACCCGCGGCCCGGGCAAGGGCAGCTCGCCGTCAGGGTGAGCGCGGCCGGGGTCAACTTCCGCGACATCTACGAGCGCATGGGCATCGGCGGCTACACGGCCGAGCCGCCGTTCGTCCCCGGGGCCGAGGGCGCGGGCACCGTGCTCGCGGTCGGGCCCGGCGTCACCGGCTTCGCGCCCGGCGACCACGTCGCCTGGACCGACGCGGCGGGCAGCTACGCCGAGCAGGTCCTCGTGCGGGCCGACAGCGCCGTCCCCGTGCCGCCGCACATCGACCTGAAGGTCGCGGCCGCCATTCTCCTGCAGGGCATGACCGCGCACTACCTGTGCAACACCACGTTCCCGGTCAAAGAGGGCAACGTCGCGGTGGTGCACGCGGCCGCCGGGGGCGTCGGGCTGCTGCTCACCCAGATGATCAAGCGGCGCGGCGGCGTGGTCGTGGCCACCACGTCCACGACGCCCAAGGCCGTGCTCGCGCAGCAGGCGGGCGCCGACTACGTCACCACCTACGACGAGTTCGCCGACGCGGTCCGGCGGGTCACCGGCGAGCGCGGCGCGGACGTCGTCTTCGACGGCGTGGGCAAAGACACCTTCGACCGCGGCCTGGACGCCCTGCGGCCCCGCGGCATGATGGTGCTCTACGGCGGCGCGAGCGGCCAGGTGGCGCCGCTCGACCCGCAGCGGCTGAACCGGGGCGGCTCCCTCTTCCTGACCCGTCCCAAGCTGGGCGACTACACGGCCGACCGGGCCGAGCTGCTCTGGCGGGCCGGGGACCTGTTCGACTGGATCGCGCGCGGCGAGCTCGATGTCAGGATCGGCGCCGAGTACCCGCTGACCGGCGCCGCCCGCGCCCAGGAGGACCTGGTCGCCCGCCGCACGACCGGAAAGCTGCTGCTGGTCCCGTGACCACCGCGGCGACAGAAGGCACCGTCGAGTTCACGACCAGCCACCACGGCCGGGACGAGACCCACCAGACCTGGTACAAGATCGTCGGGCCTGACAGCCGCAGGCCGCCGCTGATCACCCTCCACGGCGGCCCGGGCGCCACCCACGACTACCTGCTGTCCGTGGCCGACCTGGCCGGCGACCGGCCGGTCGTGTTCTATGACCAGCTCGGCAACGGTAAGTCCACGCACCTCCCGGACCGCGGCGCCGGCTTCTGGACCGTGGACCTGTTCGTCCGCGAACTGCGCAACCTCGTGGCCAGGCTCGGCATCACCCGCCACCACGTCCTGGGCCAGTCGTGGGGCGGCTTCCTCGCCCAGGAGTACGCGCTGACCCGGCCGGACGGCCTGGCGGCAATGGTGCTCGCCGACACCGCCGCGTCGTTCCCCGAGTTCCTCGCCGAGTGTGACCGGCTGCGCGCGCTGCTCCCGCCCGCCGTGGAGGAGACCCTGCGCAGGCACGAGGACGCCGGCACGACCGACGACCCCGGGTACCTCGCCGCCTGCGACGTCTTCTACCGCCGGCACGTCTGCCGCCTGGCGGACTGGCCGCCGGAGGTCACGGCGTCGTTCGCGCACATCGACGCCGACCCGACCGTGTACCACACGATGAACGGCCCGAGCGAGTTCCACGTCATCGGCTCGATCAAGGACTGGCAGGTCAAAGACCGGCTGCCGGAGATCAGCGGGCCGGTCCTGCTCGTGTCCGGCCGCCACGACGAGGCCGGCCCGGCCGTGCAGCGGACGCTGCTCGACGGGCTGCCGACCGTCGAATGGACGGTCTTCGGTGATTCTTCCCACATGCCGCACTGGGAGGAACGCGACCGTTACATGGAAGTAGTCGGGAGCTGGCTCCGCCAGCACGAATAACCGCGAAGACGCCAGCGAACCCCGACACGCGTGTCGGTTAACGAGGCAGTGCTGCATGATCGATGGCGGTGATCGGCCGTACACTCGGGTAATTCGCTACGGAGCACGAGGAGCAGCCCGCCGTGACCATGCTGGAGCACATCAACGGCCCGCAGGACCTCAAGGACCTCACCCAGGAGCAGCTGACGATCCTGGCCAGCGAGATCCGCGACGTCCTGGTCGAGACCGTGACGCGGACAAGCGGCCACCTCGGCCCGAACCTCGGGGTCGTGGAGCTCACGATCGCCCTGCACCGCGTGTTCGACTCGCCAAAGGACAAACTGGTCTTCGACACCGGTCATCAGTCCTACGTGCATAAGCTGCTGACCGGCCGCTATCCCCGGTTCGGCACGCTCCGGCAGGCCGGCGGCCTGTCCGGTTACCCGTGCGCCCGCGAGTCCGCGCACGACCTCGTGGAGAACTCCCACGCCTCCACGAGCCTGTCCTACGCCGACGGGCTCGCGAAGGCGTACCGGATCCGCGGCGAGACCGACCGCACGGTCGTCGCGGTGATCGGGGACGGCGCGCTGACCGGCGGCATGGCCTGGGAAGCGCTGAACAACATCGCCGTCGCCAAGGACTCGCGGCTCGTCATCGTCGTGAACGACAACGGCCGCTCCTACCAGCCGACGATCGGCGGCCTGGCCAGCCACCTGGCCAGCATCCGGGTCAGCCAGCGGTACGAGAACGTCCTTGACCTGATCAAGACCACGGTCACCAACACCCCGCTGGTCGGCAGCCCGCTGTTCGGCGCGCTGCACGGCGCCAAGAAGGGCCTGAAGGACTTCCTGCAGCCGCAGGTGCTGTTCGAGGACCTCGGCATCAAGTACATCGGGCCGATCGACGGCCACGACGAGAACACGCTCGAGCACGCGCTGCGCAAGGCGAACGAGTACGGCGGCCCGGTCCTCGTGCACGTGATCACCCGCAAGGGCTTCGGCTACCCGCCCGCCGAGCAGAACGAGCAGGACCAGATGCACCAGGTCGCGGCGGCCCCGGCGCTGCCGCCCGTCCCAGGCGCCCCCAAGCAGCGCGACTGGACGGACGTGTTCGCCGAGGAGATGGTGCGGCTCGGTGGGGAGCGGCCGGACCTGGTCGGCATCACCGCCGCCA
>DASZKN010000183.1:0-1871 GCA_035552855.1 Trebonia sp. | reverse complement strand
CAACCGGACGTCCCCCGTCCGGCCGCACACGGGCCTGCTGGGAGGCCGTCTTCAATTCGGCCATGCCGTTAGCGTACTCCGCCAGGAATAGTTTGCTACACGCCAATGATTTGTGTTAGACATTGCACACCCGCGGAGCGGTCAACCAGCACCGAGCGGTACAACAGGAGGCGGCCATGTCGAAACTGATCGTCATCATCGGGAGCACCCGCCCGACCCGGTCCGCTGACCTGGTCCTGCCGTGGCTGACGGAGAAGGTGACCGCCCACCCGGCCTTCGAGGCCGAGATCGCCGACCTGCGCGACTGGCCGCTGCCGATCTTCGCCGAGCACATGGGCACGATCGGCGACAGGAACGACCCGACCTACTCCGACCCGCTCGTCAAGGCGTGGAACAGCAAGATCAAGGGCGCCGACGCGTTCGTGGTGGTCACCCCGGAGTACAACCACTCCGTCCCCGGCGGCCTCAAGAACGCGATCGACAGCGTGTGGGTCTCCTACGGCTTCCGCAATAAGCCGGTCGCGTTCGTCAGCTACGCCGGCGGGCAGACCGGCGGCGTGCGGGCGATCGAGCACCTGGCCGGCGTCTTCGTCGAGGCCGAGGCGGCCCCGATGCGCAACAGCGTGGTGATCCCGTACGTGCGCGACGCCTTCGACGCCGACGGCCAGCCGAAGAACCCGGTCGCCGGCGCCGCCGCCGACATCATGCTCGACGACCTCGCCTGGTGGTCGGCCGCGCTGGAGCAGGCGCGGGCGGCGGGCGAACTGCCGCCCGGCAACGCCCGCCTGAGCCGCGCGCTGGCGGCGGCGAACAAGTAGGGCTACCCGCCCGCCGGGCCGGCCGGCGTCACGTCACCGTCGCGTCGGGCAGCACGCTGCGGTTCCGTTACCTGGCCGCGGGCGCTGGTTCGACGACGAGACCGTCGGGCCGGCCGCCAGGACGCGGTCATCGCCGTGCGAGCGGTGACGAGCCTGTCTTCGACCGGCCGGTGCGCGACTCAGTCAGGCGACGGCGCGCAAGCAGCGGCAGCACCGGACAGTCCCACTCGTCCGCGCGCAGCACGGCCAGCCGGGGCAACGCGTCAACTGATCTCGCCGTCGCCGTCGTAGGTGCCGGTGAGCAGCACGGTGCCGCCGCTGGGCCGACGACACCACCTGGGCGCCCGCCCTCGACGGCGTCGACTCCGTCTACATCAGCTACTACCCCGACATCTCGTTCCCGGGGGCGGCCCGGCGGGTCAGCGCCTTCGCCCGGGCCGCGGCTGACGCCGGAGCGACCCGGCTGGTGCTACTGTCAGGACGCGGCGAACCCGACGCCGAACCGGCCGAGCAGACCGGGCCCCGGTCATTGACTTCACCGACACAGCCGCCGAGCTGAGCACCGCCACCGGCCGCGAGATCCGCTACCTGCCGGTCACGCCCGAGCGGTACGCGGCCGCCGCGCACGCCGGCGTCCCGGTCGAGGAGATCGAGCCGCTGATCGAGCTGTTCGTGCGCGTGCTCGACGGGCACAACACCCACCCCAGTGGCGACGTCGAGCGCCTGCTGAACCGCCCCGCCCGCGACTTCACCGACTACGCGCGTGCCGCAGCTGCCACCGGGGTGTGGTCGCGGTGACCAACGCCTATACCCGC
Source organism: Trebonia sp. (assembly GCA_035552855.1). Lineage (GTDB taxonomy): Bacteria > Actinomycetota > Actinomycetes > Streptosporangiales > Streptosporangiaceae > Trebonia. Next base: position 238 of record DASZKN010000183.1, on the reverse strand, counting down.
GTCCTGGCCATCATCGCGGCGGTCGGCGCTGGGCTGTCGGCGGGCGTGTACTTCGCCTTCTCCACCCTGGTCATGGGTGGATCCCCGGCTCACCCCGTCGCAGGCGATCGGCCGAGCCCACGCCGCAAGTAGTCGAAGGCCCGCCCCGTTGTCGAGGGGTGCAGACCTCGGTTCCGCTACCTGGGCGCGGGCGCTGGTTCGACGACGAGACCGCCGGGGTCATCGCCGTGTGAGCGGC
>DASZKN010000182.1:0-30750 GCA_035552855.1 Trebonia sp. | reverse complement strand
TACAAAGGAATCAACAGTCGATGGCGAGTTCCCGAGAATGGCCAAGTGTTCGAGGTACAGTTCCACACTCACGCCAGTTTCGAAGCAAAGCAGGTAACACACGGAGCGTATGAGCGGCTCCGTACCCAACCAGAAGACGAGGATGAGGTTCGCCAACTGCGGGCCTACCAGCGGGAAATCTGCGCAAAGATAGCTATCCCTCCGGGGGCATCAGACATTCCGGACTATCGGTAGGAGTTGCCATGCCTACGAAGATCACTTACTACGCAATCGTTGATGACCTTAGCAGCCGGGAAAGGCCCGCTGGAGTACTGCGTCGCATCGAGCACGATAACGGAGAACGGGACGAAGCATTCACTCGCAACCTTGAGTGGAAACGGAGTTCATCGCTGTACTCCTTTGAGCGGGGGAACGCCGACGCAGAGTTTTACGAGATTAGCGAGGATGAGGCTAACCGGATCGTTGAACGCATCCGGCGCAGCGTCAGCGGGCATGGCTAGGGCTCAGCGGGGGTGGACATCCGCGCGTGCCGGGCGGAAGATGTCGAACTGCTCAAGGCGTCCGCGCCGTCACCGGGGCTGACGGAGCCGCTCGTTAACCTCCGTGGCGCTCTACTTGCGACTCGGCTTCCAGGAAACCGGCTGCCATTACCTTGACCGGTACTTCGCGATCGACGACCAGGGGCTGCGCCACGACTTCGCCGATCCGACAAGGTTTCTCATTAGGAAGCTCTGGTAACTGGCGCATCCGCTACCTCGCGCGTTCCGCATTGTGGCGGTAAGAGCGCCCTCGGCATGCCCGGAGCACAGTTGCACGGAACGAAGCAGCAACGTTGCATGCAACACGCTACGCTGGGGCTCATGCCTGCTTCTCCCCGTTCTCGCGACTCCGGCGAGTCCGGCAGCTCAGCCAGCGCCGCCGAGCGCGCCTATGAGTCCACCAAGCGCGCGATCATTCACGGCCAGCTCGCGGCGGGCACCATGACCAGCGAGCTGCTCGTTTGCCAGCAGCTCGGCCTGAGCAGGACTCCGGTACACGAGGCGTTCCTGCGCCTCGCATCCGAAGGCCTGCTGTCCCTTGAATCACGCAAGGGCGCCGTGATCCGCCCCATGTCGCCCAACGAAGCACGCGACGTCCTTGAGATGCGCGAAGCGGTCGAGGCGATGGCGGCGGCCCGGGTCGTCACCGACGGTGCCACCGCCGAGCTGGCGGCGGCGCTCGAGAATCTCCTCGCCGCCCAGGAACAAGCGATCGCCAACCATGACACCGCCGCGTTTGTGGACGCGGACGATACCTTCCATACCGCGATCGTCGTCGCCTCCGGCAACGCGGTCGCCGCGCACTTCATCCAGTTCCTGCGAGATCGCCAGCAGCGGCTGCGGCATCAGCTGTTCCGCGTCCGCCCCGAAGAGTTCGCCGCCGTCCTTGACCAGCACAGGCGGCTCGCCGCCGCCCTGTCGGAACGGGACGCCGGGCGGTATCGCGCGCTCCTGGCCGAGCATGTCGCCACCCACGGCGTCGCCTCATGACGGCCGCGCACACGCGGCGCGCGCCGCGCATGGCGGTCCCCGTTCTCCCGACGTCGCGAGCACGGAGCTGGCTCGGCATCTGGGGCACGATCTTCGCGTGCACGTGGGGCGGCAATCAGTTCAGCCCGCTGCTGCTCATGTACGAGGACCGGGCGCACTACTCTTCGCTGGTCGTCAACGCCTTCCTCGGCGTCTACGTACTGGGGCTGGCGCCCGCGCTGCTCGTCTCCGGGTCGTTGTCCGACCGGCACGGCCGGCGTCCGGTGCTGCTGGCCGGCGTGGCGGCGGCCGTGACCGGGAGCACGCTGCTCGCCTTCGGGCCCGCTGGCGCGATCTTCCTCGCCGCCGGCCGGCTGTTCTCGGGAGTCACGGTCGGCGTCGCGATGGCGGTCGGCAGCAGCTGGCTCAAGGAGCTCTCCCAACCGCCGTTCGACCCGGCCGCGGAGGAGGCGTCGGGGGCACGGCGCTCGTCGCTGGCGTTCACGCTCGGGTCTGGCATCGGCGCGCTGGTCGCCGGGCTGATCGCCCAGTGGGGGCCGATCCCCGAGGTGCTGCCGTTCCTGATCCACATCGGGGTGACGCTTCCGTTCGCGTTCGTGGTGCTGGCGACGCCGGAGACCCACAAGACCGGCGGCGTCGCCGGCCGGTGGTGGCGGCAGCTGCGCATTCCCAGCGCGGGGCACCGCCGCTTCGTGCGCGTCGTCGCGATCGCCGCGCCGTGGCTGTTCGCGTCCGCGGGAATCGGCTACGGCTACCTGCCGACGCAGCTGCGGGACGCGACGGGCTCCTGGGGCCTCGTGTTCGCCACGGCGGCGACGGTGGTGGCGCTGGGCGCCTCGAGTGCGATCCAGCCGGTCGCGAAGCGGCTGCACTCGCTGGAATCGGCGCGTGGCCTGGCCACCGGCGTGTTCATCATCGCGGCCGGGATCGCGGTGGGCGCGGTGGCGATCAGCGCGCAGTCCGTCTGGGCGGGGCTGGCGGCCAACGTGGTGATCGGCGCCGGGCTGGGCATCGCGCTGGTCTCGGGTCTCCTGGAAGTCCAGCGGATCGCGACGCCAGCGGACCTGGCGGGCCTGACCGGCGTGTTCTACGCGCTTGCCTATGCGGGCTTCCTGGCACCGACGGTTATCGCGGCGATCGCCGCGTCGATCCCGGCCACGACCATCCTCTGGGCGGTGACGGCCCTCGCCGTCGCGTCGTGGGTGCTGATCCTGACCGCTTCCACCCGGCACCTGCCCGCGTCTGACGACGCGCCGCCACCACACTTAAAATGCCCATGTGGTGTTTATGCGGAGCCGGGCGGCCGTGGCGATCGAGGCAGCGCTGTCAGAGGATTGCTCCCGGGAACACGAGACGATGCCGGCGGATCTTATCCCGATCCTGGGATACGGGGCGATGAACGCTGACCGCTTCGGCATCCCCGCGCAGAAAGCGGAGCGCGCCTCGTGGCGTGCCACCAAGGCGTACCGCTTCAACGTCGGCGCAGGGTTCGTCCTGCTGGCGACGGTTCCGCCGCCGGCGGAGCGGCCCGGCGGCTGGACGATGCTGCTGATGGCGCACGACTCCCGCGACGGGGCCGGCACTTACCTGCGGGGTGCCTGGTGGCTGGGGCCGGGCACGTGGGAGAACCCCATGCGAGCGTTCAGCCAGTTCGTCGGAAGATTCGGCGTCAAGCTCGCGACCGAGCAAACTGAAGGCATCTTCTATCTCAACTCGCCCGGTCAGATGCCGCCGCAGCCGGTCGGCATCCGGCCAGACGACGTGGAACTGCACGCGCTGCCTCAGCCCGGGCAGCCCGGGCAGGCCTGGCAGACCGGGCAGCCCGGGGGCGCGGCCGGCTGGGCATGGTGCTTCGGCATCGACCGCCGCAAGCACCGCGAGTACCTGAAAGCGGTCGGAGGCAAGCGCTGACGCACGGCCAGCCGGCGGGATCCCCCGGCCGTAACTGGCATGACCACGCCGTGCCCGGATAGGAGACGAACATGGAGATCGGACTGCACGTAGCGAAGTTCAACTGGCCGGACGCCCCCGGCAGTACCGGGCCCACGCTGGCACGCGTCGCCGCCACGGCGGACGAGGCCGGGTTCAGCATGCTGTCGGTGATGGACCACCTCTGGCAGCTCGACTGGAACGGCGAGCCCGAAGAGGAGATGCTCGAGGCGTACACCACACTCGGGTTCCTCGCCGGGCATACCTCCCGGATCACGCTGCTGGCCTGGGTGACCGCCGTGACATACCGGGCGCCGGGGCTGCTCGCTAAGTCCGTGACCACCCTGGACGTGCTGTCCGGCGGCCGGGCGTGGCTCGGTATCGGCGCCGGCTTCTACGAGGCAGAAGCGACCGGGCTCGGCCTTCCGCTGCCGCCCGCGGGCGAACGCTTTCAGCGGCTGGAGGAGGCGCTCCAGATCTGCCTGCAGATGTGGTCCGGCAGTGACGCGCCCTACGACGGCCGCCACTACCAGCTCGGGCGCACCCTCAATTCGCCCCAGCCGCTGACCCGCCCGCACCCGCCGATCCTCGTCGCCGGCGGGGGCGAGAAGAAGACCCTCCGGCTGGTAGCCAAGTACGCCCATGCCTGCAATGTCGGCGCGTCCCCCGAACTCGCGCACAAGCTGGAGGTGCTGCGCCAGCACTGCGACGACGTCGGCCGCGACTACGACGAGATAAAGAAGACCGTGATCACGCGCCTCGACCCCGGGCCCCGCGGTGAGCGGGCCGATGAGGTACTCGAGCAGCTCGCCCGTCTCGCCGACCTCGGCGTCGACCAGGTCCAGACCCAGGTTCCGGCCGTCCAGGAGATAACGCCCCTCGAGGTGTTCGCCGAGCGCATCATTCCCGCCGCCGCGAAACTCCGAGCACAAACCGCGTAGCGCCTAGCGCAGCCCGATGCCGGTGCGGCCGTCGAGGATCGCGCCGGCCGTCCCCGGCTCACAGCAGAGCATGCCGACGCAGGAGCCTGGCCGCCGTCCGCACGTCGGTTAGCGCGCCCTACAAGAGCGGGCGGACCTGGGTCGCGGCGAAGCGGACCAGGTCAACCGGGTCCGCCGCGCCGGCGTCGGCCGAATGCAGGGCCACCGCGCCCGCCCCCGCCGCGGCCGCGGCGCGGACGCGCGTGGCCGCTTCGGCGGCGTCGGCCGCGCTCACGCCGGGCACGCTCAAGTTGACGATGAGGCGATGCTCGTCCGCGCGGTTACCCCGCGCCCGGCCCTCATCGATCAGCGAGCGTGCCCGGCGGATCGCGTCCGGGTCCGCGCCCGCTTCGAGGATCGTGCCGTCGGCCACCTCACCGCTCAGCCGCAGCGTCCGGTCGCCGCTCGCGGCCGACAGCACAGGAACCGGCGCGGGCGGCGGCCATTCGAGTGCCACCTCGTCGAGGCGCACGTAGCGGCCCGCGAGCGTCACCTTCTCCCCGCGCAGCAGTGCGCGGGTGGCGGTCAGGTACTCGCGCAGCAGCGTCACCGGCGACTCCGCCGCCGCGCCGGTCTGCTTCATCCACGACTGCACGCCGTGCCCGACCCCGATCATCACGCGGTCAGGGAAAAGCCGGTGCAGCAGCGCGGCGTCCATGGCGGTCGTCACGACATGCCGCAGCGGCACCGGCAGCACGCCGATGCCGACCCGCACCCGGCTCGTCCAGGCCAGTGCCGCCGCGCACGCGGGCACCGCGCCGCCCCAGAAACAGTCTTCCCAGAGCCACAGCTCATCCAGGCCCGCGTCTTCCGCCGCCAGCACCACGTCCCGGATCCGCTCCGGCGGCACCTGCGGCCGGCACACCACTCCCAGCGTCGTCATGCGCCCCATCATCGCGCACTGGTCATCGCGATCAGGAATAGAGTGCGTCGAAGTCGGCACGGTAAGCGTCCAGCACCGCCCGGCGCCTAACCTTGAGCGAGGGAGTCAGCAGGGCGCGTTCCTCTGTGAAGTCTCCCGCGACGATCCGGACACGGCGGATCGACTCGGCGCGCGACACCGACTTGTTCACGTCCGCGACCGCGCGGGCGATCTCCGCCGCCACGGCGGGCGCCACCGGGCCCGCGCTCTCGACCCGCACGCTCGCGGCCGGGTCGCCGCCCGCGACCGGGGCGCGGCCGTCGTATTGCGCCACCGTGTCCGGATCGAGGGTGACCAGGGCGGCGACGTACGGGCGCGCGTCGCCGACGATCATGCACTGGCTGATCATCGGGTGCGCGCGGAGCCTGTCCTCGAGCGGCCCGGGGCTGACGTTCTTGCCGCCGCTCGTGATGATCAGGTCCTTCTTCCGCCCGGTGATCCGCAGGTAGCCGTCCGCGTCGAGCTCTCCCAGGTCGCCGGTGGCGAACCAGCCATCGCGCGCGGCACCGGCCCGCTCGCCGGCCGCGCCTTCGTCTTGCTGGTAGCCACCGAACACCTGCGGGCCCCGCAGCAGCACCTCGCCGTCGGCCGCGATGCGGACCGCCGCGCCCGGCACCGGCGGTCCCACCGTGCCCGGGCGCGGACGGATCGGCGGGTTGACCGTGGACGGGCCAGTCGTCTCCGTCAGCCCGTAGCCCTCGTAGATGAGCACGCCCGCGCCGGCGAAGAACAGCAGCAGTTCCGGGCCGAGCGCCGAGCCGCCGCTGATCGCATAGCGGATCTTCCCGCCGAGGGCCTTGCGGACCTTCCGGTAGACAAGGAGGTCATACAGCCAGTGCGCGGCTCGCAGCGCGGGCGACGGGCCGCCGCCCGCCCCGGCCAGTTCCCGCAGCGCCTGCTCGCCGTACCGGACGGCGATCCGAGTCGCCCGGTCGTACACGTGCGCGGCGTGCAGCGCCTGCGCGTCGGCCCGCCCGATCTGGTGAATCTTCTCGAACAGATAAGGCACCCCGACCAGGAACGTCGCCCCGAACGACTCCAGGTCAGGCCGTAGCTCCGCCGGCTTGATCGACGGACTGTGGCCGAGCCGGATCCTCGCCTGGACGCAGGAGACCTCGATGACCCGGCCGAGCACGTGCGCCAGCGGCAGGAACAGCAGCGTGCAGGGCGGCTCGTCGGATACGGAGTCGAAGACCGGGCGCAGCAGCTCGACGCAGTTGACCGCCTCGGTCAGAAAGTTGCCGTGGGTGAGCGGCGCGCCCTTCGGCATGCCGGTGGTGCCCGACGTGTAGACGATCGTCGCCGTCGTGTCCGGGGTCAGGGCGGCGCGGCGCTGGTCCACTGCCGTGTCCGCCATGGCGATGCCGCGGTTGGTGAGTTCGGCGATCGCGCCTGATCGAGCCGCCAGCTGGCGGGCGGCGGTCCGGGGTTGTCGGCGGACTTGAGCGCTTCGGTCAGCACGGCCGCGCATGCCTCGTCCTCCGTGAAGACGGCCGTCACGGCCGCGTCGCGGATGATCCAGGCGGCCTGCTCGGCCGACGCGGTCGGATAGACGGGAACCACCACCGCGCCCGCGGCCCACGCCGCGAAGTCCAGCAGCGTCCACTCGTAGCGCGTGCGGGACATGATCGCGACGCGGTCGCCCTGCCCGACACCCGAGTCGATCAGGCCCTTGGCCACCGCGGTCACCTCGGCGGCGAAATCCGCCGCGGTCACGTCCTGCCACGTGCCGTCCGCCCCGCGGCGGCAGAACACCACGTCCGCGGGCGCCTCGGCGGCGTTGGCGAAGGGCAGGTCGGCGAGGCTCCCGCTGTCCGCCGGCGGGACGAGGTACGGGGTGCTGGCGGCGATGACCAGGTCGCCGTCGCGTTCGACCGTCGTCGGCGCACGGTCACGGAGCTCGGTGAGGTTCGCGGCTTTGGCGAGCGGAAGTCCCATGCGGAGTCTCCTTCGGTCCGCCCCCCAGACCGGTCAGGTTAAGCAGCATGTTAGTTACCTGCGAGTAGAGTTACTAGAGGGTAAAACAGCGAAACGCGACAGCCCCGCGTGTCGAGGTGGGCGCCACGTTCCCGCTGGAACGCGCTGCCGACGCCCACCGCGCACTCGAGGCCGGCGAGGTCACCGGGAAAGCCGTGCTGACGATGGACAGCTGCACCGCGTTCCCCGATAGGAGCCCGCGGGCCGCGGACCCGCACCCCGTATGGTGAGCGTGGGCAACGCGCGTGGGAGAGGCTCATGAAACGGAGTGCCGGGCAGACGGCGCTGGCGCTAGGGGCGCTCGGTGTGGTGTTCGGGGACATCGGCACTAGCCCGCTCTACACCGTGCAGACCGTCTTCAGCCCCGGCGACCCGCACCGGATCCGGGTGAGCGCGCAGAACGTCTACGGCGTTATCTCGATGATCTTCTGGTCGGTGATGATCATCGTGATGATCACGTACGTGCTGCTCGTGATGCGGGCCGACAATGACGGCGAGGGCGGGATCATGGCCCTCATCACCCTGGTCCGCCGGATCGGCCTGGAGAACAAGCGGCGCGTGCCGCTGTTTCTCGCCCTGCTCGGGGTCTTCGGCGCGTCGCTGTTTTTCGGCGACAGCATGATCACGCCCGCGATCTCCGTGCTCTCCGCGATCCAGGGCGTGCAGGTCGCCGCCCCGTCCGTCGAGCACCTGGTCACGCTCATCACCGCGGCGATCATCGTGTGCCTCTTCCTGCTGCAGCGGCTGGGCACCGGGGCGGTCGGCAAGCTGTTCGGACCGGTGATGGTCCTGTGGTTCGTCGCGATCGGCGCGTGCGGCATCCACGGTATCGCGCAGGACCCGGGGATCTTGCGGGCGTTGTCCCCCGCCTACGCGGGCAGTTTCCTCTTCGGTCACTTCACGACCTCGTTCTTCGCGATGTCGGCCGTGGTGCTGTCCGTGACCGGCGCGGAGGCGCTGTACGCCGACATGGGGCACTTCGGGCGCGGGCCCGTGACGAGGGCCTGGCTGCTCGCCGTGTTTCCCGCGTGCATCCTCGACTACCTCGGCCAGGGCGCGCTGATCCTGCACCGCCCCCAGGCGATCAGCAACCCTTTCTTCCTGCTCGTCCCGTCGTGGGGGCAGCTCCCGATGGTGTTCCTGGCCGCGATCGCGACCGTCATCGCCTCGCAGGCCGTCATCTCCGGCGCGTTCTCCGTCACCCAGCAGGCCGCCCAGCTCGGCTACCTGCCGCGGCTGCGCATCGACCACACGTCGGAGAAGCAGATCGGCCAGATCTACGTGCCGTGGATCAACTGGGCGCTGCTCGCCGCCGTGCTCGCGCTCGTGTTCACGTTCAAGACCTCGAACGCGCTCGCCTACGCGTACGGCATCGCGGTGACCGGCACGATCACGATCACGACCCTGCTGTTCTGGTACATTGCCCGCACGCGCTGGCACTGGCGGCGCTGGGCCGTGATCACCGGCGCGGTGCTGCTGCTCGCCGTCGACCTGCTGTTCTTCGCGGCCAACCTCACCAAGGTCATGCACGGCGGGTGGCTGCCGCTGCTCGTCGGCATCCTTGTGTTCACGGTGCTGGTCACCTGGCAGAAGGGCCGCATGCTCGTCACCCGCCAGCGCCAGCTGGACGAGGGCTCGCTGCGGACATTCGTCGACGAGCTGCGCACGATGAACCTGATCCGGGTGCCGGGCACCGCGATCTTCCTGAACCGCGGCAAGGAGACCGCGCCGCTGGCCATGCGGTCCAACGTGGAGCGCAACCACGTGCTGCACGAGCATGTCTTCATCGTCTCCGTCGCCACCGTGCCGGTCCCGCACGTCCCGGCGGCGGGGCGGCTGGAAATCGACGACCTCGGCTGGACCGACGACGAGATCACCCACGTCACGGCCCGGTTCGGTTACATGGACGCACAGAATATCCCCGGCCTGATCCCGCTGATCTGCGCGGCCAGGCACGAAGCGCCGATCAACGAGGCGACCGTCTCCTACTTCCTGTCCACGATCGACCTGCACCTTCGCCCCGGCGGCGGCGGCGACGGGCTCAGCCGGTGGCGCAAGCGGCTGTTCATCGCCACGTCGCGGCTGACCGCCGACGCGGCCGAGTACTTCCAGCTGCCGCGCGACCGCACGGTCATCATGGGGTCCCGGATCGAGATCTAGCCGGTACCGCGCGGCTGGCCGTCACGCTCGGAACGCGCAATTCGTAACTCTTCTGTGGTGTGATGAGCGGATACCAGGGGTAAACGGGGATTTCGTACGCGTCGCCGAGTGGCAGCGCGTGCGGGACTTCGCCGTGGCCGCCGCGCGCCGCGCCGAGCCGGCCGCGCTCGTGGTCGAAGGCGAGGCCGGCGCGGGCAAGTCGCGACTATGGCATGCCGCGGCGGAGCTGTTCATCAGCGTGCGGACCGTGGAAACGCGCGTCGCGTCCATCTACCGCAAGCTCGGTGTCCGCGGCCGGTCAGAGCTGCGGCGCGTACTGAGCCAGCAAGACTCATCCGGGGCTAGTATGTAAGGCTTAACGGACCACCGGGAGTGAGCGCCATGCCTGCTGCCAGCGGCGACTTCGTGCGCGCGGCCGAGTGGCGGCGCGTCCGGGAGTTCGCGGCCGCGGCCGCGAACCGCTCCCGGCCGGCCGCGCTGGTCATCGCGGGTGAGCCCGGCGCCGGCAAATCCAGCCTGTGGCGCGCGGCGGTCGCCACCGCGGCGGAGGCGGGCTGCCGGGTACTCCGCAGCGAGCCGTCGGCCAGCGAAGCCGACACACCGTTCGCGGGGCTTTCCGATCTGCTGGCGGGAGCGCTGCCCGCGGCGGCCGCGGGCATCCCGGCCCGGCAGCGCGAAGCGCTCGAGGTCGCCTTGCTCATGCGGCCCGCCGGAGACCAGCCGCCCGCCGCCCATGCCATCGATCACGGTGTGACAGAGGCGCTCTGCGCACTGGCGGGCGAGGCACCGGTGCTGCTCGCGATCGACGACGCCCAGTGGCTGGACGCCGGCAGCCGGGCGACGCTCGAGTACGCACTGCGACGCGTCGTCGACGGGCCGCGGCGGGGCTCGCGGGCGCTGTCGCTGCTGCTCGCCGCGCGCACCGACGCGCAGGCGGACCCGCTGACCGTCGGCGCGCCGCCGGTGTCACACGGCTGGCGCGGCCTGCTCGGCGGCTTTCCGGTGATCGCGGAGATCACGCTGGCCCCGCTGACCACCGCGCAGGTGCAGGAACTGCTGCCGGCGGCGGCTCCGGGGCAGGCCCGGCTGGTGACGGAGCGATCGCGCGGCAACCCGTTCTGGGCCAGGGAGATCTGGGCGAGCATGATGTCGGCCCGGGCGGCGGGCGCCGGCGTCGCGGCCGACGACGCGCCGCTGCCGCCGCTGGCCCGGACCGCGCTGGCCGGGCGGCTCGAGCGGTCGCTGGCGCAGCCCGTCGCCGAGGCGCTGGCCGTCGTGGCCGCCGCCGGCCGCATCTCGGTGTCCGACGCGGTCGCCGCCATGCGCGGGGATCACGTCGCCGATCCCGCGGCGGCCCTGGAGCGGGCGCTGCGGGCCGGCGTCGTCGTCCAGGCCGAGGACAGGCTCGTGCCCGCGCACCCGCTGATCGGCGCGGCCGCCGTTGACGCGGTGCCCCCCGGCCGCCGGGCGCGCATCTACCGGCAGCTCGCCGCCGTCTCGGCGAGCCCCGAGCGGCGCGCCCAGTTCGCCGCGCTCGCCGCCGGCCCGGAAGCCGACCCCGGGGTCGCCGCCGTCCTCGACGCCGCCGCCGAGGCGGCACACGCGCGGGCGGCCAACGCCGCCGCCGGCAAGTTCGCCGCCCAGGCGGTCACGTTCACCCCCCAGGGCGACCGTGACGCGCTCGTCAGGCGGCGCATCAAAGCGGGTGAGCTGCTCTACCTGGCCGGCGACTTGACCAGCGCGCTCCAGCATCTCGAAGCGCTCGACGTGGACGCGCTGCCCACCGCGGACCTGGAGCGGGCGATGCCGTTGCTGGCCGACGCGGTCGGGCTGGTCCGCGGCCCGGGCGCCACCACCGCACTGCTCACCGGGGCGCTCGCGGTCGCCGGCGACGATGACCGCAAGCGGGCCGGGCTGCTGTCGCTGATCTCCGATGCCCTGTACGGCGTCCCCGGCCAACGGCGGGCAGCGGCCGTCGAGGCGATCCAGTGTGCCGAGGCCGCGGGCACAGTCGCCGGCCACTCGCTGCACCGGGCGCTCCTCAACCTGGTAGTCGAGAAGGTCACCGCGGGGGAAGGCCTCGACACCAGGCTGCTCGCGCGGGCGGAGGGGCTGGAGGCGACGCTGCCCGGCCTGCCGCTGCTCGAGACCGCCGGCCACTGCCGGGGCATCTGGTGCCGGTACACCGATGACCTGGAGACGTCGCGGGCCGCGCACGCCCGCCTCGTGGCGCGCGCCCGGGAAACGGACGACGACCTCGCGCTGTCCTTGTTCCTGCCCTATCTGGCGCTGACCGCGGAACTCGCCGGCGACTACGCGGCCGCCGCGGCCGCCCTGGCGGAAACCGACCAGGTCACCGCGTGGTACGACCGGCCCGAGTCGCCCTGGACACTGGAACCGCGCTGCAAGCTGCTGATCGTGGCCGGACAGCTCACGGAGGCGCGCCGCCTCGCCGACGAGCAACTTCCCGACGTCGGGGATCAGCCGTTGATGACCCGGTTCATGGGCGCCAGCCTGCGGGGCGAGATAAGCGCGTGGGCCGGGGACACCGCCGCGACGATCCGGCATCTCGAGCAGGCTGCCCGGTATGCCGATGAGCTCAACTGGACCGAGCCCGGCGTGCGGTCCCGGATCGATCATCTGCTGGCCGAGGCATACGTCGCGGCGGACCGGCGGCCGGAGGCACGGCGGATCTCGGCGTGGCTGCTCGGATTGGGCCGGCGCATGGACCGTCCAGCGCTGATCGGCGACGCCTGCCGGATCGAGGCGCTCGCGGCGGCCGCGAGCGGCGACCTGGCCGCCGCCGCGGAGTGCGCGCGGTCCGCGGTCGACCAGCACGAACGCACCGCCCTGCGCCCTGAGCTAGCCGCGAGCCTGCTCGTCCTGAGCCGCGTTGAACGCCGCCGCAAGGCCCGCGCCCATTCGCGGGCCGCCCTGGACCGGGCCCGTGACCTGGCCGCCGCGATGGGACACCAGCCGCTGCTGACCCAGATCGAAAGCGAATTCCCGCGCGTCGCCGCCATCCGGACCGCGACCGCGCTCACCGACGCCGAGCGGCGCGTCGCCGAAAAGATCGCCGCCGGCGCGACTAACCGCGAGGCAGCGGCCGAGCTGTTCATCAGCGTGCGGACCGTGGAGACCCACGTCGCCGCTATATACCGCAAGCTGGACATCCGGCACCGCTCGGAGCTGCGGCGCATCCTGTCACCCGAATGACGTTTATCAACGTCGATAACGGCTATAACCCGGATATCCCCATGCACGGCAATGGTTCGTGGTCTGCCGGATATTCGGTTCCGTAGTTTTCACGGATACCTGACGGTTCGGCGGCGGCTGATACTGGACCTCCACCCGCAGTGCCACCCCGGGGAGCAATTCGTGCCTGTTACGGACGTCGTGGCCGCATCGGCCGCAGCGGAGCTGGCCACCTACCTAGATCGCGGCCAGGTCCTGGTCGGCGGCGCTGGATATGAGGCCGCCCGCGCTGTCTGGAACGGCGCTGTGGACCGCCACCCCGCGGTCATCGTGCGCCCCTGGACCCGCGGGGACGTGCAGGCCACTATCCGCACCGCCCGCGAGCACCAGCTGCCGCTGTCGGTTCGCGGTGGCGGCTACGACTGGACGGGGCGGTCCGTCCGCGCCGACGGTCTCGAGCTTGATCTCTCCAGGATGCGCCGGGTGACCGTCGATCCCGCGACGCGGATCGCCACGGTCGCGGGCGGCGCCACCGTCGCCGATGTCGTGGCCGCCGCGGCGCCGTACGGTCTCGCCGCCGTCACCGGCACGATCGGCGGGCTCGGGATGGCGGGCCTGACGCTCGCCGGCGGCTACGGCCCGCTGGCCGGCCGGTTCGGCCTCGCGGCCGACAACCTGCTCGGGGCCGACGTGGTGATGGAAGACGGCCGCCTGGTGCGGGCGGACCCGGCGCACGAGCCCGAGCTGTACTGGGCGCTGCGCGGCGGCGGCGGCAACTTCGGCGTCGTGACCGCCATGAGCGTCCGCCTGCACCCGCTCGCGCAGGTGCTGGCCGGGCTCATCCTGTTCCCGTGGCGGGACGCGGCCGACGTCTGGGACCGGCTCGGCACCATGCTCGCGAACGCGCCCGCCGAGCTCGACGTGCAGAGCGGCGTCCTGTCCGGCAAGGACGGCCGTCCCGTCCTGTACCTGATGCCGACGTGGAGCGGCGAGTCCGCGCACGGCGAGAAAATCTTCGCGGACCTGCGCCGTCTGGGCAGCCCGGTCGTGTGCCGCATCCGGCCCACCGACCCGGCGGGCCTCCTGACCCCCGTCGGCTCCCACGCGGCGAGCGGCCGCCACTACGCCATCCGCACCCGGAACCTGCCGGGCCTCACGCCAGATGTCATCCTGGCTCTGATGCGCGCGGGCGGCACCAGGACCTCGCCGCTCTCGTCGATCAGCCTCCGCCATTTCCACGGCCGGCCAGCCCGGGTCCCCGTCCCGGCCACGGCGTTCGGCACTCGCCAGGAGCACTTCCTCGCCGAGGTCACCGCCTCCTGGCTGCCGGGCGACCGCGACGGCGCCCTGCACCGCACCTGGGCCGACTCGGCCGCGACCGCGCTCGTCCCGTCGGCGCTGTCCGGTGCGTACCCGGGCCTGCTCGGACCCGATGACCACTACCAGATCACCCACGCCTACGGCGCTAACACGGCCAGGCTGCTCACGGCCAAGGAACACTACGACCCGGACGGCATCTTCACCGCTACCCCGCTGCCGATCACGCAGCACGCCCGTAGCTGGATCACCGCGTAAACCCACAAGTCTCCCGCCGGAAGCCGGTTCCCCCCACTGGCTTCCGGCGGGCTTCGCTGGCAAGTTCGGCTATTTGATCTTCATCGTGCCCCATACCAACGTATTGTTATCCTCCGGTATCTAATCGTGAGCAAACTCGCGGGGAGCTGGGCGCTGCCCGGCAGGGCGAAGCTCGCGAAGTGAAGGGGGGCCGCGGGTGACCGCGCAGGAAGTTGTCACGCCCGTTCGCGTGGTCGCGGAGCCGCCTCGGACGAGCCTCGTGCGCGTGGGCATCGTGCTGCTGGTGACCGCGCTGAACCTCCGCATGGCGGTCGCCGCGCTGTCACCGGTACTCGGCCAGGTCCAGCGGGACACCGGGCTGTCCTCGACGTCGGCGGGCCTGCTCAGCACGGTGCCGGTGCTCTGCTTCGGCCTCTTCGCGCTGGTCACGCCCCCGCTTATCCGCCGTTTCGGCATGGAGCGGCTGCTGCTGCTCACGCTGGTCGTGATCACCGCGGGCATCGCGCTGCGGGTCCTGCCGCCGCTGGTCGCCCTGTTCGCGGGCACCGCGGTGCTCGGCATGGGCATCGCGATCGGCAACGTCTTGCTGCCGGGGCTTATCAAGCAGGACTTCGCCCGCCACGCGGGCCTGATGACCGGCCTGTACTCGGTGTCGCTGTTCGTCGGGCCGGCGATCTCTGCCGGCCTGACCGTCCCCCTGCTGCGCGCGACCGGACTCGGCTGGCGGCCGACCATCGCGCTCTGGGGCGGCCTGGCCGTGATCTGCATGGGCCTGCTCGCGCCGCACGCCCTATCCCGGCCAGCACCATCCCGGCCGGCGCCGCTCCGGCCGGTCGTGCCGTGGCAGCCAGGGCCCGGACACTCGGGCCCCCTGGCGACGGGCCCCCTGCCGGCCAGGCGGCGCGGGCTCTGGTCCGACCCGATGGCGTGGATGGTCGCCGGCTTCATGGGCCTGCAGTCGCTCGGCTACTACTCGGGCGTGGCGTGGATCCCGACGCTTCTCGAGGCCCATCACATGTCGGCCGGCCAGGCGGGCTGGATGCTGTCGTACTCGAGCTTTCCCGGGCTGGCGGCGGCGCTCGTCACCCCGCTCCTCATCCATGGCCGCGCCCCGCGCGCCGCGGCCATGGTCGTCGCCGCGACCGTGGCGTGCGGCATCGGCTACGTCGGGCTGGCGGTCGCCCCGGTCGCCATGCCGTACGTGTGGCTGACCATCCTCGGCCTCGGGCAGGGAATGTGCATCAGCCTCGCGCTCGGCTTCATCGTCGCGCGGGCGCCCGACGTGTACCAGACCGCCCGCCTGTCCACGATGGCGCAGGGCATCGGCTACCTGATCGCGAGCGCCGGACCGTTCGGCCTCGGCGCCCTGCACGACCTCAGCGGCGACTGGAAGGTTCCGATGCTGGCGCTAACCGGCATCCTCGTGCCCATCCTGGTCACCGGCCTCGGCGCGAGCCGCGACCGGCACGTCCTGGAGCGACGCAGGGGCGGCGCGCACCGCAAACACTGACGCCGGCCCGGTCCCCGTAATCCGCGGCTAGTAAGTTTTTGCCGGTGAGAGCACACTTCACCGCGTTCCTGACCGAAAACGGATATCACGAGGCGGCGTGGCGGCTCGCGTCCCCGGCCGACCTCGCCGGTCCCGCGCGATTCGGCGTGCTCGAGCGATCCGCGCTCGCCGCCGAGCGCGGCCTGCTCGACGCCGTCTTCTTCGCCGACACCCTCGGCCTGGCGATCTTCCGCGCCCGCTACTTCCCGCAGGTCGGCTTCGACCCGCTGGAAGTCCTCGCGGCCCTCTCGCGCCTGACGTCGCGCGTCGGCCTGATCGCCACGGCGTCCACGACGTACGGCGCGCCGTTCGACCTGGCCCGCCGGTTCGCGACGATCGACCACCTGTCGGACGGCCGGGCCGGGTGGAACATCGTGACGACCCGGTTTGCCGGGGCCGCGGGCAACTTCGGGCTGGCCGCGCACCCGGCGCACGCCGACCGGTACGTGCGCGCCGAGGAGTTCCTCGACGTGGTCACCCGGCTGTGGGAAAGCTGGGACGCGGCGGCGGTGGTGGCCGACCAGGCCAGCGGGGTCTGGGCGGACGCCAGCCTGATCAAGCCGGTCGACTTCCACGGCCGGTTCTTCGACGTGAGCGGCGCGCTGACGCTGCCGCGCTCGCCGCAGGGCCGTCCCGCGTTCGCGCAGGCCGGCTCGTCGGGGCCCGGCGTCGAACTGGCCGGGAAGACCGCCGACCTGGTGTTCACCGCCCAGCCCGGCGTGGCCGCCGGCCAGCGCTTCCGCGACTCCGTCCGGTCTGCGGCGGCGCGGCACGGGCGAGCGCCGGATTCGGTGCTCGTGCTCCCCGGCGTGTCGTTCGTGCTCGGCAGCACCGAGGCGGAGGCGCGCGAGTTCCGCGCCAGGCTGGAAGACCTGGTCGACCCGGAGTTCCGGTGGCGCAACCTGGCGCACAACGCCGGGCTCGATGCCGGCCTGATCGACCCCGATAAGCCGCTGTCGCGGGAGGCGATCGCGGCGGCGGCCCGCACCAGCCGGACCGACGACATCGTGCGGCGGACGGAAGAGACGGGCAAGCCCTTCGGGCAGCTGGCCGCGGAGCTCACCGGCCTGCCCGGCGGCCTGGAGTTCACCGGCTCGCCCGAGCAGTTCGCGGACCTGATCGAGGAGTGGGTGACGGCGGGCGCCAGCGACGGCTTCACGCTCCAGCCGGCGACGCTGCCCGGCTCACTGGAGCTGTTCGTCGACCACGTCTTGCCGATCTTGCAGCGGCGAGGCCTGCACCGCACCGAGTACACGACGACGACCCTGCGCGGCCACCTCGCCGAGGGCCGGGAGCAGGCCGCGAGCACGCCGGGGTAGGCCGCGAGCAGGCCGGGGACAACGGCCGGGGACAACGGCCAGGCCACGCTACCCGCGCATGCCCTCCGGCACGCCGGGCAGCGCCGGCACCGGCACCGGGGGCGGCGGCAGGATCTGACACGGGACGCGGGGCTGGGCGGTGCCGAACCGCGCGGCCCTGCGTTCCCACTCCCGCGGGTAGCCCATCGACACTTCCTCGAAGCGCACTCCGTCGTAGACGGTCACCCGCGGGATATGCAGATGCCCGTACACGACCGCGACCGCGTTGAACCGGATGTGCCAGTCGGCGGTCCGCGTCGTCCCGCACCACTGGGCGAACTGCGGGTACCACATGATCTGGGTCGGGTCGCGGACCAGCGGATAGTGGTTGAGCAGCACGGTCTTGGCGGCCGGGTCCAGCGCCGCGAGCCGCCGCTCAGTCGCCTCGATCCGCGCCCAGCACCACGCTTCCCGGCTCGGGTACGGATCGGGGTACAGCACCTCCTCGTCGCTGCACACCACCCCCGTCCGGTAGGCGTGCGCGAGGCCCTCCTCCTTGGTCAGCGCGCCCTCGGGCCGGAAGCTGTAGTCGTACCCGAGGAACAGCGGCACGACCGTGACCGGCCCGCCGTCACCCTCCCACGCCGGATACGGGTCCTCGGGAGTGAGCACGCCAAGCCCGCGGCACATCCCCGCGAGCAGCCGGTACCGCTCTTCCCCGCGGGCCGTGACCGGATCGGCCCGACGCGTCCACAGCTCGTGGTTCCCAGGGACCCACACCACCACGTCGAACCGCTCCTTGAGCAGCGCGAGCGCCCATTCGATGTCCGCGAACCGCTCCCCCACGTCCCCGGCCACGAGCAGCCAGTCGCCGGGATGGCCGGCAGGCAGGTCCGCCACGATCGCGCGATTCTTCGGATGCCCCACGTGCAGGTCACTGAGGGCGAGCAGCCTCGGCGTCACCCGCCGACCGCATCTTCGAGGATGAAGTCGGCGGCACGCCACCCGACGGCCATCGCGGGCGCGGCGGTGTTCCCCGCCACCTGCACAGGCAGCACGCTAGCGTCCGCGATCCGCAGTCCTTCCGTGCCCCGCACCCGCAGCCTGTCGTCCACGACGTCGTCGCCGGAGGGCCCCATCGCCGCCGAGCCGACCGCGTGATATACGCCGGTCCCGGTGGCCAGCGAGTACTGGACGACCTCCGCGGGCGTGCCGACGGAGGGGCCGGGAAACTCCTCCGCCTCGATGAGGTCCGCCAGCGGTCCCTCGCCGAGCACGCCGCGCGCGATACCGAGCACCGGCGCGATCGCCGCCCGGTCGGCCTCCGTCGCCAGGAACCGCGGCCGGATCACCGGCGGGCCCGCCGCCGACGCCCCCGACGCGTGCACCGAACTGAATGTCCGCGGGCGGATCGGATATCCCATGAAAAGAATTCCCGGGTGTTTCGCAAGCCTCATTTCGGTGCTGCCCGTATCCAGCGCCATCGGCACGAACAGGCCCTGGATATCTGGCCGGGAAATCCCCGGGCTGGACTTGAACTGACATACCAGGTCATAGCCGGCCGTGGCCAGGAGCCCTTGTCCGTTCAGGAGATATCTGAAGATTTCCCGGGCGAGGTGCCGCGCCGGCCCGTGCCTCAGGGTGACCTGCAGAGCGACGCCGCGCTGCTCGATGAGGCGCTCGCCGACATTCGGGCTTTCGACGAGCGGGGCGATGCCCAGCGCGCGGAGCACGCCGGGGCTGCCGATGCCGGACCGTTCGAGCAGCAAGGGGGTTTCGACCGCGCCCGCGGCGATGATCACCTCGCGGCGGGCGGCGACTTCGCCGGCCCCGCCGCTGCCGTAACGCACCCGGATACCGGTGGCGCGGCGGCCGTCGAAGAGCACGCGTTCCGCGCGCGTGCGGGTCGCGATCACCAGATTATTTTCGCCGGAACGCACCATGGCGCTGTACGCGCTTACCCGCCGCCCGTTTTTAATGGTGCACGGGGTATACCCGATTCGTTCGGTGTCATAGGAATTGATGTCGTCGACGTGCGCCCAGCCGTAATTCTGCGCGGCCTGGAGTATGGCGGCGGATATCTCGCCGGTCGCCGGCGTGATCGTGACGCCGACCGGGCCGCCCGCGCCGCGCGCGCCGGAGGCGCCGAGGCTGTGGTCCTCCAGCGCCCGGTACGCCGGAAGGATGTCCGCCCAGGCCCAGCCCTGGTTGCCGCGGGCGGCCAGGCCGTCCCAGTCCGCGGGCGCGCCCCGGGTCCACATCATGCCGTTGACGGCGGTCGAACCGCCGACGACCTTGCCGCGCAGCCACGTCTCCGGCCGCTGGCCAGGTGCGGCCGGGTCGGTCGGGTACCGATACAGGTAGCGCTGGCCGCGGAGCGTGTAATAGAAGCCCTTCGGGATGTGAATCAGCGGGTCGAGATCACGGCCGCCGTACTCGACGAGCAGGACGGTGCGGCGCGGGCCCGCGGCCGCGGCCGCGGCCAGCCGGCTCGCCACGACGCAGCCCGCCGCCCCGGCTCCGACCACGATGTAGTCGAACTGTTCCGCCCCTGCGTTCCGCATCGCTGTCCCGGCTAGCGGCGCGCGGACGGTATGACCTTGCCGGCGAGGGCGCGGTCGCGGGGGACGACGACGAGTTCGCCGGAGGGCTTGCGGACCGTGAAGGCCTGGTCGTCGGCCGCTTCGAGGATGCCGATGAGGTCGGCCACCTCCTCGTGCCCAGGCTCTTTCTCGTGCCCGGACTCAGGGGACCGGGGCGGGCGCCGCCAGCGGAGCACGACGCGGCGGCCCAGGTCGCCGGCGGTCAGCCGGACCACAAGTTGGTAACGCATCATGCCCATCTTACGGAGACGCTAGGTGACCATCGGAGCGTGACGGCTGTGCGGACCGGTTAGCGGTGCCGCATCCACAGGTTGCTCTCCGCGTACGTGCCCGTGTCCCGCTCCCTGTCGATCTCGACGAGGTCCAGCGCGCCGGGGACGGCGTAGCGGCCGGTCCGCGGAAAGGGCATGCCCGCCCACCGCTCCCAGTCGGCGACCGTGCCGGTGACCACCATCGAGCGCGGCGCGGGTCCCAGGATGACCGCGCCGAGCCGCTGGTGGGCGCGGATCCACGGGTCGATGTGCGCGCCGTCCGGCCGGGTCCACCGGGCGTAGTCCGTCATCGGCGTCCGCGGGTACCGGCACTTGCGCACGGGCCGCACCGGGGCGATCATCCGGTCGAGGCCGTCGGCCGCTGCCCGCGCGCCGAGCGCGGTCAGCACCGCGCCGCCGAGCCCGGCGCCCTGCCGGTCCGTCCGCACGGCCGCCGCCAGCACGCACAGCGTGTCGGGCATCGTGCCCGCCGAGTGGCCCGTGATCCCGCTGACCAGGGCTCCGTCGTAGCCGTCGGGCAGGTCCGCGAGCGTGCCGTTCCACCGCAGCGCCACTCCCCAGCCGCCGGCGACGACCTCGCCGCCGGCCAGGATCCGGACGTCGTAGCGCGGGAACCGCTTGGCCGCCTCGCCGATCAGCTCGTCGCTGACCTGGTCGTGAAAGATGAATTCGGGCCAGCCGGGCAGCAGCGCCGCCTTGCCCTGCTCGTCGAGATCGGGCCGGTCGGACGTGGTGACGATCTCTATGTCCGCCACGTTCACGTGCCCGCCACGTTCACGTGCCCGCGCGGCCTCAGCGGCGCGCCCGCCCTGCTCAGCTCGTCCGCGTCCGCGGCCGCCATCGGCATCGCCATCAGGTAGCCCTGCCCGAACGGGCAGCCGAGCGAGACGAGCAGGTCCCGCTGGCTCTGCGTTTCGATGCCCTCGGCGATCACGTCAAGCTCCAGCGTCCGCGCGATCTGAATGATGCCCTCCGCCAGTGCCAGCCGCTGCGGCGAGGAAGCGATCCCGTCCACGAACGACTTGTCTATCTTCAGCACGTCGATCGGCAGCTCCCGCAGATAACTGAGCGAAGAGTACCCGGTCCCGAAATCGTCGATCGCCAGCCGGACCCCGATGCTCTTCAGCTTGATCAGGTCCGCGTGCACGCGGACCTCGCGGCCCAGCAGCACGCTCTCGGTCAGCTCCAGCATGAGCGCGCCGGGCGGCAGGCCGGAGGCGTCGAGCACCCCGCGCACGCCGTCGACGAACCCGGGATCGCTGAACTGGCGGGCCGACACGTTGACGCTCGCGTACAGGCCGCCGCCGGGCACGCCCGCGGCCGGGTTCTTCCGCCAGCGCGCGATGTCCGCCGCGGCCTGGCTGAGCACCCTGGAACCGAGCGCGATGATCTGGCCAGTCTCCTCGGCGAGCGCGATGAACTGGTCGGGCTGCATCATGCCCCATTCCTCGTGGGGCCACCGGACCAGCGCCTCGAACCCGGTGATCTCGCCGCTGGCGAGGGCGACGATCGGCTGGTAGGCGAGCGTGAACGCGGAGCGGGCCACCGCGTCCTCGATCGCGGCCTGGAGCTGCTGCCGCCGCATCATCCCGGTGCTGAGCACGGGCTGGTAGCGGCGCCACTGCCGCTTGCCGGCTGCCTTCGCGGCGTACAGGGCGAGGTCCGCGTGCCTGAGCAGCTGGTCGGTGTCGGCGCTGTCCGTGGTGGTGGCCACGCCCACGGTCACCGTCGTGAGCACGGAGCCGGAGGAAAGCTGAAAGGGCTCGCGGAAGGCCTCCACCACCCGGCCGGCCGCGCTCTCCACGTCGGCCGCGTCATGGGCGGCGCCGATGAGCAGCGCGAACTCGTCGCCGCCGAGCCGCGCGGCGGTGTCCGTCGGCCGGATCAGCTCGCCGAGGCGCGCGCCGACGGCCGCGAGCAGTTCGTCGCCGACCGCGTGGCCCATCGTGTCGTTCACGACCTTGAAGTCGTCCAGGTCGAGGAACAGCACGCCCGCGATCGCTCCGTCCCGCCGGACCGCGGCGAGCTGGTGCGTGATCCGGTCCTGGAACAGCACCCGGTTGGGCAGCCCGGTCAGCCCGTCGTGGAATGCCTGGTGCTTGAGCTGGTCCTCGAGCTGGCGCTGCTGCGTCACGTCCCGCAGGGTCAGCACGAACCCCGCCACCGTGGGCTCGTCCCTGAGGTCGCTGAACCGCACCTGCACCTGGACGCGCACCCCGTCGCGGCGGGTGATCCGGCGGTCCACGTAGCGGGAGCTCCCGTTCATCCCGCCGCGCACGCTGAGCAGGACATCGGTGAGGTCGTCGCGCTCCCCGTCCGCGACCAGGTCCCACAGGTACTCGCCCTCCACCGCGATGTCCCCGAACAGGCTCGTGGCGGCCGGTGTCGCGTACCTGACCTTCCCGTCGTCGGCAACGATCAGGATTACGTCGGAGGTGTCCTGCACCAGCGTCCGGAAGTACGCCTCGTGACCCTGGCGTATCACCTCGTGGCTCAGCACGATCCGTTCCAGCGCGAGCGCCGCCTGGTGCGCGATGATCTCCACCGAGGCGTACAGGTCCGCCAGCACCCGCTGCTCGCCGAACGCGGCGAGCACCCCGATGAGCGGGTCGCCTGAGGGCCGGTCGTTCAGCCGCAGCGGGCAGAGCAGCACCCAGCCGCCGTCGGCGACCAGCCCGCCCGGCCCCGGCGGCAGCGCCGCCACCGGCGTGAGCAGCGGCGCCGGCTCCGTCAGGAGCGGCAGCCAGCCATCCACCTGTGCCCCGAGCGCCCGCATCCGCTCGGGTGCGGGCGCGACGCACGTGACGGCGCGGAATGTGCCGTCCGTGCGCACCGCCAGCAGCACGTTGCCGCACGGCTGGCCGCCGGGCAGGCCCCGCAGCGCGCCGCTGACGGTCGTCGCGACCTGTTCGGCCGTGACGGCCGCGGCCAGCGACACCCCGGCCTGCCTGACCGCGCGTTCCCGGCCGAGCGCGCGGCGGTGGGAGGCCGCGACGTCCCAGAGCCGCGACAGCACCAGGAGGTACAGGATCGCCGAGAACACCGCGATCACGCTGCCGTCGGTATCCCGGCGGCGCAGCGATTCGGCGAACAGCGCGACCGGGGCCAGCAGCGACGCGAGCATCAGCATGGTCAGCCGGACGGGCGAGACCTCCACGTCCTGCCGCGTTCCCGGCTCGGTCAGCTCCCGCATCGTCGGGTGCAGCGCGGCCGCGCCCGACACGCCGTAGAACAGTGCCCAGCCGAGGTCGACGACGGTCCCGTTGTGGAACGTGCCGTGCAGCTGGATGAGCCCGTACGCGGTGTCCGACACGAGGCCACCGACGACGCCGAGCGTGAGGAGCTGGACGCACCGCGTCCGTGGCGACCCCGGAGAAAGCAGCCGGGCGATCATGGCCAGCACGAGCACGTCGCCGAGCGGGTAGGCGATCGCGACGCTCTTCTGCAGCCATGTCAGCGCCGGGTTGTGCACGTACGGCAGGATCAGGTACAGCCACGACAGCAGCGCGAGCCCGGCGGTCAGCGTCAGGGCGTCGATCAGGCTCCGCCTGTCCCGCTGAGGTGTGCGCCACCAGATGAAGATGAGCAGCGCCGCGGCGTAGAGCGGGTAGGTAGACAGGTAAAGCCCGTCGGCGAACGAGGGAAACGGCAGCTTCGCGCCTTCGAGCCCGGCCACGAGGAAGACAACCTGCCCCGCCGCGAAACAGGCGAGCGCGGCGGCGAGTAGCATCCAGGGTGTCTTCCGGGACGGCCGGTTGATGACGACACCGGCGGCGATCGCGGCCACGCCGGTCAGCCCGACCAGGCCCCACGTCTCCGCCCGCAGGCCGGGCAGCCGGTAATACGCTGCCGTCAGCAGCACCAGCCAGACGGCGTAGCCGCCCAGCACGCGCCACCTGGATTCCGGCAGCATTTTCCCCGTGCGCAACTATGTCTCCTCTAAGCGCGGGTCACCCCAAGAACTGTACCCTTTAGCACCCGTTCCATAATGCTTGACCTGCCGTTTCGGGCGCGTTCGTCGGCTCTGCCACCCATCCCGACAACGGAGGAATGGCCCATATAAGGTATTTTTCGAGTCGCGTGAAAATCGAGGTTATTGCGGGGTATACGTAGTGTCGATAACGGCGGATGTTCCCGGCCGGCTGGTCCACGAGCTGTTCGCCGCGCAGGCATCGCGCGCGCCCGACGCCGTCGCCGTCGTCGCCGGCGGGCGGCACCTGACGTATCGCGCGCTGGAGGCGTCGGCGGCCCGCCTCGCCCGCCGCCTCACGGCGGCCGGCGCGGGACCGGAAACGCTCGTCGGCGTCCACCTGGAGCGAGGCGCCGCGGCGGTCCGCGCCCTGCTGGCGATCATGAAGGCCGGCGCCGCGTATCTGCCGCTCGACCCGGGGCTGCCGCTCGCGCGCCTGGCCCGCATGTGCGGTGAGATGCGGCCAGCGGTTGTCCTTTCCGCCCGAACGGACCATGGCATCCCCGGTAGCACCGCGCCCGTGCTGGCAGCGGAGGAAACCGCCACCGGGCCCGCCGGGCTGGAGCACGGAGTGCCCGCTCCCGCACCCCGCCCGGACAGCCTGTGCTACGCGATCTACACCTCGGGCTCCACCGGCGATCCTAAGGCGGTGGCCGTCACTTATGCGAACCTCGCCGCCGCGATCGGCGGCCTGTCCGCCGCGTACGGCATCGGCCCCGGCGACCGCGTGCTCCAGCTCGCCCCGCTGTCCTTCGACACGTCGATCGAGCAGATGCTGGCCACGGTCGCCAGCGGCGCCACGGTCATGCTGCCGCCGCCTGGCGTCGTCGCCCCGCGCGACCTGCTCGGCTACATCGCCAGCGAGCGGGTCACCGTGGTGGACCTCGTACCCGCGTACTGGCACCGGCTGCTCGCCGGCACCCGGCCGGACGACGAGCGGCTGCGCGGCGTGCGGCTGATGATCACCGGCGGCGACATGGCCGACCCGGACGACTGCCGCGCCGCGCTGCGCGCGGCGCCCCGGGCGCGGCTGCTCAACGCCTACGGGCTCACCGAGACGTCCATCACCTCGACGCTGTTCGACGTCAGCGGCCGCCCGGACGCGCTCCGGCCGGGCGGCCCGGTGCCCGCCGGCACCGGGGTCGCGGGCGCCCGGATCATGATTCTCGATGAGCGGCGGCGCCCCGTGCCCGCCGGAACCGACGGCGAGATCTACATCGGCGGCCCGGGTGTCGCCCGCGGCTACCTCGGACAGCCCGATCGCACCGCCGAGCGGTTCGTGCCGGCCGCGGACGGCGGCGCCCGGATGTACCGCACCGGCGACCTCGGGCACTGGGACGCCGGTCACGGCCTCGTGATCACCGGGCGCGCCGACCGGCAGCTCCAGATCCGCGGCTTCCGCGTGGAGCCGGCCGAGGTCGAGCAAGCGCTCGCCGGCCATCCGGCCATCGGCCAGGTCACGGTCACGCGCAGCGGGCCGGACGGTACGCGGCTGGGCGCCGCCTACACGGTCGCCGGTCCGGCGGCCCCCGCGCCCGCCGACCTGCGGCGCTATCTGAGCGACCGGCTGCCCGGCTACATGGTGCCCGACACGTTCACCGCCCTCGGCCACCCGGCCGCCGCCGCGGGCACGGCCAGCCGGGACGGGAGCGGCGGGGAGCCGGCGACGCCGGCCCAGGCCGGCGTGGCCAGCCTGTGGGCGGAGCTGCTCAAGCGCGACCACGTCGGCCTCGACGAGGATTTCTTCGCGCTCGGCGGGGACTCGCTGCTCGCCGCCGAGATGCTGGCGCGGGCGCGGAGCCTGTTCGGGATCGGCGGCGAGCACGTGCGGGGGCTCACCCGGTCCCTGCTGCGCGACCCGACGCCGCGCGGCTTCGCCGCGGCCGTGGCCGAGGCGCTAGCGGGCGGCGCTGAGCAGCAGCCCTCGGTGGACTTCGCGCGGGAGGCCGAACTCGGGGGGCCGCTGCCGGCGAGCGCGGGCCGCCGGCGGCCGGACTGGCGGCACCCGCGGGAAGTGCTGCTCACCGGGGCGACCGGCTTCCTCGGCGCTCATCTGCTGCGCGAGCTGCTGGCCAGTACCACCGCCCGGGTCTGGTGCCTGGTGCGGGCGCGCGACGACGCGCATGCGCGGCCGGGCATCGCCCAGGCGCGCGAGCGCATCGCGGCGGCAGCCGAGCGCTACGAGCTGCCGGTCCCGGCCGCCGATCGCGTCATCCCGCTGCCCGGCGACCTCGCCGCGCCGTCCCTCGGGCTGTCCGCCGCTAGCTTCGCCGGGCTGGCCGCGAGCATCGACGTGATCTACCACGCGGGCGCGCTCGTGAACTTCATCTACCCCTACGCCGCGCTGCGGGCCGCGAACGTCAGCGGCACCCGGGAGCTGATCCGGCTGGCCGGGCCGGACCGCATCCCGCTGCACTACGTCTCGACCACGGCGGTGCTCGCCGGCCTCGGCGTCGCGGGCATCAGGCAGGTGACCGAGGACACCCCGCTCGCGCACGCCGGAGTGCTGCGCATGGGCTACGTGGAGACGAAATACGTCGCCGAAGAGCTGCTCAGGAACGCCGCCCGCGGCGGCCTGCCCGTCGCGATCTACCGGCCGCTGGACATCGTCGGGCGCCGCGACGCCGGCGTCTGGAACACCGCCACCGAGATGTGCGCACTGATCAGGTTCATCGCCGACACCGGCCTTGCCCCCGGCGTTGACCTGCCGCTCGACTTCGTGCCCGCCGACACGTGCGCGGCGGCGATCCGGCACATCTCTACTAGCGAGCCGGCCGCCGGGCGCACCTTCCACCTCGCCAGCCCCGCGAGCGCCACGCTCGGCGATCTCGTGGGCCGGCTCAGGGCGCACGGCTACCCGGTCACGGAGCTTCCGCCGGAGGAGTGGGCGCGTGCGCTGGCGGACCACGCCAGCCGCGACCCGGCCCACCCGATGACGCCGTTCCTGCCGCTGTTCGCTGACCGGGACGCCGCGACCGGGCTCACGATCGCCGAACAGTACCTGGCGGGCACCTTCCCCGGCTACACCCGGTCGAACACCGAGCGGGCACTGCGCGGCAGCGGCATCGAGTTCCCCGCGGTCGACGACGAACTGCTCGACCTGGACATCGGTCACTTGCTGCGGACCGGCTACCTGACCGCGCCCGGTTCCAGGGTCGCCCATGCCTGTCCGGTGTTATCCGGAGTGGGCAGCGCTGCGGTTCCCGCCCGTGGCCACCGACCTCCCCGTGGCGTTCTGCGCTGACCTCAGCCCGGCGAGCGTGCTCGGCGCGTACCGGCACGGGGTCATCCCGCTGCCCGCCCCCGATGAGTTCTTCCGTACCGTCAACGAGGTCAAGTACGCGGACCAGGTGGCGGACGGCACGATCGCCGTGGTCGGCGACCCCGGCGACGACCCGTACTGGGTGGCGTGGTGGTCGCCCGACCCGCGGCCGGTGCTGCGGACGGGCCGGGTCCATCTCGGCCGCAACGCGCGCAAGACCTTGCGCCGCCACGACCTGCGGACCACCGCCGACGCCGCGTTCCCGCGGGTCGCGGAGGAGTGCCGGGCCGGCCGCGAGCCCCGCTGGCTGACGGACGCGCTGCTCGGCACGCTGGCCGAACTGCACGCCGACGGCTGGGCGCACAGCATCGAGGTGTGGCTGGACGGGGAGCTGGCGGGCGGCGCGATCGGCGTGGGCATCGGCCCGGTGATCAGCGGGGACTCCCTGTTCAGCCGGCATCCGGACGGCGCGCGGATCGCGGTCGCGGACATGGCCGCGCGGCTCGGCGCGGCCGGCGGAGTGCTGGTCGACGCGCAGTGGGACAGCGCCTTCCTCCGCTCGCTGGGCGCCGGGCCGCTGCCCAGGGACGAGTACGCGGCGCTGCTGGCCGGCTCGGGGGACCGGGTGCCGCTGGCGACCGGGCCGCTGCCGGCCCGCCGCCTGCTCCCTGACGGACCCGCGCCCCTGCCGGGCCGCACCCCTGCCGGGCCGCACCCCCCAACGGCTACGGGCGGTCCAGGCCGCCCCGCTTGACGAGCTGGCTCGCGATGACGCCCAGCTGGATCTCGTTCGTGCCCTCGCCGACGATCATCAGCGGCGCGTCCCGGAAGTACCGCTCGACGTCGTACTCGGCCGAGTAGCCGTAGCCGCCGTGGATGCGCACCGCGTTGAGCGCGACCTCCATCGCGGTCTCCGACGCGAACAGCTTGGCCATCCCGGCTTCCATGTCGCACCGCTGCCCGGTCTCGAACCGCTCGGCCGCGTACAAGATAAGCTGCCGGGCCGCGGTCACCTTGGTCGCCATGTCGGCCAGGTAGTTACCGACCGACTGGTGCCGCCAGATCGGCCGGCCGAAGCTCTCCCGTTCCTGCGCGTATCGCAGCGCGTCGTCGAGCGCCGCCCGCGCCACCCCGAGCGCACGGGACGCCACCTGGATGCGCCCGGTCTCCAGGCCCTTCATCATCTGGGCGAACCCCTCCCCGGCGACGCCGCCGAGCAGCGCGTCCGCCGGCGCCCGGTAGCCGTCGAAGACCAGCTCGCAGGATTCCACGCCCTTGTAGCCCAGTTTGGGCAGGTCCTTGGAGACGGTCAGCCCGGGGCCGTGCTCGGCCAGCAGGATCGAGATGCCCCTGTGCCGCGGGGTCGCGTCGGGTTCGGTCTTGCACAGCAGCGCGATCAGCCGCGAGCGGCGCGCGTTCGTGATCCAGGTCTTGGCCCCGCTGACCACGTAGGAGCCGTCCGGCTCGCGCCGCGCGACGGTCCGCAGCGCCTGCAGGTCCGAGCCGCCGCCCGGTTCGGTCAGCGCCATCGTCGCGCGGATCTCGCCGGTCGCCATCTTCGGCAGGTACTTGTCCTGTTGCTCCCGGGTGCCGAACGCGAGCAGCAGCTTCGCCACCACCGTGTGCCCGCCCATCGCCCCCGCCAGGCTCATCCAGCCGCGGGCGAGCTCGGCGGTGACGAGGGCATAGCAGGGCATGCCGACGGCGGCCTCCCCCCACGGTCCAGGTATCGCGAGCCCGAAGATCCCGAGTTCCTTCATCTGCCCGATCAGCTTCCCGGGATACGTGTTGGCGTGCTCGAGCTCGTTGGCCACGGGTCTGACCTCACGGTCGACCCATTCGGCGACCGTGTCGACGACGGCCTGCTCTTCGGTGCTCAGCATGATTGCTCCCGAGACGACAAGATCACCTTCGCGGTCAGCGACGGCGCGGCGCCGGCGGCGGCCACGGCGATGTCGGCCTGGTCCGCGGCCGGCTGGCCGGCCGCGACGACGCGGGCCGGTACGAACGCCGGACGGACGAGCCGGTACTCGAAGGCCCGCACGGTCCGGCCGGGCGCGTGCCGCCTGGGCAGCTCGAGCGCGAGCAGGGCGAGCAACGGGCCGTGAATGACGAGATCCGGGTAGCCCTCGGTCCGGGTGACGTAGTCGCGGTCGTAGTGGATACGGTGCCCGTTGTAGGTGAGCGCGCTGAACCGGAACAGCAGCACCGGGTCGGTGTCGATTGCCAGCCGCCAGTCCCCCGCCGGGTCAGGCTCGCCTGTCTCCTGGCGCGGCATCGTGCGCGCGAGGGTGCCGGGCGGCTCGGCGCGGTAGACGATGTCCTGCTCTTCGGCGCCGGCGGGCATGCCATCGGCGGACAGCTCGTGGCGGACGGTGACGAATACCATCTCCCCGCTGCGGCCGGTCTTGACCGCCACGTTGGTCACGGCGGAGACGCTGGACAGCTCCGCGCCGAACGGGATCGGCGCGGTCAGCCGGAGGCGGCCGCCGGCGAACATGCGGCGGCGGCCGGGGACCGGCGGCAGGAACGGCCCGTGGTCCGGGTGCCCGTCGGCGCCGATCCCGGCGGTGGCGGGGTGCTCGAGCAGGGTGAACCAGTGCCACAGCGGCGGCAGCGGATCACCTGGCTTGACGCCGGGCGGCGGCGAGCCGATCAGATCCGCGAACGCCTCCGCCATCCAGGGATCGACCCGTCGCGTCATCGTCAGCGTGCCCGGCCGCCACGCATCCAGCGCCTCTCGCAGCGTTTCCACTTCTCTATCATGCGCCCCGGGGATGGCCGCGCCCGCGCGCGCCCGTCATCGCTCGGCGAATCCCGTCACGTCGCCGCGGGCGGCGCCCCACCGGTCGGTCACCCGGGCGACGCGGCCAGGCGTCGCGCCCGAGCCGAGCGCGGCCAGCAGCCGGCGGCACGCGGCCTCGCCGCCCTCCGCGATGACCTCGACACCGCCGTCATCCAGGTTCGTCGCGGTCCCGCTGAGCCCGAGGGTTTCGGCCTGCCGGCGAACCCAGTACCGGAAACCGACGCCTTGC
This sequence comes from Trebonia sp., assembly GCA_035552855.1. Classification (GTDB taxonomy): domain Bacteria; phylum Actinomycetota; class Actinomycetes; order Streptosporangiales; family Streptosporangiaceae; genus Trebonia. The sequence goes on along the minus strand of DASZKN010000182.1, from coordinate 494 downwards.
ACCCGGCCGTAGACCCATGCCGTCAGCCGGACCGCCCGGTCGTCGTCGCTAGCAGCGCTCACAGGCCACAGGTTAACCGGCTGGCACCGTGCCCGCGGCGGATACGCGCGGGCGACTTTCGGGCTGCGCACCGGATATACGCGCCCGCCTTCGTGGCCGGCCACAGAACCCGCCTGCTACCGTCACGCATCTCTTGGCGCGGGTCATCTCCGCGCGTAGCGTCCTGGGCAAGAGCCGGGAGGTGGTGCCACGGTTAGCAATGACGTTCCAGCCGAAGCGTACCTGGAACTGCCCGGGGGGCGGGTGCACGTGTTCCGGGGCGGCACGGGCCTGAGTACCACCGGCCCCGTCCGTCCCAGCACGGCGAAGACCTTTTTTATTGGGTAAGTCTCGCGTGCTATATCTACATGAAACTTACCCGTTGTTAAGGTCTCCGCGCAGCACCTGTAACCCATGATCCCGAACGGTCCGTGGTGCCTCGAGGCACCACGGAC
>DASZKN010000181.1:0-11671 GCA_035552855.1 Trebonia sp. | reverse complement strand
GGGCTTCTGGGCGGGGGCCGGGGCGGGAGCGGGGCCGGGGTGGGGCCGGGGCGGACGCTACGGGGCGGCCGGTTCCGCGTACAGGTCGACGCCCGCTTCGGAGGTGTGGCGGGTCAGCTGACCGCGGAGGACGAGGACTTCCAGGTGCGCGGCCGTCTCCCCGACCGCGAGCAGCTGGCTCATCGCGTCGAGCTCGCCGAACTTCCGCTGCCGCCGCGTCCACGGGATCGCCCGGGCCGCTTCCAGGGCGGTGACCGGCCGGCCGACGGCGGTGCCGAGCGTCTGCGCGAGGCGGGTCTCGTGGTGCGCGAGCAGCTCGTGCACGCGCGCGTGGGTGCTCGGGCCGACCGGCCCGTGGGCGGGCAGCAGCCGGGAGTCCGGCAGCGTGAGCATCAAGCGCAGCGAGCCGAGATAGTCGCGCAGCGCGTGCCGCGTGACCGCGGGCTGGAAGCCGATGGACGGCGTGATGTGCGGCAGCACGTGGTCGCCGGCGAAGAGCGCGGCGTTTCCCTCGTCGTGGAAGACGACATGCCCGCGGGTGTGCCCGGGCGTGGCGATCGTCCGCAGCGTCCGCGACCGCAGGTCGAGGACGGCGCCGTCGGCGAGCCAGCGATCCGGGTGCGCCCAGGGCAGCCGGGTCCCGGACTGCGCGCGCTCGGCCGCGACCCGCTCCTGGATCGTGGCGGCGAGCTCGTCCGCGCCGAGCTGGTGCAGCCGTCCGGCGAACCCGCGCTCCTCGCGCCGGGAGACGTCCAGGATGGCCCGCAGGTTCGCCTGCTCGCCTTCGCCCAGCATGACCTCGCCGCGGATCTCCGACCGCAGCTCGACCGCCAGCGTGTAGTGGTCCCGGTGGATGTGCGTGACGAAGAAGTTCCTGATGTCGCCGAACTCGTAGCCGATCTTGGCGAGCGCCGCGCTGAACTGGTCGCGTGCGCCGGCGATCGCCATCCCGCCGTCGACCAGGTAGACGCCGTCGTCACCGCCGATCGCGTACACGTTGACGGCCCTGAGCGCGTCCCCGGGCAGCGGCAACGGGATCCGGTACAAGCCGCCGCCCAGTTCCTCGACCCCGGGTTCCGTCCAGGCGTTCCGGTCAGCTTCCGGCACCGCCGGCTGGCTTGTCACATGATCCACTTTTCCTCCCTGGGGTAAATGTACCGGGTAGCGGGGAGGGATCACTGGCCGACCTGGGCCCCGTCCGCGCTCACCGGGCAGCAGGACGACACCGGGCACGTCCGGCAGCCCGGGTTTACCCGGGCGTGGAAAACCGGCCCCGCCATGCCCGCCGCGACCGCCTCCACCAGGTCCTTCGCCCAGCCGGGGTCGGCGTCGTCGGACAGCGCGTGCTGATGCTGCACCTTGGCCCGGGCCGCGTATCCGCCCTTGCCGACCTGCACCAGCTCGGCGCCGCCGGGTTCGGACAGGCCGAGCCGCTCGAACGCGCCGAGCAGGATCGCGAGCTGGTACACGCCGAGCTGCGGGTGCCGGTCCAGCTCGTCCTCCCTGGGCGCGCTTGACCCGGTCTTGAGGTCGACGATGACGCCGCGGTCCTGGTCGTCGCGCTCCAGCCGGTCCACGCGACCGGTGATCTCCACCTGTCCGACGCGCACCCGCAGCGCCTGCTCGGTGGCGACCAGTTCGCGGGGGTTGGCGGCGTGCCAGTCAAGGAACTTCCGCACCATGCGCTCGGCGAGCTCACGCTGCCGGGAGCCGTACCAGACGCTGCCGAAGTCGAGGTGGTGCCAGATGTCGTCGATGCGCGACGCCACGCTCTGCTCGGAGGCGCCCTCGGCGATGAGGACCGCGGCGGCGTGGATGACCGTGCCCAGGTGACGCAGCACGTCCGAGCGTCCGGCGCCGACGGCCGACTCGAGCAGCCAGCGCAGGCCGCAGCGGGCGAAGTTCTCCACCTGGGACGGGGACAGGCGGACCCGTTCGCCCTCGCCGACGATGGGCCGGTCGTCGGTGAGCTCGGTCAGCGCGTACCACTCGCGCGGATCCGCGCCGCGCACGCCCTCGTCCGCCAGCCTCGCCAGCTGACGGGCCGCCGCCGCGCGGAGCGCGGCTGGCCTGGACGTGTCGGCGGCCGTCCGCCGCAGGTCCGCGACCAGCACCGGCAGCGACAGCCAGCGCGTGACCGACCCCGCCGCCTCGATGCCGATGTCGTCGCCCGCGAGCTCGGGGAGGAAGCGGGACGGTCGCAGGTTGTCCTCGTCTCCTCCGCTCGCCGTCACGACGAGCAGCCGCTTCGCGCGGGTCACCGCCACGTAGAACAGGCGCCGTTCCTCGGCCAGCAACTGCGCGGCCAGCGCGGCCGTGGCGACCTCCGGCGGCTGGGGCGGACCCGCTTCCGGGCTGGCCGCCTCCGCGAGTTCATCGGCGCCGAGCAGCGAGCCGCGCATGCGCAGGTCCGGCCACAGCTCCTCTTGCACGCCCGCGACGACGACCACGTCCCATTCCAGCCCCTTGGACCGGTGCGCGGTGAGCACGCGGACGCAGTCCTCCCTGATGGCTTGCTCGGCGAGCGTGTCACCCGCGATCTCCTGGCCGGTGAGGCTCTGCAGGAAGAGCTCCGGGCTGCCTGGCGGCAGATCGTCCGCGAACCGTGCCGCCGCGTCGAACAGCGCGAGCACCGCGTCGAGGCCCCGGTCGGCGGCCGGATCGTGTCCGGCCTGCTCCTCCCAGCGGTCGGCGAGGCCGGACGCGCCCCAGACCGCCCACAGGACGTCCTCGGCGCTGCCGCCCCCCGCGATGGCCTCGCGCGCGATGCGCAGCAGGCCGGCGACCTTGCGGGCCGGGGCCGCGACGCGGTCGCTGATGGTGGCCAGCACGATCGGCGTCGTGAGCGCCTCGGCCAGCGGCGCCCGGTCGAGCGCCCGCCGTAGCTTGCGCAGCCCCAGGCTGTCGGTCCCGCCCAGCGGGCCGGTGAGCAGGTCGGCCGCGGTCTCCTCGTCGAGCATGGCCGGCCGCAGCGCGCAGCGCAGCAGGGTGAGCAGCGGCCGCACCCCGGGCTCGTCCGGCAGCGGAAGCTCGTCGCCCGCCACCGTCACGGGCACGCCCGCGTTCGCCAGCGCGCGGCGCAGGACCGGCACCTGCCGGGTGGCGGACCGGACCAGGACCGCCATGTGCTGCCAGGGCACCCCGTCGGCCAGGTGCGCCCGGCGCAGCGTGTCGGCGACGAGCGCGGCCTCCTGCGCCTGGCTGTCGGCCACCACGATCCGGATCTCCCCCGGCGGCGCGGTCGGCACCGAGCCGAGGCCGCGGTGCGGAGCGGTGGCCGGCCCGGCGCCCGGGCCAGCGGCGGGTCCTGCGCCCGGACCGGCGCCCGCGGCGGCGGATACCGCGCCGACCGGCGCCGGCAGCCGGCGGGCGATCCGGCGGGACGCGGCGAGCAGCGCCGGCCCGCTGCGGCGGCAGGTGCGCAGCGCCACCACCGGCGCGGGCGAGCCGTCCGGCGCGCGGAACTTGTCGGGAAACCGGCTCAGGGCGCGGACGTCCGCCCCGCGGAACGCGTAGATCGACTGGTCGGGGTCGCCGACCGCGATGAGCTCGCGGCCGTCGCCGGCCAGCGCGGCGAGCATCGACTCCTGCGCCGGGTCGCTGTCCTGGTACTCGTCGACGAAGACCGCGTCGTAGGCGTCGCGCTCCCGCTCCCGCACCGCCGCGCGGTTCAGCAGGCCGGCGGCGATCCGCACGATCTCCGCGTAGTCGTAGGCGGGTACCGGTGCGAGGTCGAACCGGGCCGCGTACCGGTCGAGGAACTCACCGGCCGCCGCCCAGTCGTCACGCCCCTGCCGCCGGCCGAGCTTGCGCAGCTCCCGGCCGTCCAGGCCCCGCTCGGCGGCGCGCATCAGCACGTCCCGCAGTTCCTCGGCGAACCCGCGCGTGGCCAGCGCCGGATGCAGCCGCTCCGGCCAGCGGACCCGGCCGTCCGTGATCTCGCCGCGCAGCAGGCGACGGATCTCGAGCAGCTGCTCGGGCGCCGACAGCAGCCGCGGCGGTTCGTCCCCGGCGAGCACGTACTCCCGCCTGACCAGGGCGTAGGCGTAGCTGTGGAAGGTCAGCGCGAGCGGTTCCTTGGTCGTGCGGTGCATCCGCGCGGTGATCCGCTCACGCAGTTCCTGCGCGGCCTTCCGGCTGAACGTCAGCACGAGGATGCGGTCCGGGTCGATGCCCCGCTGCTCGATCCGCTCGGCCACCGCCGCCACGATCGTGGTGGTCTTGCCGGAGCCGGGGCCGGCCAGCACGAGCAGCGGGCCGCCCTTGTGCTCGACGACGAGCTGCTGCGCCTCGTCCAGCCGCGGCGCCGCGGACGCCGCCGGCACCGCCGCCGGCGCGCCTGGGCCGGGCCGGGCGGCGGCCGGCTGGCGGACGAGTTGATAACCGTTCATCGTCAGCCATTCCAGCACGGACCTCTGACATTCGGCGGGCGGTTCGCCCGGCGGGTCGCCAGCCGGTTCGCCCCGGCGGGTCGCCGGGGAGGGAAAGAGAAAGGCGGACGGCGGGGAGTCAGCAGGGCGCGTTCGGGGAAAACGGGGTCAGAAATCGGTTCTCCGAGCGTGGCGCATGTCGACCCGCACCGGCGGGCGGGCCGAGCGCAACGGCGTGCCTTCGGCCAGGTACGCCGCGAGCGCCCGGGACTCGTGGCCGGGCGGCGGCGTGCCGTCGGCGCGGATCACCCGCCACCAGGCGACCCCGCCGCCGTAGACGGACATCACCCGGCCGACCTGACGCGGGCCGCCGTCGCCGATCAGCCCGGCGATATCGCCGTAGGTCATGACCTGGCCGGGCGGGATCTCCTCGACCACGTCAAGCACACGGGCCGAGTAGTCGTCGAGGACCCGGTCAGTCTCCGGCATCGTAGCCGCGCTGGCCGTACTCGCCGTAGCCGTACCGCGGGTATCCCGGCAGCGTGACCGCGTGCCGCCCGGCCTCGGAGTAATACCTGCGCCGGCGGCGGCGCGCCGCGATCAGCCCGGCCCCGCCCGCGGCCGCCAGCACCAGCGACGCGAACGCCAGCGCCGCGAACAGCGCGAGCTCCCCGCTGCCGCGCGGCGGCACCGGTTCGGCGGGCAGCGCGGCGGAAGCGCCGAACTTCGCCGTCGCCGGCACGGGCGACTTCGCCGGACGGGCCCCGGCCAGGCGGCCGGCCGCGCGCAGCGCCGCGCCGGCGTCCACCGCGCCGAAGCCGGTCCGCGGGTTGTACCCGCCGTACTGACCGCTGCGGGCAGTGCTCGTGATCGCCTGCAGCACCAGGTGCGGCGCGAGGCCGCGGTACTTCGACTTGATCAGGGCGGCGACCCCCGCGACCAGCGCACAGGCCGGGCTGGTGCCGCTGACCAGCCAGTACTGGCCGTCCCGGCCTTGCGCGGGCACGTCGTCGCCGGGGGCGGCCACCTGCACCGACAGGTTGTTGCTCGAAAACTTCGCCACGGTCCCGTCGGAGTTGAGGGCGGCGACGCTGAGCACGCCGGGGTAGTCGGCGGGGAAGGACACCGGCGCGAAACCGTCGTCGCTGTGCACGTCGTCCTGGCCCGAGTTGCCCGAAGACGCCACGAGCACCACGCCGTGGTCCAGGGCGTACTGAACGGCCGCCCGCACGCCGGCGCTCGGCGCCGTGTAGCCGAGCGACATGCTGATCACCTGCGCGCCGCGCTTGACCGCGTCTTGGATGCCGGTGGCCAGCGCCTGCTGGATACGCCCCTCGCGCTCGGTGCCGTACTGCCGGTAGCCGGGGTCATCTTTTTCCGGTATCACCCGTATCGACAGGATCCTCGCCGCCGGGGCGATCCCGACGACCCCGTCCTGGCCGTCGTCGTGGCCGTGTCCCGCGATGATCGAGGCCATCCAGGTGCCGTGCACGCCCCAGTCGGGATTGCTCACCGGCGTGCGCAGGCCGGTGAGGTCAGGCCCGGTGATGACCGCGCCCGCGAGGTCGCTGACGTCGGGATTGACGCCGCTGTCGAGCACCGCGACCGTGACGCCGGCACCTTCGGTCTGCTGCCACGCCGACGAGACGTCGAGCATGTTCAGCACCCACTGCTGGCCGTCTCTGATCTCGTCGGTCGCGGCCGCTCCCGCGCTCGCGGGGCCCGCGGCGCTCACGGCGACGAGCCCGAGCGCCACGCCGGCGGCGAGCGCTGCCCGGTACCGTCTCAGCATCCCGGCGCTCCCGGGCAGCGGGGCGGCGCGGGCGGCGCGTTGAGCACGGACGCGACCGATTCCGCCACGCCCGCGGCCACGCTTGTCATCTCCGCGTCGCCGTAGCTGTCGGCGGTCACGGGCACGCGGGGCCTGTCGTCGGCGTACCCGGCCGTGTACATGACGACGTAGGAGCCAACGGGGCCGCCGGTGCTCACAGAGAGCTGCCGCCGGCTGTCGTAGAACCCGGCGGCCGGCGTGCCGGGGAACGCGACCGCCCGGACGCCCGGCGCCGGGTGGCGCTTCGTGAGCGACGGCGCGGCCAGCTGGCGCTGCGCGGCGGCCGCCTTGGCCGCGGTCGGGAACACCGCCACGCCCACGGTCACCGCGTAGCTGTCCGTGTTATCGACATAAGTGGCGCGCAGCACGGCTTCGCAGCCGGTTCTGCTGAGCACGCTGGCCACGGCCTGATCAGTCGCGGCGGGGCAGGACGCCAGCCGGGCGATGCCGGCGCGATGCGCTCCCAGCCTGAGCGACGAGCTGTCCACGTCATCGAGCGCGGCGGGCGGGCGGTAGGCGATCGAGGCCGCGAAGACCTTGCCGGCCGGGAACTCCTGCCAGCGCTTGCCGACTTCCCAGCCCATGATCTTCCGCTGCTGCGCCACCGTGAACTGCCGGGGCAACAGCTGGCCGGCCACTCCCACGACGGAGACGACCAGGCCGATGACCCCGATGACGATGCCGGCGATGGACAACGCGGTCCGCGCGCGCGCGGGCCGGCGCGCCTCCGGGCCGGTACCCGTCACATCGCTCGCCGTCTCCGGCCTAGTTGCCACACCCAAATGGTAGGGGCGCTGCGGCCTGAATGCCGTGTCGCGCGGCGCTTTAGTTATTACCCGCGGCTTTCGTCATCCCCGCGGCCGGCCGTCTCCGCGAGTACCCGCCGGCCCGTGCCGCCGTGGCGGGCGCGCCCGCCGGTACTGTCGGTTTAGCGCACTAACTTGACAAGGAGCCATCGCGGTGAAGCTGACCAAGCACGAGCACGCGTGTGTCGTCCTCGAGAAGGACGGCGACTCGATCGTCATCGACCCCGGCGTGTTCTCCGCGCAGCCGGAGAACATCATTTCCGGGGCCGCGGCCATCCTGATCACGCACGAGCACTTCGACCACGTCAACGAGGAAGCGGTCAACGCGGCCCTCGCCGGCCGCCCGGACCTGCGCGTGTACGCGCCGGCGGGGCTGGCGGAGATGTTCAGCGCGCACGCCGGCCAGTTCACGGCCGTCGCGGCCGGGGACTCGCTGCGGATCGGCGGCTTCGACATCTCCGTGCACGGCGACACGCACGCGATCATCCATCCGGACATCCCGGCGATCGCGAACGTCGGCTTCTTCGTTGACTCGTCGGTGTATCACCCGGGGGACGCCTACTTCGTCCCGGACGCCAGCATCGGTACCCTGCTGCTGCCCACGAGCGGCCCCTGGATGAAGATCGGCGAGGCCGCCGATTACGTGCGCGCGGTTCGCCCCGACAAGGTCGTGCAGATCCACGAGATGCTGCTGTCCGACATCGGTCTCGGCCTGGCGGCCAACCTGCTCGGCGAGCAGGGGCTCACCGGCATCCCGCTGACGCAGGTCCCGCCGGGCGAGTCCATCACGGTCTGAGGCGCCCGCCGATGAACGATCAGCCTGGGCCGCCGCCGCCGCCCCGCACCAAACGGCTCTACTTCGCGATGATGGGCACGTGCCTCGGCTTGCTCGTTATCGGCTGGGTGGTCGTCGCTCGCTACTCCACGGTGGCCGCGGTCGTCATGTCGGCGGTGGCACTGGTGATCCCGCCGTTCGCCGCGATCATCGCAAACGCGGCCAGCGCCACCGACCGCCGCCGCTGATTCTTCAGCCTTCCGGCTAGTCGCCGGAGGCGTCCGGCGAGGGAAAGCTTCTGTGTGCCGCTACGCGAGGCCAGTGGCGGCGACGAAAATAACGGCGGGACCGGTCGCCGTCACCGCGCCGTCAGCGGCCGAGACGAAACATGATTCCCCGCGCGCGAGCTTCAGCGCCGTGCCCGCGGTGTTCTCCATGGTCACCGTGCCCTCTGTGCAGAGCACGAGGCGCGGCCCGCCGGCCGCCGGCAGCGCGGTCTCCGCGCTGCCGGCGTCTGCCCGGTACAGCCGGAACTCCGGGGCCGGGGAGTCGTAGACGGACACGCCGTTGCCGAGATCGCGGGGCCCGGTCAGCGGCACCACGACCCCGGGGTCCGTGAGCTTGAGCAGTTCCGGCACGTCGATGTGCTTGCCGGTCAGGCCCGCCCGGACCACGTTGTCGGAGTTCGCGAGCAGTTCGATGCCGGTGCCGTGCAGGTACGCGTGCAGCCCGCCCGCGGGCAGGAACACCGCCTGGCCCGGCCGCAGGACGGCGTGCCGCAGCAGCAGCGACGCCACGATGCCCATATCGCCGGGATGGTCGGCGGCGATCCGCACGGTGGCGGCGCACGCCTGCGCGTAGGGCCCGTCGCCGGCCGCGAGCCGCTCGCAGGCCGCGACCACCGGCGCGATGAAGGCCGACCGGCGCGCCAGCGGCACGCTGAGGAGCCGGCCGAGCACGCCGGTCAGCGCGCCGGGCCCGGTGGCCGCGGCGAGCTCGGCCGCGAGGGGCGCCAGTTCCGTCACCGCGAGCTGTTCGAACAGCGCCGCCGCGTCGGCGGGCGTGCGCATGCCCGCGAGCACCTCGAAGGGGGTGAGGGCACAGAGCAGCTCGGGCTTCGGCCAGTTGTCGACGTAGTTGCGGGCCGCCGCGCCGGGCGGGAGACCGCGCTGGTTCTCCTCGGCGAAGCCGGCTTCGGCCTGCGCCCGGGAAGGGTGCACCTGGATGGACAGTGCCTTCTCGGCCGCGAGCACCTTGAGGAGGAACGGCAGCCGCCCGCCGAACACGGCCGCGCACTCAGTCCCGAGCTCGCGCGCCGGGTCGGCCGCGATGACGGCGTCGAGGGTAGTGCGGCCGTCGGCGCGCTCCACGACCGACGGCGCGGAGGGGTGCGCCCCCATCCACAGCTCGGCCTCCGGCCCGGGAGACGGGACGTGTCTCCCCTGCAGCCCGGCGATCGCGCTCCGGGATCCCCACGCGTACGGCTGCACCATCGGCTCTAGAACGTCCACGTGCAAAAGGCTACTGCCCGCGACGCTCACGAGTGCTCCGCCCCGGCCTCTTTCGCTGGCGCCAGGCCGGGGGTGTCAGTACGTCGGCAGGCTCGGGTCGACCTGGTTGACCCAGGCCAGCACGCCGCCGCCGACGTGCACGGCGTCCTTGAAGCCGGCGTTCTTCAAGACGGCGAGCACCTCGGCGCTGCGGGCGCCGCTCTTGCAGTGCAGCACGATCTGCTTGTCCTGGGGCAGCCGCGACAGCGCCGCGCCGGAGATGAACTCGCCCTTGGGGATCAGCGTGGCGCCCGGGATCGACACGATCTCGTACTCGTTGGGCTCCCGCACATCGACGACGTAGATGTTGTCGCCGCGCTCCATCATGGCCGCGAGGTCCTTGGCCGAGATCGTGGAACCGATCACCGCTTCGGCCGCCTCGTCCGACACCGCGCCGCAGAACGCGTCGTAGTCGATCAGCTCGGTCACCGTCGGGTGCTCGCCGCAGATCGCGCAGTCGGGGTCCTTGTTCACCTTGACGGACCGGTAGCTCATCTCGAGGGCGTCGTAGATCATCAGTCGCCCGGCGATCGGCTCACCGATGCCGGCGATCAGCTTGATGGCCTCGTTGACCTGGATAGACCCGATCGACGCGCACAGCACGCCGAGGACGCCGCCCTCGGCGCACGACGGCACCATGCCGGGGGGCGGGGGCTCCGGGTACAGGCAGCGGTAGCACGGCCCGTAATCCGCCCAGAACACCGAGGCCTGCCCGTCGAACCGGTAGATCGAGCCCCATACGTACGGCTTGTGCAGCAGCACGCAGGCGTCGTTCACCAGGTAGCGGGTGGCGAAGTTGTCGGTCCCGTCGACGATGAGGTCGTAGCCGGCGAAGATCTCCATCACGTTGGAGGAGTCGAGCCGCTCTTTGTGCAGGATCACGTTCACGTAGGGGTTGATCTCGGCGATCGACTCCTTGGCCGACTCGGCCTTCGGCTTGTCGACGTCGGACACCCCGTGGATGATCTGCCGCTGGAGGTTCGACTCGTCCACCGTGTCGAAGTCCACGATGCCGAGCGTTCCGACACCGGCCGCGGCCAGGTAAAGCAGCGCGGGCGAGCCGAGGCCGCCCGCGCCCACGACGAGCACCTTCGCGTTCTTGAGGCGCTTTTGGCCGGCCATCCCGACGTCGGGGATGATCAGGTGGCGCGAATAGCGCTTCACCTCGTCAACCGACAGGCCGGCGGCTGGTTCAACCAGCGGGGGCAGCGACACTGTGCTAACTCCTGTGTCTAGCGGGTCCGGTAATAAGAGCGACAACCCGGTTGCGGGAGGCGGCATTCCCCGGGCCCGGTCCACCATCTCACGGAAGAACCCGGCGACCAGCGCCGGATGCTCCATCATCGCCACGTGTCCGGTGCGCGGCAACACGAGCACCCGGGCGTCCGGCGCGTCACGGAACGCCCGCGCCGCCCGCGCCGCGCCGCGCGGGTGCACCAGCTTGTCATGGCTGCCGTATATCGCCAGCACGGGCACGCGGACCTGCTCGGCGTCCCGCCACAGCGAGCCGCCGCGCGGCCTGAGGTACTCGGCGGTGATCGCCCTGGCCGCCCCGACCAGCACGGCGTCCGCGTAGTCAAGCTGGTCACGGCGCCGCAGTTCCGCTACTTCCTGCGCGAACCGGTCGGGGTGGATCGCCCCCGGATCGAAGAAACACGTGCTGGCGACGCTCGCGACCCGCCGCTCGACGGGGATGAGGCCGGTGCGGCGCATGATCGCGGCGCCCAGCTTCGGCACCGCGAGCAGCGGAAACTGCACCAGGGAGGTCTGCGGCGTCCGGTCCGGCAGCGCCGGCGAGATCAGCGTCAGCGTCCTGATGAGGTCCGGCCGGGTGGCCGCGAGCTTGACCGAGACCGCGCCGCCCATCGAGTTACCGACGAGGTGCACCGGGGCGGTCATGTGATCCTCGATGACTTTGGCGACCGTGGCCGCCAGCGCCTTGATCGCATAGCCCGCCATGGTCTTCGGCGGCGGCGAGAATCCGGACCCGGGCAGGTCTACCGCGACCGAGCCGAACTCAGGCGCCAGCTCGCCCATGAAGTCGGTCCAGTTCGTGACGGCGCCGCCCAGGCCGTGGACACAGAGCACATCCCCGAGATCGTTTTCTTTAACGGTCCGTGCTGTCTCGGCTACCCACACCTCCTGCCCGCCGGAGAGCGAGACCATCCGCCCGGGCCAGTGCGGTATGGGCACGGCCGGGTCGCGGCCCGGGGCGGCGGTGCCGGGGGCGTGAGCGCTGTCCGCGCTCACGCGGACGCCTTCCGGCGGCTCGCCGCCGCGGACTTGGCCGGCGTCTTGGCCTTCGAGTCGCCCGTCTTGGCCGCGGCGCTCCGGCCGCC
>DASZKN010000180.1:0-5070 GCA_035552855.1 Trebonia sp. | reverse complement strand
CCGGGCGGCAGTCCTCGCGGTCGTGATCTGCGCGGTCGCACTGAGCCTGGCTTACCCGGTGCGGGAGTACATCGCGCAGCGCCGCCAGATCGACCAGCTCCAGGCCGAGCATCAGATCGAGGCCGCCCAGGTCAGCAAGCTCGAGGCGGAGCAGAAGCGGCTGACCGACCCCGCTTACATCGAAGGCCAGGCACGGGCGCGCCTGGGCCTGTGCCTGCCCCGCGAGACGTGCTACGTCGTCATCGACGGACGGCCCGGGGGCGGCCAGCCGCAGCCCGCGGCCGCCAAGCATGGTCCGTGGTATGCGACGCTGTGGAAGTCAGTGCAGCAGGCAGACCGGTAGAAATGACGTCCCGAGGAAGCACATGCGCCCGTCGAGCGAGAGCCCCAGCCTGCCGGACACAGCGGTGGTCGCGGCGCAGCTTGGCCGGCGCCCCCGTAGCCTGCGCGGGATAGCCAGCCGTTGCCCGTGCGAGCTTCCCGCGGTGATCGAGACCTCCCCGCGGCTGGATGACGGTACCCCGTTCCCCACGCTGTACTACTTGACGTGCCCGAAGGCGGTCGCGGCCGTCAGCCGGCTGGAGGCCGATGGCGTGATGCGCCAGATGACCCGGCGGCTCGCCGGCGATGCCAGCCTCAGCACCGCCTACTGCGCGGCCCACCGCGACTATCTGGCCAGGCGGGAGCGGGTGACCCGGGAGGCGGGCGTCCGGCCGCTCCCGCCGGGAACACAGAGCGCCGGCGGAATGCCGGAACGCGTGAAGTGCCTGCACGCGCTCGTCGCGCACGAACTGGCCGCGCCGGGGGTCAATCCGTTCGGTGCCGACGCGCTCGGCGCGATCGGCGCGTGGTGGGCAGACGGCCCCTGCGTGCCCGCCGCCTCCGCGGAGACGCCATGAGGCGGGTAGCGGCGATCGACTGCGGAACGAATTCGCTCCGGCTGCTCGTTGCCGACATTGATCCCGGCCGGGGCACGCTGAACGACGTGGACCGCCGGATGGAGATCGTCCGGCTCGGCCAGGGCGTGGACCGCACCGGCCGGCTCGCACCCGAGGCGCTCGAGCGCACGTTCGCCGCGCTGCGGCAGTACGCGGAGATCATCTCCGCCACCGCGGCCCAGGCCGTGCGGATGGTCGCGACGAGCGCTACGCGCGACGCGGAGAACGCGGGCGAGTTCGTCGACGGGGTGCGCGCGATCCTCGGCCTCGAGCCGGAGGTTATCTCCGGCGGCGAGGAGGCCGCGCTCTCGTTCGCCGGTGCGACTGCCGAGCTGCCGGGGAGCGGCATCGCGGCGCCCTACCTGGTGCTGGACGTCGGCGGCGGTTCGACCGAGTTCGTCATCGGCCGTGGCGCCGACGCCAGCACGACCGTCGGCGCTGCCATATCGGTGGACATCGGCAGCGTCCGGCTGACCGAGCGTCATCTGCACGGCGACCCGCCCGAGGCCGCCGAGGTCGCCGCGGCGACGGCCGACATCGACGCCGCGCTGGACGTGGTGGCGGACAAGACGGGCGCCGCCAGCGCCGCCAGCCTCGTCGGTCTTGCCGGATCGATTACCACCGTCGCGGCCATCGCGCTGGGCCTCCCGGAGTACGACCCGGCGGCGGTGCACCATTCCCGGCACACCGCCGCCGCCGTGCACGCCGTGACCGAAAAGCTGCTCGGTTCCAGCCGCGCGGAACGGGCGAAGATCGGTTCTCTGCACCCCGGACGGGTGGACGTCATCGGCGCGGGAGCGCTGATCCTGGATCGGGTGATGAGCCGGTTCGGCTTCGCCGAGGTCGTGGTCAGCGAGCACGACATCCTCGACGGCATCGCATGGCGGCTGGCGGCGCCCGTGGCTGATACCGCCGCCGAGGCACCCGGCGAAGTGTTGTCGGCGGCGCCGCACGCCGGCGGGACCATGGCCGGACGCGAGAGCACCGGGGGAGCGGGACGGCGCGGGACGCCGGGAAACGAGGCCGGTCGTTGACAGTAGCGGCACCAGGCACGGGGTGGCCGGGGGACCCGGCGACCCCGGACACCCCGGTCGCCCGGACGGCGGCCGACGTCCGCGAGCTCGCCGCGACCGCCCCGACGCTGGCCGAACTGGTCGCCCGCGAGTCGGTTTGCCGCGCCTGCCCGCGCCTGGTGCGCTGGCGAGAGCAGGTCGCCGCGACCAAGCGCCGCTCCTACCAGGCCGAACCCTACTGGGGGCGGCCCGTCCCCGGCTGGGGGGATGAGCACGCGCGGATACTGATCACCGGGCTGGCGCCCGCAGCGCACGGCGGCAACCGCACCGGGCGGATGTTCACCGGGGACCGCAGTGGCGACTGGCTGTTCGCGTCCCTGTACCGGAGCGGGCTCGCCGCGCAGGCCACGAGCGTCACGGCGGACGACGGCCAGCGCCTGATCGGCACCTGGGTCGGGGCGGCGGTGCGGTGCGCTCCGCCCGCCAACCGGCCGGAACCCGTTGAGCGCGATAACTGCGCACCATGGCTGGCCGCCGAGGTGACGGCCCTGGCGGCGTCGATCCGGGTGATCGTGGCGCTCGGCAGCTACGCGTGGCAGGCGACGTGGCCGGCGCTGCGGGCGGCAGGCTTCCAGGTTCCCAGGCCCCGGCCCGCCTTCGGGCACGCCGCGGAGACCATCGTGGAGCGCGCCGCGCGCGGGACAGCGGCGGCCGGCGGCGCCGCGCGCGGGACGGCGGGCGGCGGCGCCGCGAACGGGACGGCGGCCGGGAGCAGCGTGCTGATGATCGGCTGCTACCACCCCAGCCAGCAGAACACCTTCACCGGCCGGGTCACCCCCGAGATGCTGGACGCGGTCTTCGCCCGAGCGCGCGACGTGGCCTACCCCGCGCGATAGCCAGGTCATTCAACCCGGCCGCGCCGCGAAACCCCGCACCTAATACCAAGATCGTGAAATTTTTCACAAGCGTTCCCGGTTGTCCAGGATTGCGGGCCATGGCAACAATGCTGGTTCGCGCACACGTGTCCCGCTCCCCCCGGGAGGCCATTGAGATGACGAACGGCTACGAGCGACGCGCCGACGGACCGACGCGCATCGTGATCCTCGGCGGCGGCTACGTCGGCATGCATACGGCGCTTCGGCTGCGCCGGTCGCTGCGGCGGGAACTCCGCCGGGGCGAGGCGGAGATCACTGTGGTGGAACCGCGCTCGTACATGACGTACCAGCCGTTTCTGGCCGAGGCGGCGGCGGGCAACCTGGATCCGAGGAACGTGGTGACCCCGCTGCGCCAGGTACTTCACGGCGTCAACATCCTGAGCGGCCGCGTCACGACGATCTCGCACGCGGACCGGGTCGTCGACGTCCAGCCGCTGCAGGGCCAGCCGCGCCAGATCGGCTACGACATCCTTGTGGTGGCGCTCGGATCGATTACCCGGACGCTGCCGATCGACGGCCTGGCCGAGCACGGCATCGGGTTCGGCACGGTCGGCGAGGCGATCTTCCTCCGCAACCACGTTCTCGAACAACTCGACGCCGCCGCGTCCACGGACGATCCCGAACTTCGCCGCCGGGCGCTGAGCTTCGTCGTTGTCGGTGCGGGCTTTACGGGTGTCGAGACCCTGGCCGAGCTGGAGGACATGGCGAGGAGCGCCAGCCGTTACTATCCGGAAATCGACCGCGGCGACATGCGCTGGATGCTGGTTGAGGCAACCGGGCGCGTTCTTCCCGAGGTTGGTCCCGAGATGGGCAAATGGACGGTTGAGGAACTCACTTCTCGCGGCATCGATGTGCGCCGCGAGACGCTTCTGAAGTCGGCCGCAGGTGGTCACATCGTGCTGGACGACGGCACCGAGTTCGATGCCAATACGCTCGTCTGGACAGCCGGTGTCAAGCCAAATCCGGTTCTGGTCGAGAGCGATCTTCCGCTTGATAAGCGTCACCGGCTCAAGGCGACGCCTGAGCTGACGGTCGACGGAATGGCGGACGTTTTCACCGCGGGCGACTGCGCGGCCGTTCCGGATGTCACGGCCGCGGATGGCGGCGCCACCACAATGTGCGCGCCAAACGCCCAGCATGCCGTCCGCCAGGCGCGCAGGCTCGCCAAGAACATCAAGGCTGCCGTGCGCGGGAAGCCGCTCAAGCAGTACCGGCACGCGTACGCGGGATCGGTGGCAAGCCTTGGCCTGCATCGTGGCGTGGCCTCTGTGTACGGCGTGAAACTCAGGGGCTGGCCGGCCTGGGTCCTGCACCGGACGTACCACCTGTCCCGCGTGCCGACGCTGAACAGGAAGTCGCGGATAATCGCCGACTGGACGCTCGCCTTGTTCTTCCCGCGGGAGATACTGTCGCTTGGGGCGCTGCAGCGGCCGAAGGAGGAGTTCGAGCAGGCGCTTGCGGCGCCCGTGCCCGAGCATGCCGGACGCTGACAGCCGCGCGCAGACCTCAAGGGCTTGAAGCGGCTTGATCCATTACGAGCCCCGCCGCTTGGGCGTGAGCGTGCCCATCCGGGCGAGATTACGGAAATGGGATTCGGCCGATAATCGGGCGCTCCGTATTTAGTCATGCAAGACTTATCTTGGAGCACCGGGGTATCCTTACCCCGCCCCCGTAGCCCAAGAGGGAAGAGGCGGTCCCCCTAAAAGGGTCCCCAGTGTCGGTTCGACTCCGACCGGGGGCACAACGGCGCCCCGACAAAGTCTTCGCCGACGGCGCCTCGTGCCGGTGGATTTGCAGGTCAGCCGCTTATGTCGGGGCCCGCCGCGACGATCGTCACCCGGATGAGCACCCGGCGGTCCCGTTCCATCGCGGCGCGGTAGTCCGCCCAGTCGGGGTGCTCGCCCGCCGACCGGCGGTAATAGTCCACGAGCAACTCCATCGCCTCGGGCAGGGCGACGATTTCCGCTGTGCCGTCGACCTGTACCCACTCGCCGAAGAACCGGTCGGTGACGACGCACAGGGACGCCTGCGGGTTCCGGCGAAGGTTGCGAACCTTGATCGCGGGCTCGCGGGTGCTGATGATCGCCCGGCCGTCGCCATCGACGGTAGCCGTGACGGGAGACAATTGAGGCCTCCCGTCCGCCCGGAAGGTGGCGAGCACCCCACGGTGATGCGTCCGGAGGA
>DASZKN010000179.1:0-6595 GCA_035552855.1 Trebonia sp. | reverse complement strand
CCCTCGACGGGAGACCCGTTGTCCGCCACCGCGCTCCGTTCTCCTTCAAGCCGCGCTAGATTTCCTTCAGCAGCCCTGCCAGGATCTCCCTGGTCCGCTCGGGCGACGTGCCGGCTACCGAGAGCCGTTCCATCACCGCCGCGTACCGCTCCACTTCCTCGGGCTTTTCAATGTAGAGCGCGCCGGTCAGGTACTCCATGTAGACCATGTCGGGAAGGTCGGCTTCCGGGAACCGCATGATCGTGAACGCACCGCCCTCGGCCGCGTGCCCACCGTACTTGAAGGGCATGACCTGCAAGGTGATGTTCGGCTCGCTGACCATGTCCATGAGCCGCTCGATCTGCGCGGCGAGCACGTCCCGGCCGCCCATGGGGCGGCGCAGCGCCGCCTCGTCCACGATCGCCCACAGCCGCGG
The DNA here is from genome assembly GCA_035552855.1 of Trebonia sp. Lineage (GTDB taxonomy): Bacteria > Actinomycetota > Actinomycetes > Streptosporangiales > Streptosporangiaceae > Trebonia. Next base: position 6,180 of record DASZKN010000179.1, on the reverse strand, counting down.
CGGGTTGTCCCGGTCCAGCAGTTTCTGCCGCCCGAGGCGCAGCGCCACCCGCCTGTCCACTTCGTCCGGGTCCAGGCCGGGAGCACCCTGCACCACGACGGCGCGGGCATACTCCTCCGTCTGCAGCAGGCCCGGCACGAACTGGACCTCGTACACCCGGATAAGCTGCGCGGCTTCCTCCAGGCCCACGTAGAGCCCGAACCAGTCCGGCGCCGCGTCCTGGTACTTCTGCCACCACGGCGTGGCGTTAGCCTCCCGGGTGAGCTGGACCAGGGAGTCGCGCTCTTCACCGTCCGTGACTCCGTAAAATGCCAGCAGGTCGGTCACGTCGCGTTCCTTGAACGAGACGCGGCCGAGTTCCATCCGGCTGATCTTCGAGCCCGACGCGCGAATGTGGTAGCCGGCATCCTCTCGCGAGATGCCGGCCCGCTCGCGCATGCGGCGCAGGTGCGCACCCAGCAGGATACGCAGCACCGTAGGGCCGCCTACCGGAGCGCCCGCCCCGGGCAGGCCCACGGTCATGTGCTGCCCCTCTCAGGCCTCCGAACAGGCCGGTGCTCCCCCCTCACCTGCACTTTCTCACCTCACCCAGCTGGTTGCTGCACAGATCATTTGCACGCGCATTCGCGCTTGCGGGCGCGATGACCTGTGAATGATATCGCGCGATGTGGAATGAGACGAGTTTCTGTCAATACTAAGAAGGTAGGACAGATTAGGGCATCCTCCGCGTAACGCGTTCTGCCTGGCAGACCACTATGCTCGCAGGGTCACCCCGTCAAGATTGGGCATCTCATGTTCAAGTCCCCCGCAACATTCGGCCGCGGCTTGCTCTCGGTCAGGCAGCCACCCGGCGGATCGGCGCCCGCGAGCATGCAGTGGGCGGTCAGGCTAATGCAGGCCGGGGCCGCCGTGAGCACCATCTACCTGATTTTCGCGCTGGCGGTCACGGCCACGGTGAAGAGCTCGCTCACGACGTGGAGCGCCGAGCAGGCCAAGTCCAAGCAGCTCACCGCGTCCCAGATCAACTCGATCGCCACCTTCTATATCGTCTCGGCGATCGTCACCGGGGTCGTCGCGATCGCGCTGTGGATCTGGATGGCGAAGATGAACTCGGCCGGGCGCAACTGGGCGCGCATCACCGCGACGGTGTTCTTCATCCTGTGGAGCCTCTACACCTACAACAGCCTTGGCGGGACGCGCGGCGCCCCTACCCTCATCATCTCCACGGTCATCGTCCTCATCATCTGGCTCATCGGCCTCGGAGCGCTGTTCATGCTCTGGCGCCAGGAGTCGACCGCGTTCTTCCGGGCCCAGCCGGGCCGTTAAGCTTCCCGTCTCGCGAACCCGGAGGTCCGTCATGGCCGACATAGTGCTCGCCGCCGTCCCCACGCCCTTCAACGCCGAAGGCGACCTCGACATCCACGGCGCCCGCCGCGTCTTCGCCTACATCGCGGGTGAGGTCGACGGCCTGTTCCTCGCCGGCACGACCGGCGAGTTCCCGGCGCTCGACCGCGACGAGCGGATCGAGGTGATCGAGCTCGGCATCGAGGCGGCCGGTCCCGACCGGGTCATCGCCCAGGTCGGCGCCCCCGACGCGTACCGGGCCGCTCGCCTCGCCGCCGATGTCGTTCAGCTCGGCGCGACGCGGATCGCGGCGATCACTCCGTACTACGGCACCCCGCTGCCCGCCGAACTGACCGATTACTACCTGCGGATCAGGGACGCCGCTCCCGGTGCCGAGCTTTATGCCTATCTTTTTCCCGAACGCGCCGGCCTGGCTCTCTCGCCCGACGCCTTCGCCGCCCTGGCCGAGACCGCCGGCCTGGCGGGCGCGAAGATGAGCGGTTCGGCGGCTGGCAACGTGGCGGCGTGCGCGGCGGCGTGTCCCGGGCTGAAGATCTACTCGGGCGACGACTCCGACGTGGGCGCGGTGCTGCGCGCGGGCGCGGCGGGCGTCATCTCCGCCCGCGCGGCCGCGTTCCCCAGGGTGTACCGGGCGCTGGCGGACGCGCTGGCCGCCGGCGACACCGCGGCCGCGGCCCGCCATCAGGCCGACGTCGAGTCGATCGTGGCGCTGGGCACGAGCACGGGCCGGATCAAGGCGGCGCTCCGGCACCGGGGCTTCGTGCCCATGACCTCGCGGATGCCCGCCGACGACCCGGACGAGGCCACGTCGGCGCGGATCGCCGAGCTGGTGAAGACGCTCTGACCTATCGCGGCCAAATGGGTAATCCGAGTGGCTGATTGTGCCAACCGGCGTGCAGGAGTGTGCGTCTTTTTTATGAGGCCCGGCGAAAGCGGGGCGCCGGGCCTCTCTTCCCCGCTTTGGCAGATCGTGCAATTTCACCGTCCAACCGGGTTTTCCCGCTTCTCCCCTCTGGACGAAACTTCATCTCCGGCGTAAGCAGGTGAGAGGGCCTCGCGGACTGCGAGGTCTAAACCCTTACGCAGGAGGAAACCCAAGTGACACACGCATGGATGCCGGGAGCCTGGCGCATCCGGGCGGCGAATGATGGCGGGCCTCTCAAGGGCGGCGCCCCCCGCGTGGTGTGGCTGACACTGGGCACGTCCTCCCGGAAGGTCTCCGTACAGTCAGCCGCGGCCCGATTGCTGGCCGAGCAGCGGCCCTGCCATCTCGTCTGGGATCCGGCGACCGGTGAGATCGCGCAGCTAGTTTCGATATTGCGGGCCGCGCGGGCGCTCGGCGCCGCCGAGCGACTCGACTGGTCGGAGCGGGCCGCCTGCCCCCGCAACGCCAATACCGAGGGGAGGCTGTGCGTGCAGATCGGGGTGCTCGCGCACCACACCGACCCGTTCACGGCCGGGCCGCTCGCTGGCATCGGGACGATCGTGAGCTGGCTCGATTCGTGGGGTGTCGCACGGCAATGGCCGTCCGGCCAGCCCGCGCCCGCTCGCGACCACCGGCACGTGCGCAGCCGGGCGCTGTGGGCGCGCGGCGGCCACTTCGGCGCGTCGCAGGTGCCGGGCTGCGAAAACACCAGCCCAGGGCACAACGACATCGACCGCCTCACCGGCACCCACGGCCTGTCGATCCACACGACTCCCCTGGCCCCCGCGGCCACGGCCACGGCCGCGGCCGCCGTGGCGATCCCGGTCTAACGACACGAGCTGGCCGGCTCTGATCGCAGAAAAGGTCGCCCCCGGGTGGTTACAACAGGTCGCGCAGGATCGTCGCGGCCGCTCGCAGCCGTCTGCGGGGAGTGGCGCCGTAACCGAGGGCGATGGCGTTCAGCGCGGGGCGGCCCGCGTAGTAGCGGTCCACTGTGCAGACCGCCACGCCCCGCTCGGCGGCGGCGGCGACAACGTCGGCAGCGGGGCGGTCCGGGGGAAGCTCAAGAACCACATGCATGCCGGCCGTGTCGCCGAGCAGCCTGGCGGGCGCCAGGACTTCCACGAGGACGGCGCGGCGGCGGGCGTACTCCAGGCGCATGCGCCGCACGTGGCGTTCCAGGTCACCGGAGCTGAGCAGGGCGAGCAGCGCGTACTGGACCGGTTCCGGCACTCGCTCGCTGATCTCCCTGCGCCGGCGCGCGAGCAACGACACGAGGTCCGGCGACGCGACCAGCCAGCCGGCGCCCATGACCGGGGTCAGCGTCTTCGACGTCGTGCCGAGGTAGATGACCACCTCCGGGTCCATGCTGTACAGCGCGGGCAGCGGTGCCACGTCGTACCGGAACTCGCCGTCGTAGTCGTCTTCCACGATCAGCGCGCCGGTCGCGCGCGCCCACGCGGTCAGCGCCTGCCTGCGCGTGACCGGCAGCCTGCCGCCGAGCGGGTACTGGTGCGCGGGCGTGGTGTAGAGCAGGCGGAGGCCGGCCGGGAGTTCTTCGGGGACGATGCCGCGGAAGTCTACCCGGCACGGGACGACCTCCGCGCCGGCGCGGCTCAGCACCTCGCGGGCCGACTGGTAACCGGGCTCCTCGACGCCGGCCCGGTCACCCGGCCGCATCAGGGCCGCCGCGATCGCCGTCAGCCCGTTGGACACGCCGCGGGTGATGAGGATCTGGTCCGGCGTCACGTTGAGGGCACGGCTGCGGCGGAGGTAGTGGACGAGCCCGGCCCGCAGTTCGGGCACACCGAGCCCGTCGGGCCAGGACGACGGCGGGCGCGTGCCGGCGTGCCGCCAGGCCCGCCGCCACATGCCGGGCTCGATCCCGGCGGCCCACGGGATGCCCGGCCGCAGTTCGATCGGCGCGGAAGGGGCGCCGTTCCCAGGGCGCGGCGTGCTCGTTCGCGCGACCGGTGTCGCCATGGCGTGCCCGGTCGCGTAAGCGGGGGCCGCGGCGGGGGTCACCTCGGCGACGTAGGTACCGGCCCCGTGGCGGCCTTCCAGCCAGCCCTCGGCGAAGAGCTGGATGTAGGCGGTGGTGACGACCGTGCGGCTCACGCCGAGCGTCGCCGCCAGGTCACGGGACGACGGCAGCCGCTCGCCCGCGAGCACCACGCCGGACGTCACCGCGGACCGCAGTTGGCTGACTAGCTGCGCCGACAGCGGGGACGGATCGGCCCGGTCGACCACGAGCGGCAAATCGGCACGCGAAGTGGTCATCAGAAACTCCCCGGAAGTGGCTCTTTAGGACAGTCCACTTTACGCATAGGGTCCAGAGCATGAGCACTGAGACCACTCCCCTCTCCGGCACGTCCCGCACCACGCTGCGCAGGCATCGCGAGCGCGGCGCCACCGACCGCGCCGAGCTGTACGCCGTGCTCGACACCGGGCTGATCTGCCACCTCGGCGTGGTCGCCGACGGCGTGCCGGCCGTGCTGCCGATCGCGTACGGCCGCGAGGATGACACGCTGTACCTGCACGGGTCGTCGGCGAACGGGGCGTTCGGCGCGGCGGACGGGCAGCAGGTGTGCGTGACCGTTACCCATATGGACGGGCTGGTCTGCGCACGGTCGGTGTTCAGCCACTCCGTGAACTACCGGAGCGCGGTCGTGTTCGGCACCGCGCGGATCGTCCGCGACGAGGACGAACGCTGGCAGGGGCTGCGGATCATCACCGATCACCTGATCCCCGGGCGGTGGGCCGCCGCGCGCCAGCCGACGAAGAAGGAGATGGCGGCGACCGCGGTGCTCGCGCTGCCGCTGGACGAGGCGTCGGTCAAGGTCCGGGCCGGCGGCCCGGGCGAGGAAGACGAGGCGGATCACGACCTGGACGTGTGGGCGGGCGTGCTGCCGATGGCGGTGACGTTCGGTGAGCCGGTGCCAGACGGGCGGCTGCGTCCGGAGATCCCCGTGCCCGCGCACATCCGCGACCGGGTGGCGAAGGGGGCGCCGGCGTAGCGGCGCGTGATGGGCAGTCACCACTGTTCGTTAGGGGAAAAGGTCTGGGAATTTTCACGTAACCTAGTAGGGATGAACGACCGGCTGGTATGGATCGACTGCGAGATGACGGGGCTCGACATCGAGCGCGACGCACTGATCGAGATCGCGTGCGTGGTGACCGATGGGGAGCTGAATTTGCTCGACGGCGGAATCGACTTGATCATCAAGCCGCCAGCCGAGGCACTTGACCAGATGAGCGACGTCGTGCGGGACATGCACACGAAGTCAGGGCTGCTGGCCGATCTGCCGGGCGGCATCGCGCTGTCCGAGGCGGCGGACGCCGTGCTCGCCTACGTCAAGCATCACGTGAAAGAGCCGCGGAAGGTGCCGCTGTGCGGCAACTCGATCGCGACCGACCGGTGGTTCATCGCTCGTGACATGCCCGAACTCGACGCGTACCTGCACTACCGGATGGTCGACGTGTCGTCCGTCAAGGAGCTCGCGCGGCGCTGGTACCCGCGGGTTTACTTCCAGTCCCCCGCCAAGCACGGCGGGCACCGGGCGCTCGCGGACATCACGGAAAGCGTGAACGAACTGCGGTACTACCGGGCGGCGGTGTTCGTCCCCCAGCCGGGGCCGGACTCCCCGACCGCGCGGCAGATCGCCGCGCGTTACGGAAACCCGCCCGCGCGGTAGTCTCCCGGGGGACGGCCCCGTACCCCCGGCTGTGCGCCCGATCGCAGGCGATCGTATCGGGCGCACGGGCAGGGCGGCTGTCAGCAGTTGCTAGGCGCCGGGCGGCCGGCGAAGCGGTTGCCCAGCCAGGACAGCACGGCCGGCTGGGCCTCGAGCGCGGTCGTCACGTGCTCGCCCAGGTAGCTGTCGAGCCGG
>DASZKN010000178.1:0-11967 GCA_035552855.1 Trebonia sp. | reverse complement strand
TGATCTCGGTGCCGTGCTCGTCCGAGGCCGCGCCCTTCTCCAGCTTGGTCATCGGTTTGCCGCGCTCGTAGTCCTGCTCCCACACCGCACCGTCGGTCCGGATCTTCAGGTGTAGGCGCTCGGAAAGCGCGTTGACGACGGAGATCCCGACGCCATGCAGCCCGCCGGAGACGGCGTAGGACTTTCCGTCGAACTTCCCGCCGGCGTGCAGGGTCGTCATGACGACCTCGACCGCGGGACGCTTCTCGACCGGATGCCGGTCGACGCGGCAACTGGGCGTCGCGGGGCCGCAGCGCGTAACCGGCTTGGCTGGCCCTACAGGTCTCCGGGGGGTCGGTTCGCTGCCCGAAGCAGGACGGAGTTTCATTTGTCGTACGATGCGCGGTCGATCACGGTTCTTGAGGGCCTTGAGGCCGTCCGTAAGCGTCCCGGCATGTACATCGGCTCGACCGGTGAACGGGGGCTCCACCACCTCGTCTGGGAGGTTGTGGACAACTCAGTCGACGAGGTGCTCGCCGGCTATGCCACCGGCATCGAGGTCAGGTTGCTCGCCGACGGCGCAGTGCGCGTTCGCGACAACGGCCGCGGTATTCCGGTGGACGAGCACCCGGTTGAGAAGCGGCCCGCGCTCGAGGTCATCATGACCACGCTACACGCGGGCGGCAAGTTCGACAGCGGGGCCTACGCGGTCTCCGGCGGCCTGCACGGCGTCGGCATCTCCGTGGTGAACGCGCTGTCGAGCCGCGTGGATGTCGAGGTCCGCAAGGACGGGTACGTCTGGTCGCAGTCCTACGCCGGCGGTGCCCCGGTCGCGCCGCTGCACAAGGGCGAGGCGACCGACGACACCGGGACGACCACGACGTTCTGGCCGGACGAGGTGATCTTCGAGACCACCGAGTGGGACTTCGAGACGCTATCCCGCCGGATGCAGGAATACGCGTTCCTCAACAAGGGCCTGCGCATCTCGCTGACCGACGAGCGCCCCAAGGCGATCGCCAGCGACGAGGACGACGCGGAGGCCGCTCCCGACACGGTCTCGTCCAAGCCGCGCACGGTGGCCTACCACTACCCCGGCGGCCTCGCCGATTTCGTGCACTACCTGAACTCCAAGAAGGACCCGGTCCACGCGTCGATCATCGACTTCTCCGACGAGCAGCCGGGCATGTCGGTCGAGATCGCGATGCAGTGGAACGCGAGCTACACCCCGTCGGTGCACACGTTCGCGAACGTGATCAACACCGCCGAGGGCGGCACCCACGAGGAGGGGTTCCGCGCCGCGCTGACCACGGTCGTCAACAAGTACGCCCGGGATCAGAAGATCCTCAAGGAGAAGGAGGATAACCTCACCGGCGACGACGTCCGGGAGGGTCTCACCGCGATCGTCTCCGTCAAACTGGCCGAGCCGCAGTTCGAAGGCCAGACCAAGACCAAGCTCGGCAACACCGAGGCCAAGTCGTTCGTCCAGAAGGCGACCAACGACCAGCTCAGGGACTGGTTCGACCGGAACCCGGGCGAGGCCAAGGGCATCATCACCAAGGCCCAGGCGGCCGCCAGGGCGCGCATCGCCGCGCGGCACGCGCGCGACCTGACCCGCAAGTCGCTGCTCAAGTCGACGTCGCTGCCCGGCAAGCTAGCCGACTGCCAGTCCACCGACCCCGCGCAGTCCGAGATCTACGTGGTCGAGGGTGACTCCGCGGGCGGCTCCGCGAAGGGCGGCCGGGATCCCAAGTTCCAGGCGATCCTCCCGATCCGCGGCAAGATCATCAACGTTGAGAAGTCGCGCATCGACCGGGTGCTCAAGAACAACGAAGTCCAGGCGATGATCACCGCGCTGGGCGCCGGCATCCACGAAGAGTTCGACATCGGCAAGCTGCGCTATCACAAGATCATCCTGATGGCGGACGCCGACGTTGACGGCCAGCACATCCGGACGCTGCTGCTCACGCTGCTCTTCCGGTTCATGAGCCCGCTGATCGAGGCCGGCCACGTGTACCTCGCGCAGCCGCCGCTTTACAAGATCAAGTGGGTTGAGCGTGGCGCCGACCCCGCCTACGCGTACTCCGACGCCGAACGGGACCGCATCATCGAGGCGGCCATCGCCGGGGGCCGGCGTGACCCGCGACCGCGGGACGGTGTGCAGCGGTTCAAGGGTCTCGGCGAGATGAACCCCGAAGAACTGTGGGACACCACGATGAACCCCGCCCGCCGGGTCCTGCTGCAGGTGACGCTGGACGACGCGGCGCAGGCGGACGATCTGTTCAGCGTGCTGATGGGCGAGGACGTGGAGGCACGACGCTCTTTCATCACGCGTAACGCCAAGGACGTTCGGTTCCTGGACATCTGACAAGCCGCGACCGGCGGGAGTCAGCAGGGTGCGTTCAGGAGAAAAGATTTTGAGTTGCGAGGGGCTGCGAGTTGACGGAAATTACTGAGCAGCCTGGGCACGACCGGACAGAACCGGTCGATATCCAGGTCGAGATGCAGCGCAGCTACATCGACTATGCGATGTCGGTCATCGTCGGGCGCGCGCTGCCCGACGTGCGCGACGGGCTCAAGCCCGTGCATACGCGCATCCTCTACGCGATGTACGACGGCGGCTTCCGCCCGGACCGCGGGTACTTCAAGTGCTCCCGCGTCGTCGGCGAGGTGATGGGTAACTACCACCCGCACGGTGACAGCGCGATCTACGACGCGCTCGTGCGGATGGCGCAGCCGTGGTCGATGCGGATGCCGCTCGTCGACGGGCAGGGCAACTTCGGCTCTCCCGGCAACGACCCGCCCGCCGCCATGCGGTACACGGAGTGCCGCCTCGCCCCGCTGGCGATGGAGATGCTGCGGGACATCAACGAGGACACGGTCGACTTCCGGCCGAACTACGACGGCCGTTCGGCCGAACCCGTCGTGCTCCCCGCCCGCTTCCCGAACCTGCTGGTCAACGGCTCCGAGGGCATCGCCGTCGGCATGGCCACCAAGATCCCCCCGCACAACCTGCGCGAAGTCGCCGCGGGCGTGCAGTGGTACCTGGAGAACTACGAGCGGTTTGAGCACTCGGTCCACGCCGAGCCGTCCGAGGACGGGCGGCACCCGTGGGACGACCTGCTCGACGGGCTGATGGAGCGGATTCCGGGACCGGACCTCCCCACCTCGGGCCTGATCGTCGGGCGGCGCGGCATCCGTGAGGCGTACCGCACCGGACGCGGCTCGATCACGATGCGCGCGGTCGTGGATGTGGAAGAGGACAACCGCGGCCGGACCTGCCTGGTGGTCAAGGAACTGCCGTTCCAGGTCAACCCGGAGAACCTGGCCGTCAAGATCGCCGAACTCGTGCGCGACGGCCGCGTTTCCGGCATCGCCGATATCGCGGACGAATCGAGCCAGCGCACCGGCCAGCGGCTCGTGCTCGTGCTCAAGCGGGACGCGGTCGCCAAGGTCGTGCTGAACAACCTGTACAAGCACACGCAGCTGCAGGACACGTTCGGCGTGATCATGCTGGCGCTGGTCGACGGCGTGCCGCGCACGCTGCGCCTGGACCAGATGATCCGCTACTGGGTGGCGCACCAGATCGAGGTCATCCAGCGGCGCACCCGCTTCCGCCTGCGCAAGGCGCAGGAGCGGCTGCACATCGTCGCGGCGCTGCTCGCGGCGATCGACGCGATCGACGAGGTCATCGCGCTGATCCGGGGCGCCGAGTCCGCGGAAGCCGCGCGGGGCGGCCTGATGGCGCTGCTGAACATCGACGAGGTCCAGGCCACCGCCATCCTCGACATGCAGCTGCGCAGGCTCGCCGCCCTGGAACGCCAGCACCTGATCGACGAGCGCGACGAGCTCGAGACCCGGATCGCCGACCTGACCGACATCCTGGAGTCCCCCGGCCGCCAGCGGCGGATCATCGGCACCGAGCTCGGCGAGATCGTGGACAAGTACGGCGACGCCCGGCGCACCGAGATCATCGCGTTCGACGGCGACGTCACCGACGAGGACCTGATCGCCGAGTCCGACATCGTGGTCACGATCACCAGGGGCGGCTACGCCAAGCGCACCAACACCGACCAGTACCGGGCGCAGCGGCGCGGCGGCAAGGGCGTGCGCGGCGCGCAGCTGCGGTCCGACGACATCGTCGACCACTTCTTCGTCACCTCGACGCACCAGTGGATCTTGTTCTTCACGAACAAGGGCCGGGTCTACCGGGCCAAGGGCTACGAGCTGCCGGACACGGGCCGCGACGCCCGCGGCCAGCACGTCGCGAACCTGCTCGCGTTCCAGCCGGACGAGCACATCGCCGAGGTCCTCACGCTGCCTGACTACCAGGTCGCGCCGTACCTCGTGCTCGCGACGAAGTCCGGCCTGGTGAAGAAGTCGCGGCTCGGCGAGTTCGACTCGTCGCGTTCCGGCGGGCTGATCGCGATCAACCTGCGTGCGGACGACGAGGTGATCAGCGCCTCGCTCGTTTCCCCGGATGACGACCTGCTCCTGGTGAGCAAGGGCGCGCAGGCGCTGCGGTTCTCCGCCGATGACGACCAGCTCCGCCCGATGGGCCGGGCCACGTCCGGCGTCATCGGCATGCGGTTCAACGACGGGGATGAGCTGCTCGGCATGTACGTGGCGCGGGACGACGAGGACGTGCTCGTCGCCACCGAGAACGGCTACGCCAAGCGCACCCCTGGCGACCAGTACCCGCTGCGCGGCCGCGGCGGGCTCGGCGTCATCACCGCCCGCATCGTGGAGGATCGCGGCCGCCTGGTCGGCGCACTGATGGTCCGGCCGGAAGATGAGGTCTTCGCGATCACGTCCGCGGGCGGCGTCATCCGCACGCGGGCCGGCGAGGTGAAGCAGTCCGGACGCCAGACGATGGGCGTGCGGCTGATGAACCTGGCGTCGGGAGACAGCGTGGTCGCGCTCGCGCGCAACGCCGAGTCTGACGAATCCCCCGAAATCGCCGAGATCGACGCGGCCGGTGACCTTGACGCCGGTTCGGACGCCGACGCAGATGCCGAATCCGCTGGTTTGACTGCCGAGCCTGCGGATAGTGAAGAAATCAGTGCGGATGAAAGCAACGATCTCGGTGAGAACGACGTCTGATAGATAGAGTCGGCGTGATCCTGTGCGAAACGCGCGGATTACGCTACGTCGGATAGTCTCTGCTGAAGCAAGTGCGTACCGGAGGGGACCGAGGAGGACGGCGTGGACGACGCGGGGCGACCCACGGAACCGCCGGTTACCGCGAACGGCAGCGAGGACGAAGCGGCGGGCGACTTCCCTAGCGGCACGGGCGACCTGTTCAGCGGCGCGGCCGCGACGCTGGGCGAGAAGCTCGGCAGCGGCCGCCAGGCGATGCGGCAGGCCGTGACGGCCACTAACGGCTGGCTGGCCAGCAAGGTGGTGGCCAGGAGCGAGCCTTCGGCGGCCCCGTCGAGCGCGCGGTCGGCTGCCGACGGCTCAATGACCGGTGACGGCTCGGTGGCCGACGATTCGGTGACGCGCCCCCTGGCGACCGGTGACGTCACCTTTGGCGGCGCGGCGGCCACGGCCGCCGGCGCGGCGGCCGGTGCCGCCGCCCTGGCCGCCCGCCCGGAGGCGGAGGGCCGCCGGGTACCGTCGTTCAGCGCCGCCGCCCCGGCCGGGGCGGCTGTCACCGGCACGGACGGTCACGCCGCGGTGGACACAGGGACCAGCACGAACGGTGACCACCGAGACGCGGCCGCTCAGCGCTCGCTGTGGCGGGACAGTTATGCTCCGCAGCAGTCCGCTTCGCGGCCGGCGTCGCCGTGGTCGGAGTCGTACGGCGCCGCCCCCGATGTCACCAGGCAGGAACCCGTGATCGGCGGACCCGGTGCCGGTGCCGGCGGTACCTTCGGGCCGGATGTGAACGGCGCGGGAGCCGACCGGTCTAACGGCGGCTTCGGCGGCTCGGCTCGCTCCGCGGCGACCGCCGCGGGCACGGGACTGGCCGACTACGCCGGATCCGTGACAGCCGCCTGGCAGAACCCGTCCGCGAGCGCGAAGCGCAAGGACTCGGCCCGCCGCAACCGCCGTCAGGCGCATCTGACGCTCGCCCGGGTAGAGCCGTGGTCGGTCATGAAGTTCAGCTTCGTGGTATCGGTCGTGGCGTTCATCATCTTGTTCGTCGCGATCGCGGTGCTGTACTTCGCGCTGTCCGCGCTCGGCGTGTTCACCTCGCTGCAGCACACGGTGACGTCGATCACGTCCAGCCAGGGCTCGGCGGGCACCAACATCTCGGGCTGGCTCTCCGCCTCGCGGATCCTCGGCTACACGGGGATGCTGGGCGCGCTGAACATCGTGTTGATCACCGCGCTGTCCACCATCGGCGCCGTGATCTACAACCTGATCGCGCACACCATTGGCGGCATCGAGGTCACCCTGCGCGAGACGGATTAGTCGCCGCCCGCGGACCATCGTCGTGGTGCGGGCGTCCGCGAGATGCGGTAAAGTATCGCAGTCGGCGCCGTTAGGGGCAGATCCGCGAAACGCGGAAGCCTATGTGCGCCCGGCGATCCCCTGGGGGTATAGCTCAGTCGGTTAGAGCGCGTCCCTGATAAGGACGAGGCCCGTGGTTCAAGTCCACGTACCCCCACCCAGCACGCTTCTCCGGCCCCGTGGCGGCCGCGTCCTCTCCCCCGGGCAGCCGTTGGCGGCTAGCGCAGGACCTCGTGCGCCGAGCGGTAGGCTAGCCAGCAACATCTCTAGCTGAACATTGGCTATCGAGTCTGAGCATCCGATGCAACCGATGGTTGGAGGGTCCGGCGCAGTGAAGAAGCTGTTCATCCTTGCCGTGGTCGTACTTAGCGGGTTCGCCGTCTGGCGGAAGGTCCAGGCGCAGAAGGCCGATCTCGACCTGTGGAGCGAGGCCACCACGGCCGACGATTACTGACATCTCAGCTGACCGGCAACGCTGACACATCGATATGGCTCCCCCCGCCGTGTCCTTGGTCTGTTACGACCTGGCGAGCATCGTCATCGACGACTCCGTCGTCGAGCGTGCCTTCGCTGAGGCGATCGCGACCCAGGGCATGGTGGCGGGCACCGAGGCCTACGTCCGGGCCATGGTGAAGTTCGACCGGGCACGGGGACGACCGCCTGCGGACGTGCTGCGCGACATATTTGGCAGCGACGAATCACGCGTGCAGGCGGCGTCCCTCGCTTTCGACCGGTCATTCCACGGCGCCGCCGACCGGTTCGGCGTCACCGCCTCCCCCGAGACCCTGGGCACGCTCGGCAAGATCACCGCGGCGGGGGTACAGGTATGCCTGCTGACCGCCCTGTCACGCGCCGCCTCGGGCCCGGTGCTCGACTGGCTCGGCCGCCATCGTCCGGCCGACCTCGTGCTGTGCGGCGACGACGCCCCGCGCGGGTTCCCGTGGCCGGACCCGGTGCTCACCGCGATGCTGCGACTGGGCGTGGCCGATGTCCGCGAGGTGGCGGTGGTCAGCGCGACCACCAGTGGCCTGCTCTCCGGCCACCGGGCCGGCGCCGGGTTCGTGATTGGCGTCGCCGACACTCCCCAACTGCTGCCCGCGCTGCGGGAAGCCGGGGCGACCCACGTTCTCGACGACGTGGCAGCGCTCCCCGACTTCCTTGCCTGCGACTCCTGACCCCAGAGGGGTAGGCGGCAGGGCGGGCGCAGGGGCGGACGGCTGGCGGCAGGATCGCGCCGACGGCACTTACACTCGTAGGTATGCCAGAGTTGCCGGAAGTCGAGGCGCTGGCCGCCTTCCTTCGTGAGCGCGCCAGCGGGCATGTCGTAGCGCGTGCCGAAGCGGCGTCGTTCGCCGTGCTCAAGACGTTCGATCCGCCGCTCACCGCGCTCGCCGGGCTCACCGTCAAGGACGCCGCGCGGCGCGGCAAGTTCATCGACCTGCCGTGCGGCGACCTGCACCTGGTCATGCACCTAGCGCGGGCCGGCTGGCTCCGCTGGCGGGACGACATCCCCGGCAAGCCGGTGAAGCCGGGCAAGAGCCCGCTCGCGTTCCGGTTCGTGCTCGACACCGGCGAGGGCTTCGACCTCACCGAAGCCGGTACGCAAAAGCGCCTCGCCGTCTACCTGGTGCGCGACCGGATGGACGTGCCTGGCATCGCGACGCTCGGGCCGGAACCGATGGCGCCGGAGTTCACGGCCGAGGCGCTCGCCGCGATCTTGCGGGGCCGTCGTACCCAGATCAAGGGCGTGCTGCGTGATCAGCACATCATCGCGGGGATCGGCAACGCGTACTCGGACGAGGTCCTGCACGCCGCCAAGATGTCCCCGTACAAGCTGGCGGCCAGTTTCACGCCCGGGGAAGTGGCGAGGCTGCACGCGGCGATCGTGACGACGCTGGCGGACGCGGTGGCCAGGTCGGAAGGGCTGGCCGCCGCGGACCTGAAGGGTGAGAAGAAGACGGGCCTGCGGGTGCACGGCAAAGCCGGAGAGGCATGTCCGGTCTGCGGGGACACAATCCGCGAGGTCTCGTTCGCGGATTCCGCGTTGCAATACTGCCCAACCTGCCAGACCGGCGGCAAACCGCTCGCCGACCGCAGGATGTCGCGGCTTCTCAAGTGAATTCAAGATCATCCCGAACGCGCCCTGCTGACTCCCCCGCCTCGCGTTTCTGAATTTCGCTGATTTTCGATCGCCGGGCTTCGCAATTCCATTGGAGTTCGCTGCCGGCCAAGTATACGATTACGGAGCGTCGCTGCACTTGCGTCACGCGCGAGGGTGGCGCACGGACGCGGCCTGCCCCCTGTCCCGTGTTCTCTCCGAACCGAAAGGCCTGCCTGTGTGGCATTCGAGTCGTAAGTGGCATACCGGTGCCTACGCTCAGTGATCATGGCGCGGCTTTGTCCTGGCGGCCGCTGGCGCATTCAGCACGGCTTATCGAATTGCTTACGGACTTGTTCGCGGGCGCTGCCGAAAGGCCGTTATCCGCCCATCCTGCTGACTCATTGCTACAACCCTACAAGTTCTCGATGAAAGCTTGGTTATGAGCGGTTTCCAGCATCCGCAACCCACCGAGATCCGCCAGTACGTGCAGCTCGCGAGCTGGTTGCGCGGGGAGATAGTGAGCGGGCGCGTGACGCTGGGCATGAGACTGCCGGGGGAGGAGGCGCTCAAGCGTGACTTCGGGGTCGACCGGTCGGTGGTGCGGCGGGCCGTGCAACTGCTGCGCGACGAAGGCCTCGTGGTCACGCGGCATGGCGTCGGCTCGTTTGTCACCGCCGTGCCCGAGCTGCGGGTCGCGGTGCTGGGCCCGGGAGACCAGGTCACCGCGCGGATGCCGGACGAAGGCGAGCGCGGGCGGCTGGGCGGCCTGAGCCCGGGAATCCCCGTGCTGGTCGTCAGGCGCGCGGGCGGCGGTGAACCGGAGATGTACAGCGCGGCCGTCACCGTGCTGCGCGCGGCGGAGTGATCCCCCGTCCCCGAGTGCGCTGGTACCCTTGGTCAGTACTGCGTCGCGTGGCCGGCGCGGCTGCACGGGGCTATAGCTCAGCTGGAAGAGCGATTGGTTTGCAACCAATAGGCCAGGGGTTCGAGTCCCCTTAGCTCCACCGATAAGCGCCGGGTGGCGACGGCGGCCGGGGTCGCCGCGGACTCGCCAGGCGGGCCGGATCACGGGCGGGACTCACGGCTCGGCCGGCCGGACGCCGGCGGCGTGGCGGCGGGCGAGGTCCCGGTAGACCCCGGGGTTGTTCTCGACCCACCGCTTCGCTCCCGCCGACAGCGGACCGGTGATCCGGGCCGGGACCCCAGCGGCCAGCGTGTCGTCGGGCACCTGCATCCGCGGCGGCACGGTGGCACCCGCGGCGATGAGCGCGCGGCGGCCGACGATCGCGCCGTCGAGCACCGTGGCGCCGTTGCCGACCAGCGCCTCCGCCCCGATGACGGCGCCGTGCACCACGCACACGTGGCCAATGGTCGCGCCCGCGCCGACCGTGGTGACCGGGTCGGCACCGCCGTGCAGCACGGACCCGTCCTGGACGTTCGCGCCCCGCCGGACAATGATCGGCCCGAAGTCCGCGCGCAGCACCGCCCCGTACCAGACCGAGGCTTCGTCTTCGACGATTACCTCACCTACCAGCGTCGCGGTCGGGGCTATCCACGCCGTGGGGCTGACGACCGGCTGGCGGCCTTCGAAAGAGAACAGCGGCACCAGGCAATCATGCACTCCGGCGCGGACCGCGCGGGACCCTTCAGTGCAGGATGACCGTGCGGTTGCCGTTCAGCAGCACACGGTGCTCGGCGTGCCAGGTGACCGCACGGGCGAGCACCTGGGCCTCGACGTCACGGCCGGCCTCGGCCAGCCGTTGCGGCTCAAACGTGTGGTCGACGCGCATCACGTCCTGCTCGATGATGGGTCCCTCGTCCAGGTCGGGCGTCACGTAGTGCGCGGTGGCACCGACGATCTTGACGCCCTTGGCGTACGCCTGGTGGTAGGGCCGGGCGCCCTTGAAGCTCGGGAGGAAGGAATGATGGATGTTGATCATCCTGCCCTCGACTCGCTTGCAGACCTCAGGGGACAGGATCTGCATGTAGCGGGCGAGCACGATCAGCTCGGTACGGGTCTCGTCGACGAGCGAGAGCAGCGCCGTCTCCGCGGCGGGCTTCGTCTCGGGGGTGACGGGGATGTGATGGAACGGCAACCGGTAGGACTCAGTCAATTCGCGGAAGTCCCCGTGGTTGGAGACGACGCCCGCGATTTCGACGGGCAGTGACCCGCTTCGCCAGCGGAACAGCAAGTCGTTCAGGCAGTGCCCGAGCCGGGAGACCATGATCAGCGTGCGAACGCGCTCGGACTTGTTATGCAGCCGCCACGACATGTGGAAAGACTCCGCGACCCACGAGAAGTCGCGCTCGAGTCCGGCGATTGCCCGGCCGGGCGGCGGTACTGAGAAGTGCACGCGCATGAAGAACCGGCCATCGTCCGGCTGACCGTACTGCTGGCTCGCGACGATGTTGGCCGAGTGCTGCACGAGGAAGCTGGACACCGAGTACACGATGCCGGGCTTGTCGGGGCACGAGAGGGTCAGGACGTACTCCTGGCCACGCTGTTCGTCCTCGCTGATCTTCTGCTTGCCGGCGCTCATGATTCCACCATTCGCGACGGGCTTCGATACCGTCAAGTCCCGTTTAAGGGATATGTCCTCAGCCCCCAAAAGTACGCGGGCGCGCTCTGTGCCACGGCCTATGCCTGGCCGCGGGCTTGACCGCCGCGCTCGGCTACCGGCCGGCCGCACCGGAAGGTGGCTCATCACCGCGGCTCACGGTGATGTTCCACGTGGAACGGCGGGTTCGCGGGGAGTCCACTGGGCTAGATGGTTGGTACAGATAATGCCACTGAACGCACCCTGCTGACTGTCATCGTTCCCGCGATTGTGACGAGCCCCGCGAGGGCGAACAAGGCCGGGTAGCTGTTCAGCCAACCAAGCACTACGCCGGCGATGAGCGGCGCCACTACCAGCGGAAAGCTGTAGCCGATGCTGATGATCCCGAGGTCCTTACCCCTGCTGGCCGCGGCCGGGAGCACCTGGGTGAGCAGCGCGGGCGCGGCGGCCCAGTAAGTGCCGAAGCCGGCGCCGAGCAGCGGCGCCGCGGCGAGCGCCGCCCCCCATGTCGGCGAGACCACCAGCAGGGCCGCGGCGATCGCCATCACGATCGCGGAGCCGATGACGAACGGCTTGCGCCGTCCGGACCGATCGGACCGCCAGCCGCAGATCGCCCCGGCGGCCAGCAGCGCGACCGCGTACAGCGCCATCAGCATGAGCAGGCCCGTCTGCGGGTCGTGGTAATGCGCACCGTCCGCGAGGAAGTACAGCAGGTACAGCGTCCCCAGGTCATTACCCAGGTTGACGAGAAAGTGCGTCAGCCACGCCCAGCCAAAATCTGGATACTGGCGCGGTGAGACCCACAGCGAGGCCAGGAGCGAGCGGCCTGTGGCCGCTGGCCGCCAGCCGGCGGGCAGCGCGTCGTCGGGTGTG
>DASZKN010000177.1:0-3989 GCA_035552855.1 Trebonia sp. | reverse complement strand
TGCAGACCGCCAAGACGATCATCGCGGTCAACAAGGACCCCGAGGCCCCGATCTTCGAGATCGCCGACTACGGCGTGGTCGGCGACCTGTTCAAGATCGTCCCCCAGCTCCTGGAAGAGATCAACAAGAAAAAGCAGCTCTAGGCGGGACTACGCTTGTTAGACCATGAACGCCAGCCCAGATGTGTACCTAGACCACGCCGCGACGTCGCCGATGTTGGCCGAGGCGATCGAGGCGATGACCGAGGAACTAGCGCACCTGGGCAACCCCTCGTCGCTGCACAACGCGGGACGCCGCGCCCGCCGCGTGGTGGAGGAGTCCCGGGAGCAGATCGCGGAGGTGTTCGGCGCCCGGGCTAGCGAGGTGATCTTCACCAGCGGCGGCACGGAGGCGGACAACCTCGCGGTCAAGGGACTGTTCTGGGCGCGGCGCGCGGCGGGCGACCGCCAGCTTCGCGTCCTGACCACGTCCATCGAACATCACGCCGTGCTGGACTCCGTGCGCTGGCTGGCGGACGCACAGGGCGCCGAGGCCGTCTGGCTGGACGTGGACGCCGCGGGCACGGTCACCCCGGAGGTGCTGCGGGCCGCGCTGACGGCCGGCCCCGCCGCCGTGGTCAGCGTCATGTGGGCGAACAACGAGGTCGGCACCGTGCAGCCGATCGCGGCCCTCGCGGAAACGGCGCACGAGTACGGCGTGCCGTTCCATACGGACGCGGTGCAGGCGGCGGCGCAACTCGAGGTGAACTTCGGCGCGAGCGGCGCGGACGCGCTGACGATCACGGGTCACAAGCTGGGCGGCCCGGTGGGCGCCGGGGCGCTGATCCTGGGCAAGGGCGTCACTCCCGTGCCGGTGCTGCACGGCGGCGGCCAGGAGCGTGACGTCCGTTCCGGAACGCTGGACGCGCCCGCGATCCGTGCCTTCGCGGTCGCGGCGGTCGTGTGGGCGTCCCGGCGGGAGGCCGAGGCCAAGCGGGTCGCCGCGCTGCGCGACGACCTGATCAGGCAGGTGCTGGCGGCCGTCCCCGACGCGGTGCTCAACGGGCCGCCGCCCGGGCCGGAGCGCCTGCCCGGCAACGCGCATCTCTCCTTCCCCGGCTGCGAGGGGGACGCGCTGCTGCTGCTGCTCGACGCCCGCGGCATCGCGTGTTCCACCGGTTCCGCGTGCACGGCGGGTGTCGCCGAGCCGAGCCACGTGCTGCTCGCGATGGGTGCCGACGAGGGCCGCGCGCGCGGGTCGCTGCGCTTCTCGCTCGGCCGTACGACCACTCAGGCGGACATCGACGCGGTCGGCGGCGTCATCGGCGAGGCGGTCGCCCGGGCGCGCCGCGCGGCCGGCCGCTAACCGGGTACCGGGCGCTGGCGTGCTCACGGTGTAAGCCAAGGTAGCCTCGAAGAGCTATGGGTCTTCGGGTGCTGGCCGCGATGTCGGGCGGGGTTGACTCCGCTACCGCCGCGGCGCGGATGGTCGACGCCGGCCACGATGTGACCGGCGTCCACTTGGCGCTTTCGCAGAACCCGCGGTCGTATCGCACGGGTGCCCGCGGGTGCTGCACGCTGGAGGACGCGCGGGATGCCCGCCGGGCGGCCGACGTGATCGGCATCCCGTTCTACGTCTGGGACATGGCCGAGCGCTTCAAGCAGGACGTCGTCGACGACTTCGTCGCCGAGTACGCGGCGGGCCGCACGCCCAACCCGTGCCTGCGCTGCAACGAGAAGATTAAGTTCGCCGCCGTCCTCGACCGGGCGCTCGCGCTCGGCTTCGACGCGGTGTGCACTGGGCACTACGCGCGGACCGGGACCGATGGAACGCTGCGCCGGGCGGTCGACGACGGCAAGGACCAGTCGTACGTGCTCGCGGTGCTGACCAAGGACCAGATCGCGCACGCGCTGTTCCCGCTCGGCGACACGCCCAAGGCGAAGGTGCGTGCGGAAGCCCGGGACCGCGGCCTGCTGGTCGCCGACAAGCCGGACAGCCATGATGTCTGCTTCATCGCGGACGGGGATACCAGGGGATTCCTTACCCGCCAGCTCGGTGCCGCGCCCGGCCAGATTGTGGACCAGGACGGGTCGGTCCTCGGGTCGCATGAAGGCGCCTATGGTTTCACGGTCGGGCAGCGCAAGGGGCTGAACGTCGATCGCCCGGCGCCAGACGGCCGTCCGCGCTACGTGCTCAGCATCGAGCCGGTAACCCGGACGGTCACGGTCGGTCCGGCGAGCGGGCTCGCGGTATCGGAGATCTCCGCCGAGCGCACGGTCTGGACAGGCTGCGAGCCGCCGGTCACGCCGGTTGAGTGCAACGTGCAGCTGCGGGCGCACGGCGAGGTCTACCCCTGTGTCGCCTGGCTGGCGGACGGCGCGCTGCGGATCCAGCTTCGCCAGGCAGCGCGCGCCGTGGCCACTGGCCAGGCGGCCGTGCTGTACCACGGCGACGTCGTCCTCGGCAGCGGGACGATCGCGGCAGCGCGCTAGTACCGCGAGTCAGGAAGGTCAGCTCAGGCATCCACACGAATTGGTCGCGGCCGGCGGGGCACCATGGCGTTGCCGTAGATCCGGTGCTGATGGCTGGTCAGCTCCGCGGGCCGCGTCGACTCCGGGCATGATTTCGTGTAGAAGTTCATGACCGCGACTACCCGCATCGCCCCGGCTGACAGCAAGGAACGTGCGTAGTGCGGTTGTGTCCGCGCGTCAAAAAACACGATATGGCCGGCGTGCGCTCGTATCACTGAGCATGAGCGCTCTACTCCCGCCACGTCCGTTGCCTCCGTGTCGTTTCCGAAGACAAGTTCACCGCCGCCGGCCTCGTGATCGGTGCAGAAAAGCAAGCCGGTCAGCGGATTGGAATCGACGTGACACTCAAAACGCATGTCGGTGCCGTGCTGAACATTGAGCACGACGCCGTAACGGTCGTCCGCCGCGGTGGTGACAGGCTCCGACCCGCCGATCTGGCCGGCGAGGCGGAGGAAAGCCGTGTGGTAGGCCTCGTATAGCCACGGCAGTTCTCGGCGGACCTCAGCGGCGTGTACCCGGCCGCGCGAGATATGCGACACGTCCGCTCGCTCACGCGACAAAACGGGCGTGCGCGGGAACTCGCGGAAGTCGGCATTGGCGGCCACGTCGCGGACATCCTTCTGCCAGCCGGGCGGGAGATCGGCGCTGACATCGAACGTGGTCCAGTGGAAATGTGACGGCATAGGGATCCTGGTTAGGAATAGGTATGAATATGGCTGCCGTGAGACCGCCGGCCGCCGTCGCTGATGTGCGGCGACGGCCGGCGATACGGACACTCCTTGCGGTACAGGAGGCGCTTAAACCCTGGGGTCGTAGTGCTCGTACCTGTACTGCAGCGAAGGCCGTGAGTGATACTTCGCCACGGCAACTCCTTGGATTGTTTCTGTTAACAACACGTGCCCCGGCTTCAAGGGGCCGGCTGGCTGCCTGGCCTCCTCCACCCGCTACGCCGGACAGGCGGGCAGCTTTTTCGGGCATCAGTCCCGTCTCAGCCGTACTGCGGACCGGGCGGATCGCCGCCGTCGTAGATGAACTGGTTCCTGTCGATGGGGTAGATGCTGACAGTGACACGCATCGGTTCGCCGTTCTGGTCGAAACCGGTGCGGTAAATCTCGAACACCGTCGCGGAATGGGCGATGCGGAAGAACTTCTGCTCATTCTCGTCTGGTGTGCGAGCGGTGATCCAGTCGCGGTAGCTCTTCTGATGGACGCCGACCGTCGACAAATAGCGCACGGTGCCTTCGGGAATGTCTTCCGCCACAAGCAGTTTGGCGGCGCCCTTGGTCACGAGTTCCATCGGATAGTACGAAGTCCAGAGCGACCAGGGGATGTCGTCGATGTATCGTTCCTCATGCCTGGTGATCACCTGGTCGTCTTCGCCGATGCGCAGCCGTAGCCGGACCTCCGGCGGGATCCCCTTCTGAAGTTCGATCCTGGGCGCGCTCTTGTCTGCCTTCCGGTGCCGCTCGGCCACCTCGG
>DASZKN010000176.1:0-4264 GCA_035552855.1 Trebonia sp. | reverse complement strand
GACGACATGCTCGCCGGCAAGCGGAAAGACGCGCACATGGCCAGGGACCGCCGCACGCTGCTGCCGGTGTCCCCGGCCAGCCGCCAGGAGGCCAGGCAGTCGCAAGCCGCTGCGTCGCAAGCCGCTGCGTCGCAAGCCGCTGCGTCGCAGGCGGCTCAGGAGCCCGTCCCCGACCTTACTGACCTGCCGCCCGGTATCGCCCCCGCCTCCGGCCCGCGCGTGATCCGCAGACGGCTCGCTGGCGGCGTCACGGCGCCGCTGAAGATCGCGTCGGGCTGTGACCGCCGGTGCTCGTTCTGCGCGATTCCCGCGTTCCGCGGCTCGTTCGTCTCCCGGCGCCCGCCCGAGCTGCTCGCCGAGGCCGAGTGGCTCGCGGGCCAGGGCGTGCGCGAGCTGCTGCTGGTGAGCGAGAACTCGACATCGTACGGCAAGGACCTGGGCGACCTGCGGCTGCTCGAGACCGTGCTGCCCGAGCTGGCGAAGGTCAACGACATCGCCCGCGTCCGGGTCAGCTACCTGCAGCCCGCCGAGGTCCGCCCCGGCCTGGTCGACGTGATGACGTCCACGCCCGGCGTGGTGCCCTACTTCGACCTGTCGTTCCAGCACGCGAGCGGCCGGGTCCTGCGGAGCATGCGGCGGTTCGGCGACCGCGCACGGTTCACCGGCCTCGTGGAGCGGATCCGCGAGCTCAGCCCGGAGGCGGGCATCAGGTCGAACTTCATCGTCGGCTTCCCCGGCGAGACCGCCGAGGACCTCGGCGAGCTCGAGCTGTTCCTCGGCGCCGCCCGCCTGGACGCGATCGGCATCTTTGGCTACTCCGACGAAGACGGCACGGAGGCGGCGGGCTTCGCGGCCGGCACCAAGGTGGACGAGGACGAGGTCGCCCGCCGGGTGACGGAGTTCGCCGACATCGCCGAGGAGGTCATGTCGCAGCGGGCCGCCGACCGGATCGGCGACACAGTTGAGGTGCTCGTCGAGACCGTGCTCGACGAGCCAGGCCACTACGAGGGCCGCGCGGCGCACCAGGCGCCCGACGTGGACGGGTCCACCACGCTGCTGGCGGACCGCCCGCTAGCGCCAGGTGATCTTGTGACGGCGGTCGTGACCGAGTCGGCCGGCGCCGACCTGGTCGCCCGCGCGTGAACCGGGACTCGGGCGACTCCGAGTCCGTCGGCCTCGTCAACGTCGCCAACGTCCTCACGGTCGTCCGCATCTGTCTCGTCCCCGTCTTCGTCGTTTTCCTAGCCGCGGGCGGCACCGCGTGGCGGCTGGCCGCGCTGGGGGTGTTCTGCGTCGCGTCGCTGACCGACCTGGCGGACGGGAAGCTGGCCCGCAGCCGGAACCTGGTCACCGATTTCGGCAAGATCGCCGACCCGATCGCGGACAAGGCGCTCACGGGCGCCGCGCTCATCACCTTGTCCGCTCTGGGCGAACTTCCCGGCTGGGTCACCGCGCTGATCCTCTTCCGGGAGATCGGCATCACCGCCATGCGGTTCGCGGTGATCCGGCGCGGTGTCATCGCCGCCAGCCAGGGCGGCAAGCTCAAGACGCTGCTCCAGATCGTCGCCATCTGCCTGTACGTGCTGCCCGCGTCGCTCAGCCCGCACCACGTGGTCAGGGATGTTGTCATGGGCGCGGCGCTCGTGGTAACGCTGGTGACTGGTGCCGATTATGTGGTGCGAGCGGTGCGATCGAGCCGCGGCCAGGATTCTGAGACCAGGGTTAAAAGTTAAGGGCTAGCGTCAGGGCTAAGCCGAGGGCTGAGGAGGATGGATGGCGGACGCAGCCGGCGCGCCTAGCGGGGTCGCCGGGGCGGCGGCGCGTGAACTGGCCATCGAGATCCTCGGGATGCTGCGTGCCTCCGGCCAGACCGTCGCGACCGCCGAGTCGCTGACCGGGGGCCTGGTCGCCGCCGCGTTCACCGACGTGCCGGGATCGTCAGAGGCGTTCCGGGGCGGTGTCGTCGCCTACGCGACCGAACTGAAGGCGCACCTCCTCGGCGTCGACCGCGTGATGCTGGACAAGCACGGGCCGGTCTACGGGCCGGTCGCGGCCGCCATGGCGAAAGGCGTCAGGGAACGGCTCGGCGCGACCATCGGCGTGTCGACGACGGGAGTCGCCGGACCCGGTGTCTCCGCCGGTTTTCCAGCGGGAACGGTGCATGTCGCGGTAAGTCTGGCGGACGACACGGTAGTGAGAACGATGGCACTGACCGGAAACCGGGACGAGGTACGTAGACTGACAGTGGAACGAGTTCTTGGGTTGCTACTTGGCCGGCTGCGGGAAGAGAGCGCGTGATTACAGTGTTACGTCAAGAGTGAACACAGCAGGCCGGGGGCTGTCAGCCTAACCGTGCGGAAAGGTACGGTGGATATATCGGCGACCGCGGTCCTGTTTCCTCGGAAGGAGATCGGGAAGCGGTCTTGCCTCAGGAAGGGAGTGCGACGATGGTATTGCTTCGTCAACTGCTTGGCGACGTCCTGCGTCGTCTGCGCGTCCGGCAGGGTCGCACTCTGCGCGAGGTATCGGCGTCCGCGAGAGTGTCGCTCGGGTACCTATCCGAAGTAGAGCGCGGCCGTAAGGAAGCGTCGTCGGAACTGCTCGCGGCCATCTGTGCCGCCCTCGACACGCCGTTGTCCCAGGTCTTCCGTGAGGTGTCCGACAACTTCGCGCTCGCCGAACTGCAGGCCGACTCCGCGGTCGCGGTGCCCCGCGAGCCCGGCCTGCGTCTTCCCGCCGAGCGCATCACCGTCGAGGTCCCAGGGTCGGCGCAGCCTGTCGCGCACGGGCTCGACGACGTGTCGAGCGTCGGCGATGTCCCGGACATGGTGCCGGTCTGACGGCAAATCGCAAGCGCCGCCGCTGTCGCGGCGGCGCTTGCGTCTGCCGGCGCCTGGCCGTAAGGCGATCGTAAGAGTCAGACCCAGGCTGTCGGACTGTCGGTGAGAATCTGGATAGCCGGCGGCAGCTTCCCCGAAACGATGTCAGCGAGCGTGACGGTCTCGAGGACCGCGCGCTCGTTGGCGCGCAGGGCGATCCACACGCGCTGCAGGGGCGCCGCCGCGCCCGGGTAGGTGACGTTCTCCGGGCGTTCGCCGCGCACGCCGAGCAACTGCCCGTCGATGGCCCTGATGATGTCGGCCAGCGAGATCTCGTTCGCGGGCCGCGCGAGCCAGAAACCGCCGTCAGGCCCGCGCTGGCTGCGGACCAGGCCGCTCCTGCGCAGGTGGGTCAAGATGGTCTCGAGGAACTTGCCCGGGATGTTCTGCGCCTGGGCAAGCTGCTCGGCTGTGACATGACCGTCTTGCGCCGCGGCGAGCTCGATGGCCGCACGCAGCGCGTAATCGGCGCGCGCTGACAGTCGCATGCCCGCTATTATGCAGGTTCCAGACCGGTTTTCTCGCATCGGCCCGCTCTGGACTATGTTGCAATCGAGCCTGCCTACGCCGCGAAATAGCTAAAAGCGGTGCAAACCGCACGAAACGCCCGGCCGCACGGTGCGGGCCGTTTAGGGGGATCGAGCGATCCGCCTCCCGCGGGCCAGCCACGATCGCGGACCGGTGCCGTCATCGGCTCGCCGGTGCTGTCGGCGGCGAACAGCGAGCTGCCCGCCGCCAGCAGCGCATTCAGGCAGGGATGGCCTGGACGCGGAGGAGTTCGGCGGCGGCCTGCGTGTTGGCGCGGGAGGCGCCGTAGGTCGCCAGGTACGACTGGTATGTCCCGGCCGGCGGCTGCCAGTACGGAAGACCCATCTCGAGCACCACCGCGTCCGGACGCTCGCTGAGGACGGACATGACCAGCGCCCGCGTAGCGGCGGAGCGGTGCGCGTCCCGCACCGCCACGACGAGCGGGCGCCCGGCCGCGGCCTTGAGCGTGGCGGCCGCGGCGGCCACCGGGTCGGGCGCGGCCGCCACCCGGCGGAGGTTTTCCGCCGGCACCCAGCCGGCCAGGCCCCAGTGCGCGTCGCCCGCGGCCATGTTGGTCAGCGGCGTCACCTCGACGACCAGGGGATCGCGCAGCTCCGGCCGCGGGCCGGTCAGGCGCAATGCCCGCCGGGCCGCGATCAGGCCGATCTCGGCGGTTCCGGCCCCGTCCGCCGGAACCGCCGCGGCCACCCCCGCCGCGGCCATCCCCGCCGCGGCCACCCCGGCCGCCCCAGCCGCAGCCGCCGAAGCGGCGAGCCGGGCGCGCAGGGCGGCCACCCGGGCCGCGGCCTCTTCCAGGCGCGCCCCGGGCAGCGTCCCGGACCGGACCGCCTCGACGA
>DASZKN010000175.1:0-11423 GCA_035552855.1 Trebonia sp. | reverse complement strand
GGACCCGCTCGGCCGCGGGGCCGCGGCCAAGAGCCGGACGATTAAGAACCTGGTGCCGCGGACGCGGTAGTCGGACAAGGTCGTCAAGTCGGTCTGCCCGTACTGCGCGGTGGGCTGCGGCCAGAACGTGTACGTCAAGGACGAGAAGGTCGTCCAGATCGAGGGCGACCCGGACTCGCCGATCAGCCGGGGGCGACTGTGCCCGAAGGGATCGGCGAGCCTGCAGCTGACCACCGGGAGCGCGCGCCGGTACGAGGTGCTGTACCGGCGCCCGCACGGCAGCGACTGGGAAGTCCTGCCGCTGGAGACGGCCATGGACATGATCGCCGACCGGGTGATCGCGGCGCGGCGGGCCGGCTGGCAGTGGGAGGTCGACGGCAAGCGCACCCGGCGGACGCTCGGGTTCGCCTCGCTGGGCGGCGCGACGCTCGACAACGAAGAGAACTACCTGATCAAGAAGCTGTTCACCGCGCTCGGGGCCGTACAGATCGAGAACCAGGCCCGCATTTGACACTCCGCCACCGTCCCCAGTCTGGGGACTTCGTTCGGCCGTGGCGGCGCCACGGACTTCCAGCAGGACCTGCAGAACTCCGATTGCATCGTGATCGAGGGTTCGAACATGGCCGAGTGTCACCCGGTGGGATTCCAGTGGGTGATGGAGGCCAAGGCGCGCGGCGCGACCGTGATCCATGTCGACCCGCGGTTCACCCGGACCAGCGCGCTCGCCGACCTGCACGTGCCGCTGCGCGCGGGCACGGACATCGCGTTCCTCGGCGGGATCGTCAACTACGTCTTGTCCAACGACAAGTACTTCAGAGAGTACGTGGTCAACTACACCAACGCCGCGACGATCATCAGCGAGGAGTTCAAGGACACCGAGGACCTGGACGGCGTGTTCTCCGGGTTCGACGCCGACCAGCGGAGCTACGACACGCAAACCTGGCAGTACGAGGACGCGGAAACGCAGGCGGCGTCCGGTGAGCGCGACGAGCTGTATGAGGACCGGGCGCAGAAAGCCTCGGTCAGCGAGGCCGGGCGGGGTGAGGCGCACGGCTCCGGCGGCGCGCACGTGAGCCCGCCGCACACCGACCCGACCCTCGAGCACCCGCGCTGCGTGTTCCAGATCCTCAAGCGGCACTACGCGCGCTACACCCCGGAGATGGTGGAGCAGATCTGCGGCGTGCCGCGGGACACGTTCCGCCGGGTCTGCGAGCACGTGACGGAGAGCTCCGGCCGGGACCGGACCACGGCGTGGGTGTACAGCGTCGGCTGGACCCAGCACACCGTCGGCGTGCAGTACATCCGCACCGCGGCCGTGCTGCAGTCGCTGCTCGGCAACATGGGCCGGACCGGCGGCGGCATCGTGGCGCTGCGCGGGCACGCGTCGATCCAGGGGTCGACCGACATTCCCACGCTGTTCAACTTGCTGCCCGGCTACATCCCGATGCCGCACGCCCACGGCAATGAGGACCTCGAGACGTTCGTCGCCGCCGAAGGGACCGACAAGGGCTACTGGGCGGCGATGCGGTCTTACATGGTGAGCCTGCTGAAGGCTTGGTGGGGGCCGGCCGCGACGCCGGAGAGCGACTTCTGCTTCGACTACCTGCCGCGGCTGACCGGCAGCCACTCCACCTACGAGACCGTGATGGCGCAGCTCGCGGGCGACTGCAAGGGCTACTTCCTGATGGGCGAGAACCCGGCCGTCGGCTCGGCGAACGCCAAGCTGCAGCGGCTCGGCCTCGCCGCCCTAGACTGGCTGGTCGTGCGGGACTTCTCGCTGATCGAGTCCGCGACGTTCTGGAAGGACGGCCCGGAGATCGAGACCGGTGAGCTGAAAACGGAGGACATCGGCACCGAGGTGTTCTTCATGCCCGCCGCCGCGCACACCGAGAAGAGCGGGAGCTTCACGAACACCCAGCGGCTGCTGCAGTGGCACCATCAGGCGATCGAGCCGGCCGGGGACGCCCGGAGCGAGCTGTGGTTCATGTACCACCTCGGCCGGAAGCTGCGCGCGAAGCTGGCCGGCTCGACCGACGCGACGGACCGGCCGCTGCTCGACCTGACGTGGGACTATCCGACGTCCGGGGAGACCGCCGAGCCGGAGGCCGAGGCGGTGCTGGCCGAGATCAACGGCTTCAACGGCGACGGCGAGCCGCTGACGTCCTACGAGCAGCTGAACGGGGACGGGTCCACCGCTTGCGGCTGCTGGATCTACTGCGGTGTCTACACCAACGGGGTCAATCAGGCCTCCCGCCGCAAGCCCGCCAGGGAGCAGAGCTGGATCGCCCCGGAATGGGGCTGGGCCTGGCCCGCGAACCGGCGGATCCTCTACAACCGTGCCTCCGCCGACCCGGACGGCAAGCCGTGGAGCGAGCGCAAGGCCCTGGTGTGGTGGGACGAGGAGAAGGCGTCGTGGCAGGGGCATGACATCCCCGACTTCGCCGCCGACAAGTCGCCGCACTACCGGCCGCCGCACGGTGCGACCGGCGCCGAGGCGCTGTCCGGCATCGACCCGTTCGTCATGCAGGCCGACGGCAAGGCGTGGCTGTACGCGCCGGCCGGACTGACCGACGGTCCGCTGCCGGCACACTACGAGCCGCAGGACTCGCCGTTCCCCAACCTGCTGTACAAGCAGCAGCGCAACCCGGTCCGGCAGGTGCTGCCGTTCAAGCACCCGGACAACCGCCTCCAGCCGAGCGGCGGCCAGCCGGGATCGGACGTCTTCCCGTACGTGGCGACTACCTACCGGCTGACCGAGCACCATACGGCCGGCGGCATGTCCCGGTGGGTGCCGTACCTGGCCGAGCTGCAGCCCGGCTTCTTCTGCGAGGTCTCGCCGGAACTCGCCGCCGAGCGCGGCCTCGAGCACCTCGGCTGGGCCACGATCGTCACCGCGCGGAACGTCATCGAGGCACGCGTGCTCGTCACCGAGCGGATCACCCCGCTGACCGTGCAGGGCCGGACGCTGCACCAGGTCGGGATCCCGTACCACTGGGGCGGCAACGGGTACAGCACCGGCGATCCGGCCAACGATCTCGTGGAGCTCAGCCTGGATCCGAACTCGCATATCCAGGAGACCAAGGCGTTCGCGTGCGACATCAGGCCCGGACGCCGGCCGCGCGGCCCGGCCCGGCCCGCGTTCGTGCGGGACTACCAGCGCAAGGCCGGCATCACCGAGGACACGGGGACGGAGATATGAGCGCGAACGGACAGCGGACGGTGACATGGCTGCCGGAAATCCGCACGGGCCGGTTCGACGGCGCGCTGAGCGGGGACGCCGACCCGGCGGAGATCAGCGGCTACCCGGATCACCCGCCGCGGATGGGGTTCTTCACCGACACGTCGGTCTGCATCGGCTGCAAGGCCTGCGAGGTCGCGTGCAAGGAGTGGAACCACGTCCCCGAGGACGGGCTCAACCTCCTCGGCATGTCCTACGACAACACCGGCGGGCTCGGCGCCGACACGTGGCGGCACGTCGCGTTCATCGAGCAGCGCAAGCCGGTCGCCATGCAGGACGCGGGGGTGCACCATGAGGGCGCCGACGTGCTCGGCCTGATTCCCGAGGGCTCGGGCACGCCGCCGGAAGCGGCGACGATGACGCCCACCACCCCCGGCGCCGCGAACGACCTCCGCTGGCTGATGTCGTCGGACGTGTGCAAGCACTGCACGAACGCGGCCTGCCTGGATGTGTGCCCGACCGGGTCGCTGTTCCGGACCGAATTCGGCACCGTGGTGGTCCAGGAGGACATCTGCAACGGCTGCGGCTACTGCATCCCGGCCTGCCCGTACGGCGTCATCGACCAGCGCAAGGGTGACGGCCGGGCCTGGAAGTGCACGCTGTGCTACGACCGGCTCAGCGACGGCATGGAGCCCGCCTGCGCGAAGGCGTGCCCGACCAACTCGATCCAGTTCGGTCCGCTCGACGAGCTACGTGAGCGGGCTGACCGCCGGGTCGGCGAACTGCGCGAGGCCGGCGTCGCCGACGCCCGGCTGTACGGGCGCGACCCGGACGACGGAGTCGGTGGCGACGGCGCGTTCTTCCTGCTGCTCGACGAGCCTGAGGTCTACGGCCTGCCGCCGGACCCCGTCGTCACCACCAGGGACATCCCCTCCATGTGGCGGCATGTCGGCGCCGCGGCCGGCGTCATGGCCGCCGGTGCCGCCGCCGCGTTCGCCGCCGCGGTCTGGGGAGGACACCGATGAGCCAGTCCGACGTGACCAAGGAGGGACTGCGCGGCGAGCGGCCGGACCGGGAAGCGATGACCGGCGTCAACGTGCCGCGGCGCTGGCGCGGCAAGCGCCGGGCCGAGCAGCCGATGGTGCCTCCCGCCGAGTTCACCTCCTACTACGGCAAGCCGATCATCAACCAGCCCGTCTGGGAGTCCCCGGATATCCCCGGCTACCTGTTCCTCGGCGGACTGGCGGGCGGCTGCTCGCTGCTCGCCGCCGGATCCGACCTCACCGGCCGTCCCACGCTCGGCAAGACCGTCAAGACGAGCGCGGTCGCCGCGGGAGCGCTCTCGGTGGTCGCGCTCGTCCACGACCTCGGCCGCCCCGGACGGTTCCTCAACATGATGCGGGTATTCAAGGTGACCTCGCCGATGAGCGTCGGCTCGTGGCTGCTCGGCGGGTACGTGCCGGCGGCGGGCGTGGCAGCGCTGACCGCGCTGACCGGGCGGCTGCCCCGCCTCGGCGCCGCTGCCACCGCCGGATCCGCGCTGCTCGGCCCGGCGGTCGCGTCCTACACGGCCGCGCTGATCAGCAACACCGCCGTGCCGGCCTGGCACGACGGCTACCCGGAAATGCCGTTCGTGTTCACCGGTTCGGGGATGATGGCCGCCGGCGGCCTCGGCATGACCACGGCGCTGCTGCCGGGGACGGGGCCGGACGAGACCACGCCCGCCCGCTACCTGGCCGTGCTCGGCGCGGCCATGGAGATCGCCGCGTTCGAGCGCATGGAGCACCGCATCGGCATGACCGCCGAGCCGTACTCCGAGGGCAAGGGCGGCAAGTACGTGAAGGCGGGGAAGCTCCTCGCCGCCGCCGGAACGGCGGGCACGCTGCTGAGCGCGCCGGGCCTGGCCGGCCGCCTGCTCCCGGGCCGGGTCAGGCGGGCGCTCGCGGCGGCATCGGGGGCCACGCTCGTCGTCGCTTCCGCCGCCACCCGCTGGGGCATCTATCACGCCGGCATGGCGTCGGCGGGCGATCCCAAGTACACCGTCGTACCGCAGCGGCAGCGGCTGAACGAGCGCGCGCGGGCCGACGGCGCGGCCGGAGGAAGCGGAGGCTGAGATGGCGGACGTGTTCACGGTGCTGGCCGCCGACCATGACAGGATCTTCGCGCTGTCGAACCGGCTGACCGGCGGCAACTCGGAGCCGCACGCGGGCCCGAAGGTCCGCAAGGCCATCGCCGGCGAACTGGTGATGGAACTGTCCCGGCACGAGGTCGCCGAGGAAATCGTGTTCTGGCCCGCTGTCCGCGACCGCGCTAACGACGGAGCGGAGCTGTGCGCCGTGGCCCTGGAGCAGGAGGCCACCGGGAAACGCCTGCTCAACGAGCTCGCGAAGACCAGCGCGGGCAACGAGGAATTTGATACGCTCACCCACCGGGTCGCCGCCATGCTGCGCGAGCACATCAGCTACGAGCAGAACATCGTCTGGCCCCGGCTGCGGCTCAAACTGAGCCAGGAGGAAGTTGCCCGGCTCGGCGCTCAGATCGCGGCCGCCAAGCGGCGGGCGCCCACCCGCCCGCATCCGCACGTCCCGGCCCGGCCGGACCTGCTGAAGACGATCGGCCCGGCCGCCGCAGTGGTCGACATGGCCAGGAACGCCATGCTCCGGCGCCTGTGACCCCAGCGGAGACGGGCCGGATGAAGAGCGGCCGAGAGGGTAGCCGCCCGCCGGCGGATGACGCGGTGACCGTGCTGTCCCGCCAGCACGGCGAGATCACGGCGCTGACCCGCGCGGTCAGAAACGACGCCCGTCCGGGCGGCGGGGCGAAGGGACCTGAACTGCGGCGCGCGCTGGCGCGGATCAGCGATCTGCGGCGCTGCTTTATCGCGCACGAGCGCGCGAAACAGCTGTACCTGTGGCCACTGCTGCGCGGTGCCTGGCCCGATGGCAAGGCCATCGGCAAAGCCGCCTGGCGGCGGAAGCAGCACGCGGAAGAGCGCTTCGAGAAGCTGCACTGGCTGAGCGAACGCGATCCGCGCGCCAGCGAGGTGCTCGATCAGGTGCTGGCCGCGATCGAGGAGCACATCAGCGTGGAAGAGCGCCTCCTGGGCCGCATGCGGCGCACACTGCCGGAGGACGTGCTGGCACAGACCGGCGCGAAACTGGCCAGCCGGGGCTTCCTGGTCCCGACCCGGCCGCACCCCCAGCTGCCCGGCCAGCCGTGGGCCGGGGCACTTCTCGGTCCGGTCGCGGGACTGGCTGACCGTGTCGTGGAAGCGTTCTCGTTCGGGCCCAGCGGCGCATAGGCGGCTTCGGCCTAGTGCCGACCCGGACAGGGTGCACTGGCCGGCCCGTGGGTGTGACGCCTGGTTAGCAGGGTAGCGGAGGGGTCATGCCAGAGTCAGAACCGCTGCGGGAACCCGCGGCCACGCCGACGCCGGCGTGGCCGCGCCGGGCACTGCTCGCGGCGCTCGAGGTCGTGTGGTGGTGGGCCGCGGCGGTCGCCGTCTGGACGCTGACTCTCTCGTCGGTGCCTGATCAGGAACTGGTCGCCGCCGCGGCGTGCGGCCTGCCGTGCGGGATCGCGGCGCGCGCCGGCCGCAAAGCGGTCGCCGGCTCCTGGCGGCCGCGGCCGGGCTGGGCCGCCTGGCTGCTGCCCTTGCTGGCGGCGGTGCCCGTGGATACCGTCCGCCTGCTGCTGCTCACGATGCGCCAGCTACGCAGATGGAACGCTGAGGGGGAGCTTACGCGGGTCCGGCTTCCGGCTGAGCCGCCCGACGTCGTGGCCGCCCGCCACGCGGCCGCGGTCCTTGTCGTGTCCGCGACCCCCGGCACGTTCGTCGTCGACAGCGATCTGGAGGAGGGCACGCTCGTGATACACAACCTGGTCAGCGGCTGGCCACAGCTCGAGCAGGTGGTCCGCCGGTGAGCGCGTGGCTGCTCGGCTCGGTCGTCCTGATGTTCGGCGGCCTGGCGCCGGCGTGCTGGATGGCGGCACGCGGCACGGCCGTCGACCGGCTGGTGGGGCTCGAGCTGGGCTCCGTCGTCGCGGCGCTCGAGCTCATGCTGTTCTCGCAAGCCGAAAACGAATCGCAGTACCTGATCGTGCCGCTGGTCCTTGCCCTGCTGTCGTTCGCGGGCACGCTCGTGTACACGCGGCTGCTCGGCCCGCGGCAATGAGCGCCGGCCACGTGGCGGCACTCGTCCTGCTCTGGGCGGGCATCACCGTGACAGTGCTGTCGTGCCTCGGCGCGCTGCGGGCGCGCCGGGTCTACGTGCGGCTGCATTACCTTTCTCCCGTGACATCGATCGGGGCGCCGCTGGCGGGGCTCGCCCTCGCGGTCGCCAACGGCTGGGGGCTGACGACGGCGGAGGACCTGTTCATCGTCTTCGTGCTCGCGATCACCGGGCCGGCGCTCGAGGCCGCGACCGGCCGGGTGGCCGCGCAGCGGGAGGGCCTGCTCGAGGAGGATTCACCGCAGTGACCGTCCTGCTCGCCGCCGCCTTGACGCTCGTGGCGCTGGCCGGGACGGCGGTGGTCGCCACGAACCTGCCGGAACGGCAGGCGGTGAGCCTGTCGTTCCTCGGGCTCGCCCTCACCGTCCTGTTCGTCGCGCTGCAGGCCCCCGGCGTGGCGCTGTCCCAGCTAGGGGTCGGTACCGCGATTGTCCCGCTGATGGTGATGCTGGCGATCAGGACGATCAACGCCAGGCACGCGCGGCAGCAGGCAGCCGACCAGCAGGACGAGCAGGACGGCGGCCCGGAAGACGGTCAGTCAGGGAAATCGGCGGGCGGGGCGGAGACATGAGCCGCGGCGTCCGGCTGCTGGTGTTCCTCGTGGGCGGCGGATGCGTCGCCGCGATGTTCGCGGTGGCGTTCTTCCGGATGCCCGCCTTCGGCGGGACGGCCCACCTGTACCGGGACCTGGCCGTGCGCGCGACGCTCGCGCACAAGACCGCGAACGCGGTCGGGTCGGTCAACTTCGACCAGCGCGGCATCGACACCCTCGGCGAGGAGACGATCCTGCTGGCGTCCGTGATCGGGGCCGCGGTCCTGCTGCGCCCGTCAGAGGAAGAAGCGGAGCTGCGCCCGCGGCGGCCAGGACGCGTCATGCCGTCGACCAAGCTCCTCGGGTACGCGCTGCTGCCCGTCACGCTCCTGGTCGGGCTGGACGTGGTCCTGCACGGCCAGGTGACGCCGGGCGGTGGATTTCAGGGCGGCGTGGTGATCGCGACGGGCCTGCACCTGCTGTACGTGGCGGGCAGTTACCCGGCGCTGGACCGGATGCGGCCGCTTGAGGCCTTCGACATCGGCGAGGTGGCGGGCGCGACGGCATTCGGCGGCGTCGGGCTCGCGGGCATCGTCGCCGCCGGCTCGTTCCTCGCCAATGTCATCGGGCGTGGCACGTTCGGGCAGCTGGTGTCCGCCGGAACGGTTCCGGTGCTGAACGGCGCGGTGGGCCTTGAAGTGGGCTGCGGGATGGTGGTGCTGCTCGCCCACTTCCTCCAGCAGGACATCATCATCGCGGCCAAGACGGAGGCGGCGGCGAGCGGCGGCACGGCGGGCGAGCGCTCCGGCAGCGACGACGAACCAGCGGAGAGAGACGAGGAGTCATGAACGTCTACGCGTACTTCGTGGCCGCCTGGCTGATGCTAGCGGGCGGCTACGGCATCGTCCGCAGCCGGAACATGGTCCACGCGGTGGTGTCGCTGTCGGTATGCCAGGCCGGCACCTACGTGCTGCTGCTGGCCGTCGGCTACCAGCGCGGCGCTCTGGCCCCGGTGTTCGGGTCGACGGTTAAGCCGTCCAAGGATGTCGTCGACCCCGTGGTCCAGGCCATGACGCTGACTGACATCGTGGTGTCGGCGACCGTCACGGCGCTGCTGCTGGCCCTGGCGGTACAGGTCAACAAGCGGCAGGGAACCGTTGACCCGGACGACCTCACGGCGCTGAAGGGCTGATCGCGTGACGGGAGGAGCGATCCCTCACTTCCTGCCGCTGATGATCGTGATCCCGGTCATCAGCGCGTGCTTTCTCGTCGCCGCGGGCCGGTACCTGCCACGCCGGCTGAGCGACATCCTTGCCACGGGCACCGCGGCCGGGGTCACCGCCTTGGCCGCCGTCGTCCTGGCGCACGCCGCGCACGGCGGGCGGGTCATCAGCTGGATGGGCGGCTGGCAGCCGGCGCACGGGCTGAGCGTGGGCATCCCGCTGATCGCCGATCCCATGAGCGCCGGGCTCGCGCTGCTCGCCGGCGGCCTCGTCACCTGCGCGCTGCTGTACAGCTGGCAGTACATCGATACGGTCGACGGCCGGTTCTATGCCCTCATGCTGCTGTTTCTCGCGGGCATGGAAGGTTTCGCGATATCGGGCGACGTGTTCGACATGTTCGTCTTCTTTGAACTGATGGGGGCCGCGGCCTACGCGCTCACCGGCATGAAGATCGAAGACGAGACCGCGGTCCAAGGCGGCCTGATCTTCGGCGTCATCAACTCGCTCGGCGCGTACCTGTCGCTAGCCGGCGTCGCCATCCTGTACTCCCGCTACGGCCAGCTGGGCCTGCCCCAGCTGGGCGCCATGGTGCGTCACCAGCGGCCCGACGCCCTGATCATCGTCGCTTTCACGCTGATCCTGACCGGTTTCGTGGTCAAGGCCGCGCTGGTGCCGTTCCACTTCTGGCTCGCCGACGCGCACGCCGTCGCGCCGTCGCCCGTGTGTGTCATCTTCTCCGGGATCATGGTGGAGCTGGGCGTCTACGGGGTCGCGCGCGTCTACTGGACCGTGTTCAGCGGGTCCATCCCGCACCAGGACGTGACCCGCGCGTTCGTGGTGCTCGGCACTGTGACCGCGGTGACCGGGGCCGTGATGTGCTTCATGCAGCGGCATCTCAAGCGCCTGCTCGCCTACTCCACGATCGCCCACGTCGGCCTGTTCATCACCGGCTTCGCGACCCTGAGCGACGACGGGACCGCGGGCGCCGCCTTGTACGTCGCGGGGCACGCCGGTGTGAAGTCGGCGCTGTTCCTCCTGGTCGGCATCCTGCTGGACAAATACGGCAATGTCGATGAGCACCGGCTGCACGGCCGCGGCAGGAAAGACCGGCTGCCGGCCTGCCTGTACCTGGCGGCGGCGCTCGGCCTGGCCGGGCTGCCGCCCTTCGGGCTGGCGCTCGGCAAATCGGTGGCCGAGGACGCGGTGGTGACGGCCGGCTATGCCTGGGGGCCCGTCCTGTTCATCGCCGTTTCGGCGCTGACTGGCGGCGCGGCACTGCGCGCGGGACTGCGCGTCTACTTCGGGCTCGGCCCCAGGCCCGCCCTCGACTCGGATAACGGAACGGGCGAGGAGACCACGGGAGCCGAAGAGAAACCGGAGACGACCGAGCTGGTGCGGACACCGGTCACCATGCTCGCCGCGGTCGGCATCCTCCTGGCCGGCGCGCTGGCGGCCGGCGTGGTTCCGGACGCCGGCCAGGCATTCGCCGGGGCCGCGCAGCGCCTGACGGACGCGGCCGGGTACATCGGCCAGGCGCTCTACCACGCGCGGGCGACACCGGTCAGGCCGGACCCGGCGGTGGCATGGACAGGCGCGGGCACGGGCCTGGACTTCCTTTCGGCCGGGCTGGCCCTGGCGCTCGCGTTCCTCGCTATTTACGCCCAGCGCCTGCCGGGGTTCCTGCACCGCGCCGTCCGTCCCGCGCGGCCGGTCCTCGCCACCCTGCACCGCGTGCATTCCGGGCACATCGGCGACTACGTGGCGTGGCTGTTCCTGGGCGTGGCGGCGGTTACCGCCCTCCTCGGGCTGCCGCTGCTCTGAATCCCGGCGGCTGGCTCTTCCGCGGCCCTACGTCCCGAAATTCTCGCGGTGGCGTTGCTTGGCGAGGTCGCCATCGACCTGCGCCGCACACCGGTAACGTCGTTTCAATCGCGGATCACCGCTGTCGCCGTCGCGAGCAGGGTGCGCATCGAGCAGGACGCGGTGGATTAACGCGGCGACGGACCTGGCGGCGCCTGCCGGTAGCTCAGCGGCTCGCTGATGACCGGAATCGCGCTGTGACCCCAGTAGCCGGCCGGCTGTCTGGCCGGCCGGCTACTGAGATCGCGGCTTCCCCGTGGTGCCGCCCGACTACGATCGCGACCGCGTTGCGCCTTCCCCGACGGCGTACCGCAGCGCGGCCTGACAGGCGTCGCACCCGTCGATGCCCACGATGACGGTGGGTCCGGGCACGAGAGGACTCTCTTCTTGGCGATCTC
>DASZKN010000174.1:0-10061 GCA_035552855.1 Trebonia sp. | reverse complement strand
CACCGATCACACCGATCCCGAGATCGCCAGCGTCTCGGGCCCGCAGCTGGTCGTCCCGCTGCTCAACGCCCGGTTCGCCGCCAACGCCGCGAACGCCCGCTGGGGCTCGCTGTACGACGCGTTCTACGGCACCGACGTGATCGACGAGAGCGATGGCCGCGAGCGCGGCGGCGCGTACAACCCGGTCCGCGGGCAGGCCGTGATCGCCCGCGGCCGGAAGTTCCTCGACGACTACTTCCCGCTCACGGCGGGCTCGCACGCCGACGCGACCGGCTACGCGGTCCGCGGCGGGAAGCTCACGGCGCAGACCCCCGCCGGGAGCACCGGCCTGGCCGAGGCGTCGCTGTTCGCTGGATACCAGGGGGCGGCCGATCGCCCGTCGGCGGTGCTGCTCCGCCACCACGGGCTGCACGCCGAGATCCAGATCGACAGGGGCCACCCCGTGGGCAAGTCCGACCGCGCCGGCGTCCGCGACATCCTGCTCGAGGCCGCGATGACGACGATCATGGACCTGGAGGACTCGGTCACGGCCGTCGACGCGGAGGACAAGGTGCTCGGCTACCGGAACTGGCTCCTGCTCATGCAGGGCCGGCTGGCAGCCGAGGTCACCAAGGGCGGCCGGGTCTTCACCAGGAAGATGAACGCCGACCGGGTGTATACCGCGCCCGACGGCGACGGCGAGGTCACGCTGCACGGACGGTCGCTGCTGCTGATCCGCCAGGTCGGCCACTTCATGATGACCGACGCCGTGCTCGACGCCGAGGGCAGCCTGGTGCCGGAGGGGATCCTCGACGCGCTCGTCACCGGCCTCGGCAGCGTCCACGACCTGCGCGGCCCGCACGCGGGGCGCAACTCGCGGGCCGGCTCTGTCTACGTGGTGAAGCCGAAGATGCACGGCCCCGAGGAGGTGGCGCTGTCGCGCGAGATACTCGCCCGCGCCGAAGAGGTTCTCGGGCTGCCGCCGCTGACGATGAAGATCGGCATCATGGACGAGGAGCGGCGGACGTCCGCCAACCTCAAGGCGTGCATCTACGAGGCGCGTGACCGTGTGATGTTCATCAACACCGGCTTCCTCGACCGGACCGGTGACGAGATCCACACGTCGATGGTCGCCGGGCCCGTGGTGCGCAAGGCGGACATGAAGCGGACGACCTGGATCGCGACCTACGAAGACGCGAACGTGGACATCGGGCTGGAGTGCGGCTTCCGCGGCCGCGCCCAGATCGGGAAGGGCATGTGGGCCGCCCCCGACAACATGGCGGAGATGCTGGAGCAGAAGATCGGGCACCCGCGGGCGGGCGCCAACTGCGCCTGGGTCCCGTCGCCGACCGCGGCCACGCTGCACGCCATCCACTACCACGCGGTCGACGTCGCCGAACGGCAGCGGGAACTGGCCGGGGCACGCCGCGGTACCCTCCGCCAGCTGCTCACGCTGCCGCTGGCCGACCCGGCGGACTGGGACGCGGAGGCGCGGCGCGCCGAGATCGACAACAACGTCCAGAGCACGCTCGGCTACGTGGTCCGCTGGGTCAACGCCGGCGTGGGCTGTTCCAAGGTGCCCGACATCCACGGCACGCCGCTGATGGAGGACAGGGCCACGTGCCGGATCAGCTCCCAGCACGTGTCGAACTGGCTGCGCCACGGCGTGGTCACGCGGGACGACGTCGAGGAGTCGCTGCGCCGGATGGCCGCGGTCGTCGACGAGCAGAACGCGGGGGACCCGGACTACCTGCCGATGGCGCCAGGGTTCGGCACGGAGGCGTTCCAGGCCGCCCGCGAACTTGTGCTCGACGGGGCGGAGCAGCCGTCCGGCTACACCGAGCCGATCCTGCACCGGCACCGCGCCGCCCAGAAACGCAAGGACCGCCAGCAACTGAAAGACCACCAGCACGAGGGGAGCGGCGCGTGAGCATCGGCCTCGAGACCGCGCGGGCGATAACCGCCGGCGCGCGGGCGGCCGCGCAGGAGCGCGGCCTGAAGCCGCTCACCGTGGTCGTGCTCGACGCGGGCGGCCACGTGGTCAGCGTCGAGCGCGAGGACGGCGCGTCCAACAACCGGTTCGAGATCGCGTACGGGAAGGCGTACGGGGCGCTGGCGCTCGGGATGGGCTCCCGGTCGCTGATGGAGCGGGCGGAAAAGCAGCCGTACTTCATCGCGTCCGCGACCGCCGCGATCGGCGGCAAGCTGATGCCGGTGCCGGGCGGGGTGCTGGTCAAGGACGGCAGCGGCGCGGTCGTCGGCTGCGTGGGCATCTCGGGCGACACGTCGGACAACGACGAGCAGGCCGCGATCGCCGGCATCGAGTCCGTCTCGCTGGTCGCCCAGCCCGACTAAGCGCGTTCGCCGGATAGCGCGCGGCGCAGTTCGGAGCGGCTGCGCACGCCGAGCTTGCGGTAGATCGAGGCCACGTGCGTGTCCACGGTGCGCACGCTGATGAACAGCTCCGCGGCCGCCTCCCGGCTGGTGGCGCCGCCGGCGATCTGCTCGGCGACGCGCCGTTCGGCGGCGGTGAGCTCGCTGCCCGGCCGGGATGCGGCGGTGCGCGGCAGTTCCGCGTCGATCTGGGCCAGCAGCGGCTGGTGGCCCATCTCCGCCGCCAGTTCCCGCGCTCGCCGCAGGGTCGCGCGGGAGGCGCCGCGGGCCTTGCGCCGTCGCTCGATCCGGCCGAGGACCAGCAGGCTGCGGGCCAGTTCCGGCCGGAGCGGCGACTGCTCGTGGGCCGCCACCGCCGCGCTGGCGGCCTCGGTCGCCAGTTCGAGGGAGCCCCGCGCCGCGGCGGCCAGCGCGTCGATGCGGCACGCGTCTCCGATCAGGGTCGGCCGGCCCTGGCGGTTGCCGAACGCGCGCAGCCGCTCCGCCACCCGGCTGGCCGAGTCCAGCTGCCACGTCCCGACGTACGCCTCGGCGAGCAGGTGATCGACCCGGGAGCGCACGCCAGGATCGGCCCAGCGCAGGTCGTCGGCGAGCCCCGCGGCCAGTTCCAGGTGCGGCAGCGCGGCGGCGGCCTCGCCGCGCCAGGCCGCTGCCTTGCCGCGCATGAACGCCCCCATGAAGCGCACGCTCTCCGGCCGGGACGGGTCCGCGGGCAGGAACTCGTCGGCGAAGCGCCGTGCCGCGTCCAGGTCCCCGGCCGCGATCAGCAGTTCGTAGCGGGGCTCGAGCATCCACGGCGAGCCCGGCCAGTCGTGAATGCCGGACACCTCTTCCGCCTCCTCCAGGGCCGCCGCCGCGGCGCCGAAGTCGCCGGCGAGTTCCTCGGTCAGCGCCAGGAAGGACAGGAACGTCGTGCGGGCGAGGTCCTCGCCGGTTTCCCGGGCGCGGGCCACGCAGCGGTGCAGCGCCGCGCGCGAGGTGGCGAGGTCGTCGACATAGCGGGACCACAGCCCGCGGTGCAGGTCGGCGGTCTCTTGCAGCGGCATCGCAGACAGCCGCGGCTCGAGCCGCGCGGCGCGATCGAGCAGGCTCGTGTCCAGCCCGTCGCCGTCCGACACCTTGGCGACCGCGAGGTTGAGCAGCGCCCGGTGCAGCGGGCCGTTCGCGGGCTCCCCGGCGTCCTCGGCGCAGCTGATCGCCTCCCTGGCCACGTCCGCCCGCCGGTCGCGGATGCCGTAGAGGATGTCGGACGCCGGCGCGAGCACGATCGCCCGGCGCCGGCTGTCGTCCCCGACGGACGCCAGCACCCTGGTGATCACGGCGCTGGCGGCCTCGGACCCCACCAGCAAGTCGGTCTCGTCGACCAGGAGCGGCAGGGCGCGTTCGAGCTCATCATTATCGAGAGCCTCGGCGTCGAGTGCCTGGAGATGCCGGACCGAGCCCGCGACGTCGCCGGCCAGGAACAGCAGTTCCCCCGCCCGGATAAGGCGCCGTGCGCGCTCGGCCGGGTCGGACGCGGGCGTGAACGCCGCCGCCTGCGCGGCGAACTGGCCGGCCGCCGCGTTCGCGGCCCGCGCGTAGGCGGAGGCCGCCGCCGCGTCCAGGATCGCCGCGACTTCGGGGTCGGGCCCGGGCCCGGCGGCCAGCGCGGCGAAGTGCGCGCGCCGCTCGGGGCTGGCCGACACCGCGGCGAGCCGCTGGTAGAGCAGGGCGCGGCGGGCGGGCGGCACCGCGTCGACAGCCGCCGCGCCGATCAGCGGGTGCGCGGGGACGACCCGGCCTTCCGTTTCCACGACGACCCCGGCGATGACGGC
The DNA here is from genome assembly GCA_035552855.1 of Trebonia sp. GTDB lineage: Bacteria > Actinomycetota > Actinomycetes > Streptosporangiales > Streptosporangiaceae > Trebonia. The sequence goes on along the minus strand of DASZKN010000174.1, from coordinate 5,874 downwards.
GGCGTCGAGGGCGGCGGCGGGGTCGGGCACGTCGTCGAGGACGGAGATCGCGTCGGTGAGCGTGATGCGGCCCGCCGCGGACACGACCGTGAGGGCCTCCGCGGCCGGGCGTGACAGCGAGCGCCGCAGCCGGTCGGTCAGCGCCGCGCGCGCCCGCGGGGGGACGGCGGGCTCGCTTTGGCCGGCGGTCTCACCCGCGGCCATGCCCGTCCAGACCTCCCTGGCCCAGAACGGGTTCCCGCGCGACTGATGGGTCACCGCGCGGACCTGCCCGGCCGTCGCCCCGGCCGGCAGCAGTCCCTGAATCTGCCTGGCGTCGAGCGGTCCCAGCGTGATCCGCTCGGCCGCGGGCCAGGCGGCCAGCAGCTCCCGCCAGTCGCGCGACAGCGGTGGCGCGCCGACGGTGAGCGGGTCGGCCGGCGCGTCGGTGCGCGCCGCGAGCAGCAGGGACAGGGACCCGGCGGAGATCCGGCGAAGCGCGAACTTGAGCACCTCGAGGCTCCCGGCGTCCAGCCACTGCACGTCGTCGATCGCCACCAGCACCGGCCCGCCCGCCACGCAGGAACGCAGTGCCGCGAGCGTGCCCAGGCCGACCGCGTGGGGAGTCGGCGGCTGCTGGCCGGCCGCGCGCCGCAGCAAGGCGACCTCGAGCGCCTCGCGCTGCGGACCCGGGATCACGGCGGCCGCGGCGGGCAGAACCCCCGCGAGCAGGTCCGACAGCGCGGCGAAGGGCTGATCGGCTTCCCCGGCCGATGGCTCGCTGCGCAGCACGAGCCGCTCCGCTTCGGCCGCGACGCCCACGCCGGCCCGCCACAGCCGCGACTTGCCCGCGCCAGCCTCACCCTCGATGACCAGTGCGGCCGGCTCTTCCCGGCTCGCGGCACCGGTGACGAACTCCCGGACCAGCCCCCATTCGGCAACGCGCACAAAGTTGCCCCTAATTGCAGGCATGCGCACATCCCACCACAAGCTGCTACACCTGTGTGGCAACAAATGAGCAAGAGGTTAAGAATAGAAAAAGGATAGCGGATAAGAGACGCCTGTGGTTAGCGAGTTACCGGTGGCTGGCCCTGCCCGGTGACGCGGCGCTGAGCTGGTGCAGCGTCCAGCCGCGGCCGCCGGGATCGAGTGGCTTCGTCGCGGCGGTGAAGATCTCCGCGGCGCGCCGGCCCGGCCGCCCGGGATCGGCTTGCCGACCAGCGGCCACGCCCAGCCCGCGAGCGAAATCCGGTAGACGCGCCGGGAAGCGTCGCCGAGCGCGGCCTGGCCCAGGTACCGGTCCACCGCGACCGCGTATTCCACCGGCACGTCCATTCCCATGCCATCAGCATAACGCTTTCCGTATCCGCGTTTACTGCGGTTAATTTCCCTTAACGCGCCCTGGTGACTGCGCGAGTATCCGCTTTTCCTCGCCGCGTGGCCCTGCGGCGCGGATGGCACGCCCGTCACCCGAGCATCCGAGACCCGTCTGCGCGCTGGCCGATCCCGCCGGCCCCGTCGCCGAATTAACCCAATATTTACGGAACCACGGCGGCCCGTTGCGTCAGCATGGTGAGACAACGACGGAGGTAGCGATGGACCACGACGATGTGCGGTCGTCACGGCGCGGCGCCGGGGACGCCGCCCTGGGCGGGCTAGACATCTCGGTGCCGGTGTCGGCGCGCATCTGGAACTACTGGCAGGGCGGCAAGGACTACTACCAGGTCGACAAGCGGGCGGGTGACGAGTTCGCCGCGCTCTACCCGGGGATCACGGACATGGCCGTGGCCTCGGGACTGTTCCTCGGCCGCGCCGTCACCTACCTGGCCCGTGACGCCGGCGTCCGCCAGTTCCTCGACATCGGCACGGGCCTGCCGAGCAACGAGAGCACTCACGAGGTAGCCCAGCGCGTCGCGCCCGTGTCCCGGGTCGTCTACGTCGACAACGACCCGCTTGTCATGTGCCACGCCCGCGCGCTGCTGACCGGCACCACGGAGGACACGACCGGCTACATCGACGGCGACCTGAACGACCCGGAGCGGATCATCTCGAGCGCGCGGGAACTGCTGGACTTCGGCCGGCCGGTCGCGATCATGCTGATGGGCGTGCTCGGGCACATCGGCGACCCGGCCGCGAACGACGACGCGTACGCCCGCTCCCTGGTCAGCCTGCTGACGGATGCCCTGCCGCCGGGCGGGTACCTCGTCCTGCGCGACGCGACCGACACGGTCGCGGCCCACGTGGCAGCGCTGCGGACATACGAGAAGACCGGCGCGGCGCCGTACCGGCTGCGCACCCCGGCGCAGATCGCCGCGTTCTTCGACGGCCTCGAGCCCGTCGCGCCGGGCATCGTCCCGGTGCAGCGATGGCGCCCGGATGAGCAGTCGGCGGAACTGCCCGACGGCATCAACATGTGGGGCGGCGTGGCCGTCGTTCTTTGATGCCGCCCGCCTGACCCCTCAGATCCGGCGCAGCACCTGCAGGCTGAAGGGCGGCACCACGACCTCCGCCCCGGCCAGCACCGTGTCGGGCTTGCCGTCCGGGTCGGCCGTGTCGATGTCGGTGATCCACATCTGCCCCCACTTGCCGCCGGGCAGCGTGAACGGCACGTCCTCGTTGTGCGCGTTGAACAGCAGCAGGAACGTGTCGTCGGTGAGCCGCTCCCCGTGCGGGCCGGGGTCCGGCAGCGCGTCGCCGTTCAGGAACACGCCCACGGACTTGGCGAACCCGGTGTCCCAGTCGTCCGGGGTCATCTCCTTCCCGTCGGTCCGGAACCAGCCGACGTCCGACAGCTTGAGGCCGAAGATCCGCCGCCCCTCGAAGAACCGCCGCCGCCGGAACGTCGGATGCTTGTGCCGGAACGCGATCACCTTCGCGCAGAAGGCCAGCAGGCCCTTGTCCGGGTGCTCCCAGTCGAGCCAGGAGATCTCGTTGTCCTGGCAGTACGCGTTGTTGTTGCCGCGCTGGGAGTGGCCGAACTCGTCGCCGTGCCGCAGCATCGGGACGCCCTGCGACAGCAGCATGGTCGCCATCATGGCCCGCGACCGCAGCGCGCGCAGCCGGTCGACCGCGGGGTCGTCGGCCGGGCCTTCGGCGCCGCTGTTCCAGGACCGGTTGTCGTCGGCGCCGTCCCGGTTGTCCTCGCCGTTGTCCTCGTTGTGCTTGTGGTCGTAGGAGACCAGGTCGCGCAGCGTGAAGCCGTCGTGCGCGGTGACGAAGTTGATGCTCGCGTGCGGCCGCCGGCCGGTGTTGCCGTACAGGTCGGACGAGCCGGTCAGCCGGGACGCGAACTCCGCCAGCGTCGACGGCTCCCCGCGCCAGAAGTCCCGGACGGTGTCGCGGTACCGGCCGTTCCACTCCGACCACAGCGTGGGGAAGTTGCCCACCTGGTAACCGCCCTCGCCGACGTCCCACGGCTCGGCGATGAGCTTGACCTGGCTGATGACGGGGTCGACCTGGATCAGGTCGAAGAACGCCGACAGCCGGTCGACCTCGTGGAACTGGCGGGCCAGGCTCGCGGCGAGGTCGAACCGGAAGCCGTCGACGTGCATCTCGGTCACCCAGTAGCGCAGCGAGTCGATGATCAGCTGGAGCACGTGCGGGTGCCGCATGTTCAGCGTGTTGCCGGTGCCGGTGGTGTCGAAGTAGTAGCGGGGGTCGTCGGTGAGCCGGTAATAGGCCTGGTTGTCGATGCCCTTGAACGACAGCATCGGTCCGAAGTGGTTCCCCTCCGCGGTGTGGTTGTAGACGACGTCGAGGATGACCTCCATCCCGGCCTCGTGCAGCGACTTGACCATGTACTTGAACTCGGAGGTGACCTGCCCGAGGCCCCACGCCGAGTACTCGCTGTGCGGGGCGAAGAACCCGATCGAGTTGTACCCCCAGTAGTTGCGCAGCCCGCGGTCCAGCAGCACGTGGTCGTGCACGAAGTGATGGACGGGCATCAGCTCGACCGCGGTGACGCCCAGGCGGCGCAGGTGCGCGATCGACTCCGGATGCGCCAGCCCGGCGTAGGTGCCCCGCAGCTCGTCAGGGACGTCCGGGTGCCGCATCGTGAACCCCTTGACGTGGCACTCATACAGCACGGTCTCGTGCCACGGCGTGCGCAGCAGGTGGTCGTCGTCCCAGCCGAACCACGGGTTGGTGACCACCGACTTCGGCATGAACGGCGCGCTGTCGGCGTCGTTCCGCTCGCGGTCGTCGCCGCCGAGCGGGTACCCGTACACGGCCTTGTCCCACTCGACCTGGCCGTCGATCTCCATCGCGTACGGGTCGAGCAGCAGCTTCGACGGCTCACAGCGCAGCCCCTGGGCGGGGTCGTGCGGGCCGTACACGCGGTAGCCGTACCGCTGGCCGGGTCCGACGCCGGGCAGGAAACAGTGCCAGACGTACCCGTCGGCCTCCGGCATGCGCACCCGCCGCTCCCGGCCGCCGCCGTCATCGAACAGGCACAGCTCGACGCGCTCGGCGACCTCGGAGAACAACGCGAAGTTGGTCCCGATACCGTCGTAGGCCGCGCCCAGCGGGTAAGGCCGTCCCGGCCACACTTCCACTGTTCGCCCACCCCATTCTCCTCAACGGTCCCTGCTGACTCGCCGGGACCAGCACCGCGCGGCTACTACCCGGCGCCCACCGTGCCATGCGGGATGATGATGGACCGTGACTGACGTGACGATCGCCATCGGCTCGTTCCTGGAAACGGAGCACGTTCAGCGGATCGCGGCGGCCGGGCCCGGCCTCCGCGTGCTGTACGAACCGGAGCTGCTGCCTGTCCCGCGCTTCCCGTGTGACCATACCGGTCTTGCGCGCTCGCTGCGCCCCGCGGAGCTGGACCGCTGGCACGCGCTGCGCGCCGAGGCGGACGTGTTCTTCGACTTCGACTGGCTCGACCCCGCCAGCATGGCCCCGCCCGGCGGGCGGCTGCGCTGGATCCAGGCGACCAGCGCGGGCATCGGGGCGCTCATGCGCCGGACGGGTCTTGACCGGCGGGCGGGTGGCGGCGGCACGGGCGCCGGCGGGCCCCCGCTCACGGTGACGAGCGCGGCCGGGATCCACGCGCAGCCGCTGGCGGAGTTCGCCGTGCTCGGCGCGCTGTACGTCGTAAAGGGCGTGCCGCGGCTGAGGGAATGGCAGCGGGAACGGCACTGGGAGCTCTACGCCACCCGGCAACTGGCCGGCCAGCGCGCCCTGGTCGTCGGGCTGGGCGGCATCGGCCGTCGCGTCGTCGCGTCGTTCGCGGCGCTCGGCGTCGAGGTCTGGGGCCTGGGCCGCGCGGGCGCGGCCTACGACGTCGACGGCCTGACCCGGCTCGTCGACCGGGCCGGCCTGGATGCAGCGCTGCCCGTGACGGACATCCTGGTGCTGGCCTGCCCGCTGACCGCGGAGACGGCGGGGCTGATCGGCGCCCGGCAACTCGACCTGCTGCCGCGCGGCGCGGCGCTCGTCAACGTCGCCCGCGGCCCCGTCGTCGACCAGGCGGCGCTCACCGCGGCGCTGCGCTCCGGGCATCTGGGCGGCGCCTGCCTGGACGTGTTCGCCACCGAGCCGCTGCCGCCCGGTGACCCGCTGTGGGACATGGAGAACGTGATCATCTCGCCGCACTCGGCCTCGACGGTCGCGACCGAGAACGCCGCCCTCACCGACCTGTTCATCGACAACCTCGGACGTTTCCTGCGCGGCGCGCCGCTGCGCAACCGGTACGACCCGGCCCGTGGTTACTTACCAGGGCACCGGCCCGTCGCGGTCGATGAACCGGCCGGTGCCGCCGTCGGGACCCTCGGTGGCGAGCGCGACGATCGCGTCGGTGCCCGCGGTCACGGTCTGCGTGCCGCGGTGACGGCGCTCGCGACGGACGCGTCATCGGTCACGTCGATCGGCACGAACCGCGTGCCCAGC
>DASZKN010000173.1:0-1998 GCA_035552855.1 Trebonia sp. | reverse complement strand
GCCGGGCTCGTCGACCTCGGCCTCGTCGGGCGCGCCGTCGCCGTCGACCGGGTTTTCTGACATCGTGGTTACCGCTTCCTTCGGGGAGTGGAACCCGGCCGGGGCGGCGATCCGCCAAGAGAGACGCCCCGGCCGGGGGCTAGTTACTGCTGATCCCGGCGTCGGCAGCCGGGTCGAACTGGTAGCCGTTGACGTCGGCGGGCACCTGGCCGCCGTGCTCGTCACTGATGGCCGCCCGGATGTTGGCAGCCTGCGAACGGGTTAGCCCGAACCGGGCCTGTAGCGCGTTCATCGAATGCGGGTTTCCGGCCTTGAGGGTCGCCCGGTAGGCGATCAGTGCCGCGTGCTCGGCGCCGGACGGAACGGGCACCGAATCCACGCCGCTGATCCGCGCGCCGACGTCGCGCACGGCCTCGAGCAGCTCGCCGAGGAGCGCGGTTTCGTCGGACGCGGGCACCGCGGCGGCGGGCTGGTCGGCGAGCGCCCGGACTGCGTCGGCCAGGCCGCCGAGCACCTCGGCGAGATGCCCGTCGGCCGCGCCCTCGAGCGCGGCGCCCGGCGAGATCCCGGCACCTCCGGTGGCCGCGATCCTGTGGTACTTCAAGACGCGCTTGAGGACGCCAAGGCCGAGCCACAAGGCGCCAAACGCGGCCACCGGGGGCACGGCGGCGGTGCCGCGTGTCTGAAGGTCATGGGCGGCGACGTGGCCGACGTTGCCCGCGATGGACACGGCCAGGCCGAGCAGCGCGACCGCCCATGCGGCGAGCCGGTCGCGCCACTCCCAGCGGCCGACCATGGCGACGAACAGAGCCATTTCCCCGATCACGATGAACGTGTCGACTTGGGCGGGGAAAGCCGCCGCCCAGAATCCGCTGAGGCCGTGGTGCTCGGCCCAGTCGAGCAGGCCGCGGTACGACTCAGTGAATGCCGCGCCGTCGGCCGTGGCCGTCAGGAAGCCGATAGCCCACAGGGCGGCCGTCCGGAACGTGCGCAGCACGCCCGTCAGCTCGCCCGGCGGCGCCGGCTGCGGTGCGCGTTCCCGTCGGTGCCAGGACGGCAGCGGTACGCGCAGCCAATGCGGGAGCGTGAGCTTCATGACTTCTCCTCGGGGACGGTGCGGTCGAGCTCGTCGAGCACGAGGCCAAGCAGGCTCGCGAGTCGTTCGGCCCACAGGGCGCGGCCGGTCATGTCGAGTTCGTCTGACTCGCGGTGGTAGTCGGCGAGTGCGGCCCGGGCGGACGCGCGGCGCGCGCTTAGTTCGGCGCTCATGCCGTGACCCGCAACCAGACGGGGAACAGCCCGTCGCGCCGGATCGGGCCGCCGATCATGAAGACCAGCGTGAAGACGACACCGGCGATGGCGAGGAACACCGGCACCGGCGCGGGCAGATACAGGGCCGGGATGCCGACGTGGACCGCGGCGAGCAGCGCGAGCACGACTGCCAGGGCCCGGCTCACCGGGTCACCTGGACGTGCCCGTCGACCCACTGCGCGGCGGCGAGCACGCCGTTGCATCCCGGGCCGGTGACGAAGTCGGAGGCGCTCTCGTACACGGTGGGCACGAACAGCAGCGAGCTTTCGCCCGCCTCGCCGAGCACGCGCCTGATGACCGCCGTCCGGCCGTCCGGGAGCTCCGTCCTCCAGTGCGACCTGTCGTCCGCCAGGACCCACGGCAGCACCCCAGCCGGCGCTACCAGCTCAGGGGACAGCCTGGTGTCCTCGGCCTCGCCGTGCCCGGCCGCCGCGCGGGCGATCAGCCCTGCGACCACCGCGCACATGCTGTCCTCGAACCCGGCCAGCCAGTCGAGGATCCGGGCGTCATACGCGCCGAGCTCGATACCCGCAGTGGCGCACGCCTGCTCGAGCACGAGGCGGTTCTGCGGTCTGCGGAGGATCGACCAGCCGTACTCCGGCGGGACGACGGCATGAGCGGCGGCGCGTGCGTCCCGCTCGGTCTCGAACGGGCCGGGACTGCTGCGCTGAGGCGATAGCGTCACTG
>DASZKN010000172.1:0-8996 GCA_035552855.1 Trebonia sp. | reverse complement strand
ACCGTGCACGTGAGGCGGCTGCGCGAGAAGCTGGAGGGTGATCCGACCATGCCTAAGCGGATTGTCACCGTCTGGGGTGTCGGCTACCGGTACGAGCCGGAGCAGTCATGACCCCGGCGCCCCTGGCCGACGTCATGCCCGGCGTCGAGCCGTCCGACCTGGTGCACGTCACCGGGTCGGCCGCCGGGATCGCGGTCGTGACCACGCTAATCGGCGTCGTGGTGCTCAAGGCGCTGGCCCGCCAGTCGATCGGCAAGCAGGTGATGATGATCGTGGTCGTCACGCTCGTCACGTCGCTGGCCTCGTGCGGCGCGATCGCCGTGCTGATGGTCGGGAACCCGACCGACCGCGAAGTGATCCTCGAACTGCTCTCGGTCGCCGGCTTCGCCGGCCTGGTGGTGGCGATTTTCCTTGGCCGCACGTTCACCCGGGCGAGCAAGACGCTGCTGGGCGCGGTGCAGGAAGTCGGCGCGAGGGGTGCCTACAACCCGCCCGCGGTCGCGCTGCCCGCGGAACTGGCCGGCCTGTCGGACGGGCTCGCGGTCGCGCACGACCGGCTCGGCAAGTCCCGGGCCCGCGAGCGGGCGCTGGAAGCGAGCAGGCGCGAGCTTGTCGCGTGGGTGAGCCACGACCTGCGGACGCCGCTGGCCGGGCTGCGCGCCATGGCCGAGGCGCTGGAAGACGAGGTGGTCATCGACCCGCGCGAGGTCAGCCACTATCACACGCAGATCAGGCGGGAGACCGACCGGCTCTCATCGATGATCGACGACCTCTTCGAGCTGTCGAAGATCCACGCGGGCACGCTGCGGCTGTCGCCCCGGCTCGTCGGCCTCGAGGACCTGGTCGCCGAGGTCGTGACGAGCACGGAGCCGGTGGCGCGGGCCAAGGGAGTCCGGCTGGTCGGTTCCGCGGTCCGCGGCATGCCGGTGCTGATCGATACCCCGGAGATGGGGCGGGCCGTCCGGAACCTGGTCACGAACGCGATCAGGCACACGCCGCCGGCGGGCACGATCGAGGTGCTCGGCGAGATCAAGTCGGGCATGGCGTGCGTCAGCGTGTCCGACGCCTGCGGCGGCATCCCGCCGGAGGACCTGCCGCGGGTGTTCGACGTGGCGTTCCGGGGCGAGAGCGCGCGCACACCGGATCCGTCCGGCGGCGCGGGCCTCGGGCTGTCGATCGCGCGCGGGATCGTGGAGGCGCACTCGGGCCAGATCGGCGTGCGCAACATCGGCCCCGGCTGCGAGTTCATCATCAAGCTGCCGCTCGCCCGCACGGACGTCCCTCCCGCCACCGCGCGCACCACGGGTGCCATCCAGCAAGCCGCCCGCTGAGGCTCGAGCCGCCTGCGATGGAGCGAGCCGTATAGAGATGAGCGAGCCGGCTGGGGTGGAAGAACCGGTTGGGGAGCCGGCGGCCGGGGAGGAATCCTAGACGGGGAGAGCGGCCGGGGCGCGGAGCGCCGCGCGGGCGAACTCGGCGACGCCGTCGCGGAAATCCACCTGTGCGCGGAAGCCGAGGCCGGCGGCGGCCGCTTCCGGGGAGGCCACGATGTGGCGGACGTCGCCGAGGCGGTATTCGCCGGTGATCTTGGGCGTTATCGAGCCGCCGAACGCCATCGCGAGCTGGTGTGCCATCGCCCCCACCGTGTGCGGCGTGCCGCTCGCCACGTTGTACGCCCGCAGGCTGCCCGCGGGCACGTCCGCGCAGGCGGCGCCCAGCGCCAGCACGTTGCTCGCCGCCACGTCCCGCACGTGCACGAAGTCCCTGAGCATCGCGCCATCCTCGAACACCCGGGGCGGCGTCCCGTTCTCCAGCGCCGACCGGAAGATCGCCGCCACCCCCGAGTACGGCGTGTCCCGCGGCATCCGCGGCCCGTACACGTTGTGGTAGCGCAGTGCCACGCAGGTTCCCCCGGTCAGCCGTGCCCAGTTAGCGGCCAGGTGCTCTTGCGCCACCTTGCTCGTCGCGTACGCGTTACGCGGGTCCAGCGGGGCGTCCTCGCCCACCAGGGCCGTCGACAGCAGCGACCCGCACGTCGGGCAGCGCGGCTCGAACACACCCGCCTCCAGGTCGGCGGCCGAACGCGCCGCCGACGGCACCAGCCCGTCCAGCGGGCACGCGTACGCCCCTTCCCCGTAGACGACCATCGACGACGAGAGGACCAGGCGGGACACGCCCCGGCGCCCCATCGCGTCCAGCAGCACCGCCGTGCCGGACACGTTGACGTCCGCGTACAGCGGGAGATCGGCCAGCGATACCCCCAGCCCCACCATCGCGGCCAGGTGGCAGACCGCGTCCACGCCGTCGAGCGCACCGTCCATCGCCGCGGCGTCCCGGACGTCGGACTGCAGGAAGTCGGCGTCGTCCGGGATGTAAGCCGGTTTCTCGCTGTGCACCGCGGGCGCGAGTGAATCCAGCCACCGGACCTGGTGGCCGGCCGCGATGAGCGCCTCCGCCACGTGCGATCCGATGAACCCCGCCGCTCCAGTCACCAGTACGCGCATGCTGAGAGCCAAGCACGCGCGGCGGCGCCGGCGAACTCTGAGTGGCTGACCGTCACAGTTCTGTAAGGGCCGATTCCTCCCCTGAACGCGCCCTCCTGACTACCGTCGGCCCCATGACTGCGGATGCCTCCGGGGCCGGAAACCCCCTGGGAAACCAGATCGACGTCGTGCTGCCCTGCCTCAACGAGGCCGGCGCGCTGCCCTGGCTGCTGGAGCGGATGCCGGACGGCTACCGGGCGATCGTGGCCGACAACGGCTCGACGGACGGGTCGGCGCGGATCGCGGCCGCGCGCGGGGCGGTGGTCGTGGACGTGCCGCAGCGGGGCTTCGGGGCGGCTTGCCACGCCGGGCTGCTGGCCGCGACGAGCGACATCGTGTGCGTGATGGACGCGGACGCCTCGTTCGACCCCCGCGATCTGGAGATCGTCGCCGCCCCGGTCCGCGACGGCCGGGTGGACCTGATGCTGGGCCGCCGCGTGCCGCGCGGCGCGGGCGCCTGGCCGGTCCACGCACGGGCGGCGAACATCGTGCTGTCCCTCGAACTGCGCCGTCGGGCCAAGATGCCGCTGCACGACCTCGGCCCGATGCGGGCCTTCCGGCGCGGCGCGCTGCTGGCGCTCGGGCTGCGGGACCGGAGGTTCGGCTATCCGCTCGAGATGGTGCTGCGCGCGGCCGGGACGGGCTGGCGGATCGGCGAGGCGCCCGTGCCGTACTACCCGCGCACCGGAAAGTCGAAGGTCACGGGCACACTGTCCGGGACCGCGCGGGCCATCCGCGACATGCGCCGCGTCCTCGCGGAATGCGCGTGAGCGGGCGCGCGGGCGCGGCGCCGCCGCCTGGCGTGCTGGCCGCGCAGGTGATCGTCATCGCCAAGGAGCCGATGCCGGGCCGGGTCAAGACCCGGCTGACGCCGCCGTTCAGCTTCGCGCAGGGCGCTCTGCTGGCGGAGGCGGCGCTGGCTGACACGCTCGCGGCGGCCGCCGCCCTGCCTGCCGCCCGGCGAGTCCTCGCGCTCGCCGGCGCTCCAGGCCCGTGGCTGCCGCCCGGCTTCGACGTGACAGCGCAGCGCGGCGGCGGGCTCGACGAACGGCTGGCGCACGCGTTCGCCGACACGTACGACGGGCTGCCCGTGCCGATGGTGCTCATCGGCATGGACACTCCGCAGGTGACGCCGTCGCTGCTGGCCGCCGCGGCCGAGCCGCTGGTCACGGGGAAGGCGGACGCGACGTTCGGGCCGGCGACGGACGGCGGGTTCTGGCTGCTCGGACTGCGGGAACCGGACCCCGCGCTGCTCGTCGGCGTGCCGATGTCCCGCGACGACACCGGCCGCCATCAGCTGGCGCGGCTGACGGCGGCCGGGTTGCGGGTGCGGGCCGTGCCCGCCCTGACCGATATCGACACCGCGCGCGAAGCCGAACTAGTCGCGGCCGGCATCCCCGGTTCGCACTTCGCGGCCGCGTTCGGCGCCGCGACCGCCCGGCTGGCCGGGGCTGCCCGGTGAGGCGGCGCTGCCGGTGAGGCGGAAGGTGCGGGCTGGTCAGGCGACCGCGCCCTGGACCGTGACCAGGGTGCCGTAGGTGAGCTTGGGCCAGATCTGCTGGGCGGTGCTTACCGGGAGTTCGACGCAGCCGAGGCTCTGGTACCACCCGTAGCTCGCCCGGTTGAAGCCGTGGATCGCGTCGCCGCCGTGGAAGTAGGAGATCCAGTAGACCGGGTCGTGATACTTCGAGCCGTCGGGGTTGGTACCGCTCATGACCTGGTACTGGAGCCGCTCGTAAACCGGGTACGTGCCGTCTTCGGTCGGGGCGGCCGCGATGCCGGTGTTAGCCGGGCTGTCCAGGATCCTCCTGCCGTCGTGCCAGACCTGCAGCGACTCGTCCGAGCCACCCTGGGTCGCCAGCGCGTAGGTGTAGCCGTTGGGGTTCGTCTGGTTCTTGGCGATGGCCGTGAGCAGGTGCGACCAGACGTCCGGGCCAGCCTGGCCGTCCATCGTCAGGCCCTGGTTGTACTCGAACGCGCGGACCGCGCCGGTCACCAGGATGTTGTCCGAGCCGGCCGACCACTGGCTGGTGAGCTCGGACGGGTAGGAGTTCTTCCAGCTGAACGAGCCGGCGGGCGCGTGGTAGGCCGCGGCGAGCTGACCCTTGGCGTCGCTGGCGGCGATGTCACCCGTCGACGAGTCGGACGGGGTCCAGTTGAACGGCAGGTAGCCGAGCTCGGCGAGCAGTTCCTGCAGCCGGAGCGTGGAGTAACCGCCGGTGGTGAACCGGATCGTGCTGGCCTTGCCCAGCACGTCCGACGCATCGGCCGCGGCCTGCATGCCGGACGGGACCTTCACCGTGACCTTGGTGTCCGGCATGAACCCGGTTTGCGGCGTGAACGTGGCGGTACGGCCGTCAATGTGCCAGCTGCCCGCCACGTGCGGGAAAAGCTGCGGCAGCGGGGTCGAGGCAGACAATTTGGTGTCGAAGGTCAGCTTTACCGAGTCCGTACCGTTGACGCCGCTGGCGCCGTGGCCCGGCGTCTGCGAGACAAGCCGCAACGGCGTCGCGTCAACCTTCTTCGTCTTGTTCACCTGCGCTAGGGATTTGCTGTCGCTGGCGTTCGACAGCGCCTCATGGCTCGTGCCCGGTCTATGGAGGACCGCGGCCGTGGTTCCGCCCGCGATCAGGACCGCGGCGGCCGCGGCCGCGGTCGCGGTGATCCCCCGGTGCCTGTTGAGCCTTCCCCAGAACGACACGTACGCTCTCCTCGCTGGTTCGTGGTCGCTGGCCCCGCGGCTCGATGTACACACCGAAGCAGCTCATACTTAGCGGCCGTAATGAGTTTACGGGGCAACAGCCATCAAATCGGGAAACTTCAGATCACAGCCCTCTACGTTTAATGACGAGCCTGCGGAGCAATTGGTTGCATGGTGTTGGGCAGTGGTTGCTATCACACTCACCGGCCCGGCCGGGACGCCCCGCGGTGATTTATCGTGGATAGACCGGACAAACCGCAGGAGAGGCAGGTCAGCGTGAGCTCGGTGTTTGTTGTGGACGCGTGCCGGACGCCCATCGGCAAGATAAAGGGATCGCTCGCGGAGGTCCGCCCCGACCACCTGGCCGCCGACATCCTTAAGGGCCTGATCGACCGTAACCAGGACCTCGACGTGAACGCCATCGACGACGTCTACTGGGGCGCCGCCAACCAGGCAGGCGAGGACAACCGCAACGTCGCGCGGATGGCCGTCCTGCTGGCGGGCCTCCCCGTCGAGATCCCCGGCGCCACCGTGAACCGCCTGTGCGGGTCCGGCATGGAAGCCGTGGCGGACGCGGCCCGCGCCATCGCGGCCGGCGACGCCGACATCGTCATCGCGGGCGGCACCGAGTCGATGACCCGCGCGCCGTTCGTGGTCGGCCGCGCCGCCGACCCGTACCCGCGCAGCCTGGACCTCGCCGACACCCGGCTCGGCTGGCGCCTCGTCTCGCCCCGGATGCAGGAGATGTACCCGCCGATCACGCTCGGCGAGACCGCCGAGAACGTGGCCGGGAAGTACGGCATCTCCCGCGAGCGCCAGGACGAGTTCGCGCTGCGCAGCCACCGGCTGGCCGCCGCCGCCCGGGACGCGGGCCGCTTCGGTGACGAGATCGTCCCGGTCGTGACCCCCAAGGGCGAGGTGAGCACCGACGAGGGCATCAAGGGCGCCATCACGCTCGAGGAACTCGCGGCGAAGAAGCCCGCGTTCCGCAAGGGGGGCACGGTGACCGGCGGCAACTCCTCGCCGCTGAACGACGGCGGCGCGGCGCTGCTGCTCATGTCGGAGGCGGCGGTCAAGCGCACCAACGCCACCCCGATCGCCCGCTACGCCGGCGGATCGACCGCCGGAGTGCACCCCGACTACATGGGCATCGGTCCGGTTCCCGCCCTCAGCCGGGCGCTCGCCCGTGCGAGCTGGAACGTCGGGCAGCTTGAGCTTGTCGAGCTGAACGAGGCGTTCGCCGCTCAGTCGGTGGCGTGCGTCGACGAGCTCAAGCTCGACCCGGAAAAGGTGAACGTGAACGGCGGGGCGATCGCGATCGGGCACCCGCTCGGCTGTTCCGGGGCGCGGATCGTCACGACCCTGCTGCACGAGATGCGGCGCCGGGGCGCGGCCAAGGGCGCGGCGAGCATGTGCATCGGCGTCGGCCAGGGCATCGCCACGCTCTGGGAAGCGGCCTGACCGGGTTCGCGGGCGACGTTCAGTAACGGTTCCGGAGACTTTTGCTATCCATGAGATAACGGGTTGGTCTCGGAGCTAGTCTGTCCGGTCTAGAGAGCCGAACAGAGCGGAGGTCGCCATGCTCGCCCGTAACAGCCGAATGGCCAGAAACGATGGCGAGCGGGGGCTCCTCCGGGACAGAAGGCTTCAGCGTCCCGGGACGCGGCCGGCCGAGGTGAGCCTGCTTATCGAAGGAGGCTTCGGGAACCGGTCCCGGGCGCGGGCGCGGGCCAGCCAGACACGCCGGCACAAGACGGCGCGCGCCGCCGCGCCGCTGCTCGTGCCGCTGGCGCTGGCGCTCACGCTCGGGGTGATCCTCGCGGTCTCTTCCAGCGGCTCGCGCACGACGCACGTCAACCAGACCACGTCGAACGCCGGACGCCCCTGAGCCACCAGGGCGCGTTAGGGATAAAAAGAATTCAGCTGGCCAGGTAGTTGCCGGCGGCCGATGTACCGGTCGGCGCCGTCGCGGTGTCGGCCGGCAGCGCGGACGGGCTGACGAACGTGCTGCCGTGCGGGCCGGCCTCGACGGCCTCGTGCAGGGCACTCCCGGCCAGATACTGGTGCCAGTCGTCGAACCATTCGGTCCAGCCGTCGTCCCAGTCGCCGCCCTTGCCGCTGCTCGTGATCGTGACCGGGTCGCCCGGGATGGCCATCTCGTAGAGGGTCCTGGCGTCGGCGGGGGAGAGGTTCACGCAGCCGTGGCTCACGTTCGAGTAGCCCTGGCTGACGACCGACCACGGGGCGGAGTGGTAGTAGTCGCCGCTGAACGTGAACCGGACTGCCCAGTTGACAAGCTCGTTGTAGTAGCCGGGCTTGCCCTTGGTGCCGCCGGTCATCCGCACCGGATTGCCTTTTTGCACGGTCAGGTACGTGCCGTCCGGGGTGGGCATCGTCGAGCGGCCGGTGCTGACCGGCCATGTGTAGGTCAGCTGGCCGCCCACGTAGACCCGCGTTTTGTGGCTCGTCGTGCTGGCGACCGCGATCACCGACTGGCCGACGTTGAACGTCTGCGTGAGATCGGCGCTGCCGTACATCCCGTCGCCGCCGTCGACACCCTCCAGGTGCCCGTCGAAGCTGACCGTCGTGTCCGCCGGCCAGTAGTCCCGCGGCCGGAAGTCCAGGTGCTCGTCCCCGTCCCAGTACCACGATCCGGCCACGGGCTTGGAGGTGGTGAGCCGCAGGGACCGTTCGACCGCCGCCTTGTCGGTGATCGGCTGGGTGAAGGTCAGCATGACCGGCATGCCGACCCCGTAGGTCTCGTTGTAGCCCTCGTAGATCGCGGTCGAGAACGTCTTGCGCGGGTTGAGCGTCCTGAAGCTGCTCGTCTCCGTGACCGGGTGCCCCTGGCTGTCGGTGCCCGTCGCGGTGACCGTGTAGCCGGCGTCGGTGTGCAGCGTCCAGGCGCTGTGCCACTGGGTGCGGGACGCGTTCAGCGCGCCGGTCACCTTGTCGCCGTGCGCGGTCACCGTGACGTCGCCGAGCTTCCCGCCGTTCTCGGCCCTGACCGTGATGCCCTTGGCGGGGTCGGCGGCCGTGGCGCCGGGGGCGGGCGTGATGCTGAGGTACTTCGCCACTTGGGCGGCGTTCCTGGGCGCCACCGCCCGCGGGTTCAGCTGATCCGCGCTCGGGGCATGGGCACAGGCCGTGACGACGAGCGCGACCGCGGCCGCCGCCGCGGCGGCGAAGGTTCTCGCTCGTTTCGCTGGGTTCGCTCGGCCCTGCACGGTGGACAGTTTATGAGTCCTGATTCTCCGCCGTACTCGACTGCCGAAATCTGCGTCGCCGTGACCGGGCCGCGCCCGCGCCGGCGAGGGCGACGAAGGCGATCAGGGTTCCGGCGACGATGACGTACTCGGGCCACGGACCCGCGCGGTCGGCGAGCGTCATGTGGGTGAGCAGCGGGACCTTCGCCTCGAGGATCGCCTGCCGCCAGGTGCCGCTGCTGCGCACGAGCCGCCCGTCCGGGGCGATGATCGCGCTGTACCCGGTCGTGCTCGCGACGACGACCGCCCGGTCGGTCTCGACCGCGCGGATCCGGGCCATGGCCAGCTGCTGGCCGGTCTCGCCGGTCTGGCCGTCCCACTCGAAGGTGGCGTCGTTCGTCTGCATGGTCAGCAGGTTCGCGCCGTTGGTGACTTCCGAGCGGACCAGGTTGTCGAAACCGATCTCGTAGCAGATGACGTCGCCGAGCCTGATCTGGCCGATGCGGAACACCACGTTGCGGTGCCCGGGAGTGAAGTCGACGGGCT
>DASZKN010000171.1:0-32457 GCA_035552855.1 Trebonia sp. | reverse complement strand
CTCAGGCGAGTCCGGCTCAGGCGAGCTCGAAGAGGATGGCGCCGGGACGCCCGCGCCCGCGTTCCGGCTGGTGCTGCAGTTGCGCAGCACCGCCGACCCGAGCCTGATCGTTGATGCCGCCGCGCTGTGGAGCCAGCCGGAGACCGTGCTCGCCAGGTTCGGCCCGCAGGCGGAGACGGACCTGCTGCTGGCGCTCCGGCACGGGGCTTCGGTGTGGCCGCCGCTCGCGCAGGTGCTGGAGCAGGCCAGCCCGTCGGCCATCGACCTGGACGACGACGCGCTCACTAGCCTGCTCGGCCCGGCGGCCGAGGATCTAGCGGGGGCCGGCATCGAGGTGTTGTGGCCGTCCAGCCTGCTCGATGACGGCCTGCGGCTACGCGCCGCGGTCACGCCCGCCCCGGAGCAGCTGACCGAAGCCGGGTTCGGACTTGAATCGCTGCTGGAGTTCCGCTGGCAGCTCACACTCGACGGGGCACTGCTCGACGCCGACGAGATCGCGGCCCTCGCCGAGGCGAAGCGCCCGCTGATGCGACTGCGCGGGCACTGGGTCATCCTTGACCCGGCCCTGCTCGACCGGTTGCGCCGGCCGCCGCGAACGCGGATGCGCACCACGGAGGCGCTCGGCGCGCTGCTGGCCGGCACGGCGGAAATCGATGGCGAGACCGTCGAGGTCACCGCCGAAGGCCCGCTGGCCGACCTCGCCGCCCGGATCGCGAGCCTCGCGGCCGCGCCGGAACCGATCGAACCGCCTCCGGGGCTCAACGCGACGCTGCGCCCGTACCAGCAGCGCGGGCTTACCTGGCTGGCCGGGATGTGCGCCTCCGGCCTGGGCGGCTGCCTCGCCGACGACATGGGACTCGGCAAGACGATCCAGATCATCGCGCTGCACCTGCACCGGCGGGATCTGAAGGCCGGGCCGACACTGGTGGTGTGCCCGGCGTCGCTGCTCGGCACCTGGGAGCGCGAGATCCGGCGGTTCGCCCCCGACATCCCGGTTCGCAGGTTCCACGGCAGCGGGCGGCATCTGCATGACCTGGCCGTTGACGAGGTCGTCCTGGTCACCTATGGCGTGGTGCTGCGCGACTCGGCGCGGCTGGCCACGGTCGGCTGGGGCCTGGTTGTCGCGGACGAGGCCCAGCACGCGAAGAACCCGCTGTCGCGGACCGCGCGCGAGTTGCGCGCCCTGCCGGCGCCCGCCAGGGTCGCGCTGACCGGGACTCCCGTGGAGAACCGGCTGTCGGAGCTGTGGTCAATCCTCGACTGGACGACGCCGGGCCTGCTCGGGCACCTGGAGGCGTTTACCCGCCGGGTGGCGGCGCCGATCGAGATCTACCGCGACTCCGACACCATCAGGAGGTTCGCCGCCCTGATCCGGCCGTTCCTGCTGCGCCGGAAGAAGACGGACCCGGGGATCGCCCCCGAACTGCCGCTCAAGACTGAGACCGACCAGTTCGTTCCGCTGACCGCCGAGCAAGTCACGCTGTACGAGGCGATGGTCCGCGAGACCATGCAGGCGATCGCCGCCGCCGAGGGGATCGAGCGGGCGGGCCTGGTGTTCAAGCTGCTGACCGGGCTCAAGCAGATCTGCAACCACCCGGCGCAGTACCTGAAGCAGCCGGGGCCGCTCCCCGGCCGTTCGGGAAAACTGGCGGCGTTCGACGAGCTGACCGACCTGATCCTGGCAAGCGGCGAGTCGATGCTCGTCTTTACCCAGTACACCCAGATGGCGACGCTGCTGCAGCAGCATCTCGACGCGCGCGGGATCCGCTCGCTGTTCCTGCACGGCGGCGTCCCGGTGCGGCGGAGGGAGGAGATGGTGGCGGAATTCCAGGCGGGCAGCATACCGGTCTTTCTGCTGTCGCTTAAGGCGGGCGGCACCGGACTGACGCTGACCAGGGCGACCCACGTGCTGCATTACGATCGCTGGTGGAACCCGGCGGTGGAGGATCAGGCGACCGACCGGGCGTACCGCATCGGCCAGGACCGCCCGGTCCAGGTGCACCGGCTGATAGCCGAAGGCACCCTCGAGGACAAGATAGCGGCGCTGCTGGAGTCCAAACGCGACCTGGCCGACGCCGTGGTCGGCTCCGGCGAGCGCTGGATCAGTGAGCTGTCCGACGGTGAGCTCACCGAGCTGGTCAGCCTGCAGGCGGCGTCATGAGCGATCCTGAATTTGGCCGCACGTGGTGGGGGCAGGCCTGGGTGGAGGCGCTTGAGCAGCGGGCGCGGCTGGACCCGAACCGGCTGCCCCGCGGCCGGGACTACGCGCGCAGCGGCGCGGTCGGTCAGCTTACCCTGGCCCCGGGCGAGGCGAGAGCCCAGGTGCAGGGCCGGAAGACGCAACCCTACGAGGTCCGGATCCGGGTGCGGCGGTTCACCGACGAGGAATGGGACCGGGTGCTCACGGCGATCTCCGCCCGGCTCGGTCACGCGGCGGCACTGCTGGATGGCGAGTTGCCGCCGGAGATCGCCGACGACGCGGCCGCCGCCGGACTGGACCTGTTGCCGGGCGGCGGTGAGGTCGGGCCGCGGTGCGGCTGTCCGGACGAAGCGGACCCCTGCAAGCATTCGGCGGCCGCCTGCTACCTGGTGAGCGACGCGCTTGACGCCGACCCGTTCGTCCTTCTCCTGTTGCGCGGGCGCACCCGTGACCAGGTGCTCGCCGGCGTGCGGGCGCGACGGCGCGGGATGCCCGCGGATGCCCCGGCGGCGGCGGGCACGGCGGCGGCGGGCGGGTCCGGGCCGGATGAGCCGCTGACCTCGCGCGCGACCGCGGACGAGGGGGTGGATGCCAGGGACGCGTTCGCCGCGCCGGTGCCCTGGGCGGACATCCCCGTGCCGCCGCTGCCGCCCGCCCGCCCCGGTCATCCGGCGGCGCTCCCGGTCGACCCGCCTGCCTGGCGGGCCTCACTGGGAAGCGACCTGCTGGAACTGGCCGCGGACGCGGCCAGCCGCGCCTGGGAAGTGGCCGTGGGGCTGAGCCAGGATGCGGGGCTGAGCCTCGGCCCGGACGCGGACCTCGCGCGCAGGGCCGCACGGGCGCTCGGCACGCCGGCGTTCACCGCCATGGCGGCACGGTCAGGCGTCGGCGGTCGCGAACTGGCCAGGCAGGCCCTCGCGTGGCGGCACGGCGGCCCGGCGGGCCTTGAGCTGCTGCACGCCGAGTGGGACCCGGCCGCGGACGAACCCGACGCCGCCGACCTGCTGAAGGCGGCGCGGAACGCACTGCGTTCCAAGACCGGGGCGACCGAGAGCGTGCAGGGCAACCGGGTCACCGCGGGCCGCCTGCAACTGCGTCTCGGGCGTGACCTGCGGTGGTACCCGTACGCGCTTGCGGATGGTGACTGGGAGCCAAGCGGACCGGCTGAGGCCGACCCTGCGCAGGCTGTCGCAAACCTGTAGGTGCTGTCTCAGAACCCGTTAGGTGGCCGCACCAGGTGGCCGTCATCACAGCCGGGCAAAACCCTTCATCATCATCGCGCCGCCCCGCTGCCTGGCCGCCTTTGATCGCGGAAAGGGTTACTATGACAACCCTTTCCGCGATCAAAGCGGGCGGCGCGGTTAACCGGTCTCCCCGCTACCCCGCGCTCACCACCGACGGCGGGGCGTCGGCGGCAGCGGTGCCCCAGGTGCCGGGCGTCGCGCTGAGCGTGTAGCCGATGCGGGCGCCGCGGGCGATCTCGGTCTGGCTGACCCACGTCTGCTGGTGCGGCTGGCCGTTCACGGTCATGCCCGTGATGTAGCGGTTCGTCCAGCTCGAGCCCGGCGCGTCGATCACGATCGTGCCGCCCTGGCTGCCCCGCTGCGAACCGTACCTGCCCACGCGCACGACCGCCTGCGGGAACTGCGGCGACGTGACCGCGTAGTAGTCCGCGCCGCTCATCACCGGGTACAGGCCGATCGAGGACATCACCAGCCACGACGACATCTCGCCGAGGTCGTCGTTGCCGGTCATGCCGTTGGGCGCGTCGGCGAACAGCGTCTCCTGCGCGCGCACCACGGTCGCGGTGTGGCTCGGCTCGCCGGTCCACGCGTAGGTGTAGGGCGACTGGAGGTCGGGCTCGTTGTTCGGGTTGTAGGTGGTGTCGCCGTAGTAACCGTAGGGGCTGTTGACCCAGCCGGTCTTCACCGTGTTCGCGGGGTCGGTGAGCAGGCCGCTGTAGTCAAAGAAGCTGTCCAGCCGGTTGTTCGCGGCCGCGTTGCCGCCGAGCAGGCCGATCATGCCCGGCTCGTCCTGCGGGACGAGCCACTGGTACTGGTAGGCGCCGCTCTCGTGGAACGCGCCGTTGCCGGTTTCCGGGTCATACGGCGTCACCCAGCTGCCATCGGCGTTCTTCGGCCGGAAGAATCCGATGGACCCGTCCCACAAGTTCCGGTAATTCTCCCCCCGTTGCGCGAACATCTTCGCGTCCGCCGTATGCCCCAGCCCGCGCGCCATGATCGACAGCGACGCGTCGGCGGCCGAGTACTCCAGGGTCGCCGAGGCCGGGTGCTGGCAGTCGTTGTCGCCGCCCTTGTACACGCAGTTCTCGTTGACCGGGATGTAGCCGAGCTTGGTGTACCAGGGGTTGCCGTTGCGGCCGTTGAACGGCGAGTTCGCCGGCGGAGTGGAGGTCGCGTTCGCGCGCAGCGCCTGGTAGGCCTCCTCCTCGTGCCCGGCCAGCAGCCCCTTCGACCAGGCGTCGACCAGGAACGGCGTCACCGGGTCGCCGGTCATGATGTTCGTCTCGCTGTTGTCCAGCTCCCACCGGGGCAGCCAGCCGCCGTAGCGGTACACGTCGAGCAGCGACAGGTCCACGTCCCGCGCCACCCGCGGCTGCAGCAGCTCGATCAGCTGGTTCTGCGTGCGGTAGGTGTCCCACAGCGAGAGGTCCTGGTACTCGGTGTGGTCGGTCGCGCGGTGGACTTTCTCGTCGAAGCCCATGTACTGGCCGTTGATGTCGCTGGCGACATTCGGCTGCAGCAGGGAGTGGTAGAGCGCGGTGTAGAACGAGGTCCGCGCGGCGCTCGTGCCGCCGGCGATGTCGATCTCGTTCAGCGCCTGGTTCCAGCGGTCCTGCAGCCGCTGCCGGGTCGCGTCGAAGTTGTAGGAGTTCCCGGTCTCGGCGGCGAGGTTATGGCTGGCGCCCGCGATGCCGGTGTAGGAGAGGCCGACCTTGACGACGACCGGTCCTTGCGACGGGTCGAAGCTGACGTAGCCGCCGTTGGCGCCGCTGCCGCTCGCCGCGCGCGAACCGGCGGTCACCGCTCCTGAGCCATGCCAAGTCCCGAATCCACTGAACGGTCGGTTGAACTTCGCATAGAAGAAAACCGTGTGCTGGTCTTGCCCAGCGCAGAAATGACCGTCGTTCACGTAACCCTCGACAGCGTCGTCGCCGACGACGGTGAGGCCGGAGTTGAACACGCTCATGTTCGACTTGCCGGTGTTGATGAGGACGTTGGCCTGCTGCGCGGTGGACGGGTACGTGTAGCGCTGCCAGCCAGTGCGAGTGGTGGCGGTCAGCTCGGCCTTGATGTTGTAAGACGAGAGCTGCACCGAGTAGTAGCCGGGCTGTGCCGTCTCCTGGCTGTGGCTGAACGCCGACTCGTACTTGGCGGGGTCCGTCGTGGTGACGGCGCCGGTCGTCGGCATGAACGGGATCTCCCCGAGCACGCCGCAGCCCGCGCCCGACAGGTGCGTCTGGCTGAAGCCGTAGATCGAGTGGGTGTCGTAGTCGTAACCGGTCGCTGCTCCCCCGTTGTCCGGGCTGACCTGCGCCATCCCGAACGGCGCGGACGCGCCGGGGAACGTGTTCCCCTGGTTCTCGGTGCCGATGAACGGGTTGACCTCGGAGACGAGGTTCTGGTTCTGCTGGGTGGCTCGGCCCGGATGGCTAACGCCAGCGGAAGCGGGTGCCGCCGCGGCGACAGCGGGAATGACGGTGCTGACCGCGAGCACGAGCGCGCTCGCCCCGGCGAGCCGCGGTAGCCGGCGAATAGACCTCGTGCGCATCAGCTTCACCGCCCCTGCCCCGGAACGTGGCGCAGGCCGCGCAGGATCTTGCCCTCGGTGGACAGGTAACCGGTCCGGTAGTCATACCGGGGCGTATCCGAGAAGATCAGCCACCAGTACTTGAAGTTCTCCGCGAACGAGTAGGCGGGGAACAGGTCACCCAGGACCATCGGCCGCGTGGTGACGTCGTTGATGATCGTGTAGCCGTTGGGGACCCGGTTGTAGGTCTTCATGTTCTGGAAGTAGGCGTACGACGTGGTCTTGTAGTACTCGTCGCGCAGCAGCACCCACAGGTCGAACGCCCCGTTGACGTACTCGGGCCGGAGCTGGTTCCCCTTGGAGAGCGGGGCCAGCGTGGTGTAGTCGATCTCCTCCGGCAGCACCGGGTACTGCTGGGCGACGTGCGCCCAGGTCCGGTAGTAGGACGTGCCGAGGGCGACGTCCCCGCCCTTCGCCAGGATCTCGCCGTAAAAGGCGGCCAGCTCGGACGCATCGCGGCTCACCAGCGCGCCGGTCTGGAAGTTGACCTGCTTGAACCAGGTGTAGCCGTTGTAGTCCTCGACCATGTACTTCTTCATGGCGGCGGTGAACATCCGGTACCAGTCCAGGCACTCCCGGTCGCCGAACATCGCCCAGCCGCCCCAGAGGTACTCGTAGAACGAGTCGCTCGGCGGGTTCGGCGCCACGTCGGTGGAATCGGTCCACTGACCGGTCTCCACGTTGAGGTAGGTGGCGAGCAGGTTCAGCGAGGACCGCCGGTCGACCACGGCCCGGTATGCCTTCTTGGCGGCCGCGTAGTACGACGGGTCGCCGGTCACTTCCGACAGCACGCCGAACTCGAGGATGTTCGTGCCGATCTCGGCGGTCGGCGGCGTGTTGCCCGACAGCGCGCCGGTGTGGAAGTTCACGTACTGGTACGGCATGCCGGTCGGGGACTGGGTGAAGGCCGGCATGATCTTGTCGGCCGCCTGCTTCGTCAGGCTGAGCAGCTGCTTGTCGCCCGTCGCGAGGTAGCCGGCGAGCAGACCGCCGACGACCCGGATGATCCACTCGAAGACGTGGAAGTCGCCGTCGATGTCGAGGTTCAGGTTCTTCTTGATCCAGTCGACGCCGAGCGCGAGCTCGTCGTCGAGCCCCATCACGTACAGGGTGTCGAGCGCCTCGATGATGGAGAGGCCGACGGGATGCCCCGGCACGAAGAACTCCTGGTACGTCGCCGACAGCGGCAGCAACTGGTCGTGCCCCCAGGCGTACTTCTTGTAGCCGTTCCACACGTGCAGGAACTCGGCGCGAACGTCGGCGGCTATGACGTGGTCCGGCGGGAGCCCGGCGGCGCCCGCGGCTCGGCCGCCCTGGCTCGCTGCCGACCGGGCCGCTGGCGACCGGGTAGCCGCGAGCGCGGTTCCCGGGATCGCGAGCCCCGCGGCGCCGGCGAGCCCGGCGGCCCCTATCGCGCCGCGCAGGAACTGGCGGCGCTGCATGCGCGGCTCCAGCGGTTCCGGCGGTTCCGTGGTGGACAGGTCAGGTCGCTGAGACATAGATCCTCGCATTGGTCGGCGTTGGCCAGGGGAAGTCGGTGTTTCAGTCTGTTCGTTTTTCGTTATTTATGTCAATAACAAATACCCCTAGACGTTTCCACCTGTCCGTGCTACCGCCCAGTCATCACCCCCCAAGCCACCCCGGGCTCCCACGATCATGACACCGGGCCGGACGCCGGGGCCGGGCCGGACTACGCTGGCACACGACGCGCTGACCCGCCCGGCGCCGAGGAGGCCTGGGATGACTCCGAACGTGCATATCTCGCTGATGCTCGCGGTCGAGGACGCACCGGCCGCGGTCGACTGGTACAAGCGCGCGCTCGGCGCGACGGAACTGTGGAATCTGGGCGGCGTGGCCGGGCTGAGCATCGCCGGCGCTCCGATCTTCGTGGGCCAGCCCGAGAACAACGGCTGGGACTCCCCCGCCGTCGCCGGCACCCGGACCGTGCGCGTCGAGGTCTTCACCGACGACCCGGACGGATTCATCGAACGGGCCGTGGCCGCCGGCGCGGACGGCAGCGTCGATGAGATCCGCGACCACCAGATGCCGTGGGGCGTCCACCGGCAGGGCGGCTTCGCCGACCCGTTCGGCCACCTGTGGCTGGTCGGCGACAGGTCTCCCCTGCAGCGTTTCCCCGGTCAGCCTGAGTAGCGCGCTGCCCGGAGCTGGCTGAGCCACTCGGCGCCCAGCCGGCCGCCGTCCGGCAGCTGGTCGTCTCGATCCCAGCGCCAGGTCGTGACCATCGCCAGCACGAGGATCCGGCAATCCCGCAGCAAGCCCTGATCGACATCCGGATAGTGCTCGCTGACTTCTTCGGGCGCATGGGCGAGGTCGAACTCGACGGGCCCGCGGCAGCACGTTTCCAGGTCGATGAACGCCAGCCCGTGCTTCGT
The DNA here is from genome assembly GCA_035552855.1 of Trebonia sp. Taxonomy (GTDB): domain Bacteria; phylum Actinomycetota; class Actinomycetes; order Streptosporangiales; family Streptosporangiaceae; genus Trebonia. Next base: position 24,033 of record DASZKN010000171.1, on the reverse strand, counting down.
CCTGAGCACATTGCCCGGGTGCGGCTCCCCGTGCAGTAGCTGCTCCGGTGCGCCACGGTCGCCGATCGCCCGGCGCAGGCCGCGCAGCGTGTCGCCGAGCAGTTCCCGGTCCGCGCCGCCGAGCGCCGGGGTGCGGTCGCGGCTGGCAATGAGCCGCTGTGCCTGCGCGACCCGGTCCGTGAAGTGCGGGGCGGGCATATCGAGCTCGCGCATTCCGGCATGCAACCGGGCAAGCGCACTGGCGTAGCCGGCTGGTGAGATCTCGCGCGGTGCCGCGGGTTCGTAGTAGGTCCACAGCGTGACCGCGAAGCCATCCCGCTCATAGACCCGCGGCGCCACCCGGGGCTCGAGCGTCGCGACCGGGCATCCGGCTCCGGCCAGCCGCTGCGCGAGCTCGACTTCGAACTGCGCGACGTGCTGCCCGGCCAGCGCTACGCGGGCGAGCACATCGCAGGGCAGCAGCCGCAGGGTGAGCTTGTTCGAGTCTTGAAGAACGACCACGTCGTCCGCTCTCAGGCCAAGCGACGAGGCGATCGACACGGCCGCGGCCATGGCCCGCGGGACCTCTGAAGCCTGCATCGTCGCCCCGCTAGTACCGCCGCGTCTCGGCTACGGGGCCTGGAGGACCTCGATCGACTCCGGGGGCAGCGTCAGGCCGTGAGCGAGACCGGCGGCGGACGCCGAGCCCTTGACGATGCTGGGGTTCTCGAGGCTGTAGGTGTACGTGGTGACGGGGTGGCCCGGCTGAGTGCCTAGCGCCGCCACCGCGCGCTCCCCGGGGGCGCGCAGCGACTGGGCGTGGGCGTCGTTGGCGTTGATGAGCAGGATCGCCGCCTTGCCCTTGCTCAGCGAGGCGAACGCGAACAGCGATGAGCTGGGCGTCGGCAGCGCGACCAGCCGCGCGCCGGGGCTCGTGAGCAGCGACGCCAGCTTGTAGCCGTCGTACGCCGGCATCGGGGTGTCCAGCGCGGGCTCCTGCTGGCCGGGATCGGTGACCGTCGCGCCCGCGGCGTAGCTCGCGCCGAGCGCCGGGGTGACCGTGATGCCGCTGCTGGCCGCGGCCGTGCCGGCGGGCTCCGCCGTCTGCAGCGGGCGAGCGAGCGTGATCCCCGTGCCGGGCGTCGCGACGGTGCCGCCGGCCCCGTGCGCCCTGGCCAGCGGGCGGGTCAGCGTGATCCCGGTGCCGGCGTCGCGGACCGGTACGCCGCTGGCGTAGGACTTGGTCAGCGGGCGGGCCAGGGTGATCCCGGTGCCGTTCGCGCCGGCCGTCCCGACCGACGTGATCGTGTCCACCCCGGGGTCGCGGCCGGAGCCGACCACGACCGGGTCGCCCACGTAGAACGCCACGCCCGTCGACGTGTTCGCCACGCTCGTCACGTGGATCCTGGTCGCGCCGGCCGCGGTCGCGGACGCCGAGGTCGTCGCCAGGCTGGCCGAGGTGCCGACCGACCGCACCGTGGCCGTTTCGGCGGCCGTACCGCTGCCGATCGTGACCCGCGCGCCGGGCGCGAAGCCGGGCGGCATGAAGACCGGCGCGAGCTGGCCGCCCAGTCCGGCGCCCGCCACCCGGATGTCCCGCTGGCCCGGCCCCGCCGGGGCGGCGAGCGTCGTGCTGCCCGCGCCGGTGCCGACGGCGGTCACCGTGTCCGGCTGCGTGCCGATGCGGACCGGCGCGCCGGGCGCGAACGGGGCGACGTTCGTTACGTGGACCCGGTTTTGCCCGCTAGCCGAGGCGGCGGACAGACTGGTGCTGCCCGCGAGGGCGGTGATCTCGCGGTGTTCGGTGCTCGCGCCCGAGCCGATCGTGATCGTGTGGCCCACCGTGAGCCCGGACGTGCTCGCGGCGGCCAGGTTCCGTGCGCCCCGGCTAGCGGTGCTGGTGAGCTTAGTCGTGTACGGGCCCGGGGCGGTGCCGCCTGAGGACAGCATGCCGAAGTCCTGGTCCAGGTTGGGCGTGTTGTGGATGTCCCACCAGCCGTAGCTGCGGGCGCCGTGTGCGAGGAACTCGAGTGCCGTGGCCGCCGCGTACAGGGCGGCGACCGGCTGCTCGTTGGCGGTGATGCCGGTCTGCGAGATGTTGGACTCGCCGGTTATGACGTAGGCCTTCGGGTCGTAGCGGCGCAGCGTGCTCTCGACGCTCCGCATCACCGCCGGGATCTTGCGCACCGTGGCCATGACCCGCGCCGGGGTGAGGGCCGGGTTGCCGAAGACCGGGTACCAGTGGACGTCGGCGAAGTCGATCTGCTTGCCGTCCTTGCCCAGCACCGTGTCGTTCCAGGCCGCCGGGTCGGGCACCCATGTCCCGGTGCCGGCCGACTGGAATCTCGTCAGCGCGTACGGGAAGCCGATCTGCGCGGCCGGGTCGGCGGCGTGCATGTCCTTGAAATAGGGCAGGGCGTTGGTCGCGTAGGACTGCGGCGTGTGCGGGGCGGGATGGGTGTCGTTTTCCCAGGGGCCGTAGTTCTCGTTGCCCACTTCCCACAGCGCGGTCTTGTCCGAGTAGTTGGCGAACGTCCCGGCGTCCTTCACCCAGGCCGCGGCCACCGACGGGCCGAGTGACGTCTGGGCGTAGTTCGCGGTGATGAACGGCGCGGCGTGGGCGGTGGCGAGTTCCTTCATGAACTGGGAGAACGGCACGTTGCCGCCCGGGGAGTCGGTCTGCCAGTCATACGTGTCGGCGTACGACCCGCCGGGCCAGCGGACGAGGCCGATGCCGGCGTTGTTCAGCAGGGATGGCACAGCGGCGTCGGTGAAGTGCGGATCCCAGGTGGCGCCGTTGACCTCGAGGGCCGTCGGGCCCAGCACACTGCCCGCGACACCTGGTACCGCGCCGCTCGCTCCGCGCGTGCTCGCGGCGGCGTTCGGCGTCCCGCCCGCGAACGCCGCCCCCGTCGTGGCGAGGAGTAGCGCGGACACCCCCGCCGCCAGGGCATACGACCGACGTTTCATCACCCGGCTCCTCTCGACCGCGGCAAGCCCCGCGGCACGCGACACCTTCCCCAAACCCCAGCGAAACTAACCATGCACGCTCAGCGTGGCAAGTACCGGCACGTTCCCTAGGGAACGTGCCCGGGTTACCCGTCGCGTTTCCGCGGAAACGTCGATCTTGGCGCGGCGCGTGCTTGAGCCGCAGGCAGACGGCGGGTGGCGGGGAGTCGGCAGGGCGCGTTCAGGAGAATGGGCCTTGGAGAAACCGGGGCCAGGGCCAGTCAGGCGAAGAATTCGGCCAGCACCGGGGCGGTGGCCTTGGGCTTGAGCATGTGAGTCTGGCCCTCGAGGGTGTGCAGCGTGGCGCCTGGGATCGCGTGGGACAGTTCGCGCATCGCGTTGCGCATCCAGTCCGGGCTCTTGCCGCCTTCCAGAATCAGGACGGGGATGTTGACGCCGTCCCAGCGGCCTTTTGGCAGTGGCTGGCCGTGCAGGTACTCCTCCGTGAACGCGATGTCATACGGCGCGGTGTGCGCGACAGCCTTGACCTTCTTCCACGCGGGCATCAGCGGCATCACGACCGTCACGGCCTTGGGGACACGGACACCCTCGGTCATGAACAGCTTGGCCGCGGTGCCGCGATGGCCTTCGTCGACAAGGTCCTGGATGCGGCCGCCGAAGCGGTCCCCGACCGGCGGCCGCGAGTTGTCGACGACCATCGGCGGCTCGTAGAGCGCGAGGCGGCGGACCGGCAGGCCCTGGCGGACCGCCCCCAGCGCCAGGGTGGCGCCGGACGAGTGGCCGAACACGTTTACTTTGGCCGCGGCGTCGTTTCCGGTGTCGGTTGTGGCGCCGGTTCCGGCGGCGCTGGCGGCGGCCGCGAGCATCGCGTGCAGGTCCTCGATCTCGCGGGCGGTTTCATACGGCGGGGTGTCGCCGCTGCCGCCGCGGCCGCGGCGGTCGTAGATGTAGACGGTGAATTGTCCGGCGAGGGCGGGGGCGATTTGCCTGCCCGTCCCCATCTCCAGGCTGTTGAACGCCCCGTCGACCACCACGAGCGGCGGACCGGCGCCGATGCGCTCGTATGCGATCGTCGTCCCGTCCCGCGACACGACCGTGCCGGGCACGCCGGCTCGCTGGCGGCTGCCCGTGCCGGGCGCTGTGCTTGCCATGACGGACCCTCCCTCGCGGCGCCGCGGTTTTCGCCGCGGTCAGTGTTCTGCCAGGTAAGACGTCACCGCCGCGGCGATTTCATCGGTTAGCCGGCGAACTCGGTTAGGTCTTCCGCGGTGAGCCGGACGCTGGCCGCGCCGACGTTCTCCTCCAGGTGGGCGAGGCTGCCGGTGCCGGGGATGGGGAGCATCACCGGCGAGGCGGCCAGCAGCGCGGCGAGCGCGACTTGCTGGACGGTCGCCCCGTGGCGGGCGGCGGTCTTCTCGAGACGGGTCGTGTCGATCGGGTCGAAGCCGCCGCCGAGCGGGAAGAACGGCACGAACCCGATGCCGGTCCGCGCGAGCAGCGGGCCGACCTTGGTGGCGATCACCAGGCCGTCGGGATACGGGGCGAGCGCCTCGGCAGCGCGCGGGCGCCGCCTCATCATGCCCGCGCGACTCTGAGTGAGACGTTTCCGCGGAAACGTCCGCTAGTCCCGGCAGAACCAATGCGGAGCTGGCCGGATGCCTTCCGGGTGCTGGCGGCGGTGTTGCCGGATAGCCCGGCGGTTGTAGTGCTCGACGAGTTGCCCTGGCTAGCGGAGCAAGACAACATTTTCGACGGCGCGCTGCAGACCGCGTGGGACCGGTTGCTGTCCCGGCGGCCGGTGCTTCTTCTGTTGCTCGGTAGCGACCTGCACATGTTCACAGCGGCAGCTCGCCGGATCGGCGGGAATTGCCGACTGGCCGGTGCCCCGCAGGTCCAGCTCGATCAGCTGCCGGTGCCGGGACAAGCCACCAAGATCGCCCAGATATGCGGATGCGCGCATCGGGCCGCCGGGCACGCAGAGCAGCAATAACCGCCGGCCGGCCGCAACCGGAAATCCCCAGAGATCGCCACTTGAAATGGCAAGTACACGAGCGGACACTACGGGTAGCCCGTCACCGTCGCCGGGAGGCTGCCCAGTGATTACCCGTCGTTCATTCACGGCCGCGCTTGTCTCCGGCGCCGCCCTCCTGCTCGGACTCGCCGCCGCCTCCCCCGGGACGGCCCGGGCGCAGACCACGAACACCGCCGGCTGCGTAACCACGGCGAGCAAGGTAGTCCCCGGCGTCGAGATCGCCGACCCGGCGTGCGAGTTCAGCGGGACGGCGTACACGGGACCGTTCGCTCCTATCGCCAACGCGAGCGGCCAGCTCTCGAAGACGTGGACCGGGATCGCCAGCGACGGCGGCGCCTACCGCGCCGAAGTGCCGCCCGGCTGGAACGGAACCCTGGTGATGTTCGCCCACGGTTACGCCGGCACCGGCAACGTGGTGTGGGTCCAGGACCCCCAGCTGCGCCAGTACTTCGTCGACCACGGGTTCGCCTGGGCGGCGTCGAGCTACGCGATGAACGGCTACGACCCCGGCGACGGCGTGACCGCCACCCACGACCTGCTGGCGGCCTTCCCGCGGATCACCGGGCTGCGCGCCAGGCAGGTGATCATGAGCGGCCTGTCGATGGGCGGCGAGATCACCACGGCGGAGATCGAGGCGTACAAGGGCCAGTTCGCGGGCGCCATGCCCTACTGCGGCGTGCTGGCCGGCAGCAACCTGTTCGACTACTATCTCGGCGCCAACGTCACGGCCGCTGCCCTCACGCACACCAGCATCAGCTACCCGACGACAGCGGCCGCCGGTGCGGCCTACGCGGCCGCGTACCAGGCGCTCGTACAGTCTGAGCTGCCGAAACTAGGCATAACGCCCGGCCCGGGCGGGCTCACCTTCACCACCAGCCTGACGAAGACCGGCGAGCTCTGGTCCGACGCCGTGGAGCAGCTTTCCGGCGGCACCCGGCCGGGCTTCGCCAGCGCGCTCGGTTACTGGAACTCCTTCGGGTTCGCGCCGCTCACCGAGGCGCCGTTCCTGTTCGGCCTGTACCCCGGGCTGACCGGCGGGACCCTCGGGCTCGCCAACGGCAGCGTCGCCGGGAACGAGCGCACGTTCTACACCCTCAGCGACAACCCGTTCCAGATGCTGCCGGAAGAGATCGCGCTGAACGCGGCCGTGCTCCGAGTCCCGGTGACGGCAACCTCGTCCGCGGACGCGCTCACCCCGGCCGAGGAACCGGTGATCCACGGAGATCCCGGAATCCCGGTGCTGTCCATCCACGGGATCGGCGACCTGTTCGTCCCGCTGTCGATGGACCAGCAGTACGACCGGCTGATGATCGCGCACGGCGAGGGCAGGCTGTTCGCGGACCGGGCGATCCGTGAGGTCACCCACTGCGGCTACACGACCAACGAGCTGGCGTCCGGGTTCGCGGCGCTGGTGTCGTGGATCCACACCGGCATCCGGCCCGCCGGGGACAACATCCTGAACCCGCGGGAAGTGGCGTCGCCCACGTTCGGCTGCCGGTTCACGGACCCGGCGCCGGGCGCCCACCCGGAATTCCAGGGGCTGCTCTGCCCGCACCAGGCCAATTAGGCGGGGGGTCCGCATGGCGCTTCCATACCTGAACGGGCACCTGGTCGTCGTCCTCGACTGCCGTGACCTCGAGCGGTCGGTGCGGTTCTGGTCGCGGGCGCTCGGCTACACCAGCGAAAGGGAGCCGGGCGCGGCCACCGGGACCTATCTGTCGCTGCTGCCGCCCGACGACGCCCACGGCCGCGGCCTCGAAATCCTGCTGCAGCGGACACAAGACGACAAGGCCGCCAAGAACCGCCTCCACCTCGACCTTCGCACCCGGGACCTACAATTGTTTTAGGGCTACTTGCCATGCGGGTCAGAAGCGTTGAGCGTCGCGACGACCTGGTCGTAGTCGCCGCGCGCCTCGCCGTAGCGCAGGAACTTCACCCGCTCCACGTGGATTTCCTTCGCGTCCGGCCGCGATTCGAGCAGCCCGACCGCCTCGGCGATGAACTCGTCAAGCGGCATCGCGACCTCGCTGATCTCCTGGCCGGGCATCAGCGGGGTCCGCACGGACGGCGGCACCAGTTCGATCACCTGCACCGGCGAGTCCGCGTACTGCAGGCGGATCGACTCGCTCAGCATGTGGATCGCCGCCTTGGACGCGTTATAGCTCGGCGTCACCGCCAGCGGCGTGAACGCCAGCCCCGAGGACACCGTCACGATCGTCGCGGCCGGCTGCGCCCGCAAGTGCTCGATGAACGCCGCGATCAGCCGGATCGGGCCGAGCACGTTGGTCGTGATCACCGATTCCGCCGACGCGAGGAACGACTCCGGCTTCCGCCAGTCCTCCGCCCGCATGATGCCGGCCATCGTGATGAGCACGTTGAGGTCCGGGTGCTGGCCGAGCACCACGGTCGCGGCCGCCCTGATGCTCGCCGGGTTCGTCGTGTCGATCTGCACGGTATCGATGCCGGGGTGCTCGGCCGCGATCTGCGTGAGCAATTCGGCCCGGCGGCCGCCGACGATGACCTCGTTGCCCTTTTCCCGCAGCGCCAGCGCGAGCGCGAGGCCGATGCCGCTCGTCGCGCCCGGGATGAAGATCGTGTTCCCTGAAATGTTCATGCCTACGAGTCTTCCTCCCAGGTAAGCGCCTATGCAGAGACCAGTTATCGGGGGATCGGCGATCCCTGGTTAACGCGCCGGCGGGCCGCCGATACTAAGGGCATGGATGTGCAGCACTGGCGGACTTCCTGCGCCATCGCCGGGAGTCCCTTCGGCCCGGGGACGTCGGGCTTCCGCCGGGGGCGCGGCCCGCAGCCGAGCGGGCAGAGCCGCGCCCCTGACCGCGGCCGCCAAATTCAGTTGATTTTTTCGATTCCGCCGGATATACCTGAGGCTCCTTCGCCATATCGGGGTAAACACCCCACAGGGACGGGAGCTGCGACATGGCCACCTCTGCCGTACGCCGCCGTCTCGTCGGAGCGGCGCTCCGCTCGCACCGGGCCGCGCGCGGCTACACGCTCGACGACGCCGCCCGCGTGCTCGAGTGCGGGCCCTCCAAGATTAGCCGGGTCGAGACCGGGCAGCGCGGCATCCGGAGCGCGGAACTCCGCGAACTGCTCGCCAAGTACGGCGTCGGCCCCAGTGCGCGAGACGTCCTGGCCGTGATCGCCGACCCGGGCGACGCCGAACGCTCGTGGCCGTCGCTGGCCGGAGCGCTGCCGACGCCGTGGCTCGACTACCTCGTCATGGAAACCGCCGCGTCCGAGGTCTGCGTCTACGACGCCACGCAGGTGCCGGTCCTGCTCCAGACCCCCGGCTACGCGAAGGCGCTGGCCTTCGCCGAGCCCGGCACCGACGCCGAGGGCATGCGGACGCTGCTGCTCGAGGCGGCGGCGATCCGCCAGCGCGCGGCCGGCGACGACACCGGCCTGCGCGTGACCGTGGTCATCGGCGAGAGCGCGCTACGGCAGACGGTCGGCGGCCCGGACATCATGGCGGAGCAACTCCGGGCGCTCGCGCGCCGTGCCCGGGGGTCCGGGTGCCTCAAAATTCATATTCTCCCGAACGGTCCCATCGTGTCTCCGCCCGTCCTGCCCCTCGCCTTCGGATCGTTCGGCGTGCTGCGATTCGGCTTCGCCCCGGGCCTGGCGGTCGTACACCTGCCCGAAGGGCCCGGCGACGGCTCGCACCGCGACGGCCTGTGCGTGGACTCAAACCCGGCCGTCAGCCATTACGGGGCGGCGTTCGACCAGCTCAGGTCGATAGCGCTGCCGGCTGGCGCGTCGGCGCGGCTGCTTCGCGAACTGGCCGGCGGCCCTACTTACGGGCCACTCCCCCGTAGTAGCCGACCTCTGCGGGCAGCGGGAGAATCGCGCCCGGCTTGGGCCGCCACTCCGACACCGGCACCAGCCCCGGGTCCACCATCCGCAGGCCAGTGAACGCGAGCCGCATGAACTCCTCGGCCGTCCGGGTCTGGAACGACAGGCCGGCCCGGTGGACCGCCCGCACGCCGTCCGCCGCCGCACCGGGCTCGTGGAAGTCGCCGGTGGTCTGCGAGGCCACCAGGTAGCTGCCGGGCGCGAGGGCCTTGAGCAGCGTGGCGAGGATCCCCGCGGGATCGTCGTCGTCCGGGAAGAAGTGCAGGACCGCCAGCAGCATGAGCGCGACCGGCTGGTCGAAATCGAGCGTCTCGCGGACCACCGGATCCCGCAGGATCGCTTCCGGGCCACGGAGGTCGGCCTGGATGTAGGCGGTCTTGCCGTCCGGGTGGCTGGTCAGCAGCGCCCGCGCGTGGGCGAGGACGATCGGGTCGTTGTCCACGTAGACGACCCGCGTCTCCGGGGCGATGGCCTGCGCCACCTCGTGGACGTTGTTGGCGGTCGGCAGGCCGGCGCCGATGTCGAGGAACTGCCGGATGCCCGCCTCCTCGACCAGGTACCGCACCGCGCGGCCGAGAAAGGCGCGGTTCTCCCTGGCCCCGGTGCGCGCGGTCGGCACGGCTTGCAGCAGCCCGCTGATCGCCTCGCGGTCGGCCTGAAAGTGGTCCTTGCCGCCGAGCAGGTAGTCATACATCCGGGCCGGATGCGCACGTGTCGTGTCAATTTCCCGCACGTCATGAATCCTACTGGTCACGGGCCGCGCATCCAGCCCGGTCCAGCGCGGCGTCAGGGGGTGACCGCCTTGGTGCGCCAGCCCTCGTGGTAGGTCTCACGCGCCTGCTTCGCGTACGGAGCCGGGCTGACGATCGCGCGCACGGCGAACGGCTCATGCGGCTGGACGGTCGTCTTCCTGGTCCCGCCGTCGGGCTCGCCCCAGATCACCTTGACCTCGGCACCGAGCGGGACGTCGGGGCTGACCGTGGCCAGCGACAGCGCCTCACGCTCGTTCGCGCTGTACCCGCTGAACATGGACAGGCCGACGAGGTTGCCGTCGGCGTCGACGACCGAGTCGTAGTTCGAGGACCCGTAGTTCGCGTTCGGCAGGTCGAAGACCTGATAGCCAGGGCCTTCGCCGGTGATCGAGCCGAAGATCTTCGCCACGTCCTCGTCATTCCACGCCAGCGTCACCTTGCGCCGCTGGGTGTCCGCGCTGGCCGCGATCGCCTCGAGCGCGTCCCGGCCGGCGAAGTCGTGGTCGAACTTCACGAACGAGCCGTAGCCGAGCTCCCACGGGTTGACGTAGTAGTCCTTGATGTCGCCGGAGACGAAGCTGCCGGCGATCGCGTTCGTCGCCTCGTAGCCGTCCGCGGGCAGCCACTCACGGTAGGGACGGAGTTCCTCCGCCGTGTAGACCGCGGGCAGCGGCGACGGGATCCAGCCCGACTCCAGCGTGTTCGACGAGTAGGCCCGCGAGCCGCACGGCTCGAGGCCGAACTCCTGGCCAGCCTCGAGAACGGCGTCGCGCACCTGGTCGAACGTCTCGTACGGGCCCCAGATCTCCAGGCCGGGGGCGCCCGCCATGCCGTGGCGCAGCGTCCGGACGGGCACGCCGGCGATGTTCCAGTGCCCCATGTGGAAGAAGCGCACCTGCTCCATCGGGCCGCCGTTGAGCTTCTCGATGATCGACCAGGCGTTCGGCCCCTGGATCTGGAAGCGCCACACTTCACGCGAGACCGGCTTGCCGTACGGGCGCATCGGCGACCGCTGGTCGAGGCGGATGTCGACGTTGTAGCCCTGGCTGCCCTTGTAGGTCAGCCAGTTGCCGACGGGAGCACGGCCGACGAACACGAACTCTTCCTCCGCCAGGTGGAAGAGAATGCCGTCGCCGATGACGCCCCCTTCGGGGCCTACCGGGACGAACTGCTTGGCCCTGTCGACCGGGAAGTTCGCGAAGCTGTTGATGCCGGTGTCGCTGAGCAGCTTGAGGGCGTCCGGCCCGGAGACGAACAGGTTGATCATGTGGTGGGTCTGGTCGAACAGCACCGCCGTCTTGGCCCACGCGATCTGCTCGCGGCGCCAGTTGCTGAACTCGGCGGGCACCACCGGGTAGATGTAAGCGCCGAGCTGAGAATTGCGCAGCAGATCTACCGTGTTCCCCGAAGTGTCCAACAGTTCCTGGAGGTTCTTGGCGCTCATGTACCACCCGTTCTCGTGCCGCTGACGTACCGGCAGGTTAACTCTCGAGCCCGCGCGGCTGGTATGGCCCGTGCCCCAGACCGTTCCCGGTGTTTTTGCGTGTGATCCCACAAGAGAACCGCCACCGCAGCGTCAGCGCGATCGCCAGCGAGATCGCGCCCCGCAGGCTGGCGACCGCCCGGCCGATGATCACCACGATGGCGATCGCTTTCGCCAGGGTGAAGAGTTCCTGCTCCCCCACGCGGTCCTCCGGCCAGCGTTCAGGTGCCCGACTTGGCCTTGCCGGCCGGCTTCTTCGCGGCCTGGCGATGGCGCTTGTCCCGGGCGTAGATGACCGCCTGCTTGCCGTTGCCCGGGCTGCGCCGGGCCATCTCGAACAGCGTGGTCGCCTCGACCAGGTCACTCAGCTTGGCGTAGCCGTAGTTGCGGGCGTCGAAGTCCGGGCGCTGCTTGGTCAGGATCGCGCCGACCGCCGACAGCTGCGCCCACCCGTCGTCGTCGGACGCGGCCTCGACCGCGTTGCGCAGCATGCTGACCAGCGACGCGTCGCCCTTGAGCTGGCCCGCGGTAGCGCGCTTGACCGGCTTGGCGGCGGATCCGGCCCCGTCGACGGGCACGACCGCCGCGTCGTCGCCGTCGCTCTCGATCGCCTCGTCCGCGTCGGCGTCCACGTTGAACGTGAGGTTCTCGATGTAGATGAACTTGTCACACGCCGCCACGAACGGCTTCGGCGTCTTCCGCTCCCCGAACCCGTAGACGGTCAGCCCGGACTCGCGCAGCCGGGCGGCGAGCCGGGTGAAGTCGCTGTCGCTCGACACGATGCAGAACCCGTCGAACCGCCCCGAATACAGCAGGTCCATCGCGTCGATCACCATCGCCGCGTCGGTCGCGTTCTTGCCGCGGGTATAGGCGAACTGCTGGACCGGCTGGATGGACTGCGCGAGCAACTGCTCCTTCCAGCCTTTCAGGTTCGAGCGGGTCCAGTCGCCGTAGGCACGCTTGACGTGCGCGGTGCCGTACTTGGCGACCTCCGCCAGCAGTCCTTCGGTGATCGACGACTGCGCGTTGTCCGCGTCGATAAGGACCGCGAGCCGGGCGGCGTTCTCGCTGGCCATGCCGACACGTTACCGGAGCCGGCGCGCCGCGTCGCGCGGCCAGCCGGCGAACTGCCGGCGCAGCCACGACACGTCGTCGCCGTCCGCCCCGGCGCTCGCCAGCAGCGGGCGCAGGCGCCGGGCCTGCATCTGGTCCAGGTGCTGCCCCGCGTCCGCGAAGTCCGCGTCCTCAAGGCCCGGGTCCCGTTCCACCGCGAGCGCGATCAGCTGGCCCACCGAGTACTGCCTGAGCAGCGCGGCGACGTCCACGTAGTCACGGGCCATCATGCGGTTGGCTTCTCTGAACTAAGCGGCTAGTGGTGTAGCAGATTACGTATGCCCCGGCCGGGAGCTCGATGGGTCGTGCTGCCAGGACGGCACGCCAAGGGCCTGATCGCCGAGGCTGCGCCTGCGGGGCAACAACGGTTCCGCGACTATGTCTGCGACGCAACAATCAAGGGAGCGAGTCGCTTGACTTCGGATTTAAGGTCGATGAAAGCCGCGTTCACGGCGTCGGCATAGTCCGGACAGGTGGCTGTGAGCCACGCCAGCGCGGCCTCCTCATCACCTGATGCGGTCAAGAAACCCCGGGACCGGCCAGATGGACCGGACTCGCTGCAGGGGAAGGAGCTCTCAGCTCAGTGTGAGCAGCCCGCCGGTGACCGGGGGCTGGTAAATCGGAACGCGCGGTGAGATACGCGTTCATGGTGCCATGCTCCGGACGCGCCTTGCAAACGAACGCCCTCAACGGGTTCCTGGGCCTGCTGAACGGACGCCGAACCGCAGCCTGCGCTGGCCGCACTGCGCGGCCTTCAGCCGCTAGCGTGGTAGGTGTCAAGGGCGCGTAGCTTCGCCCGCACGCGGAAATGAGGACACGAGATGAGCGTTGTGGAGGCTGTCGCGGTGGGACGCCGCGGAGCCCGGGGAATCGTGATCGACGACGAGGGTCGGCTGGTCCTCATCAGGCGGACCAAGCCCGGCCAGGAGCCGTACTGGACCTCCCCCGGCGGCGGGGTCGAGGACTCCGATGCCACCGTTGTGGATGCCCTGCGCCGGGAGCTGGCCGAGGAACTCGGGGCGACCGCTGACGGGTACCAGCAGGTGTTCCTCTCTTCCGATCCCACCGACTCGGGCGTCGCCATCCAGTATTTCTTCGTCGCCCGGCTGACGTCGCTGAACCTGACCGAGCGCTACGGGCCGGAATTCAGCAAGCCCGAGCGGGGCGGCTACGACCTGGACTACGTGCCGCTGCGCGACGACTCGCTCAACGCGATCGACCTCAAGCCGGCGGAGCTCAAGGAGTTCGTGCTGGCCAACCGCGACGCGCTGCTCGCCGAGGCGGGCTTCAGGGCGTGACCGCAGGCGGTCACCCCTCCCAGATCAGGTAGGCCGGCGTGGCGTGGCCGGGCAGGAGGCGCAGCCGGCAGGCGTCCGTGCCAAGCGTGTCGCGTAGCGCGGACGTCTCGCCGGGCCACTTGGCGTGGGCGAGCTCGTCGAATGCGACGATGCTGCCCTTGGTGAGGTACGGGCGGACCTTTTCGAGGGCCGCGCGCGTGGGCTCGTAGAGGTCAAGGTCGAAGTAGGCCAGGGCAACGACGGTGTGCGGGTTGTCCTCCAGGTACTGCGGCAGGGTCTCGCGGACGTCGCCCTCGACGACGAGGGTGCGCTGGATGTGGCGCAGCGGTTCGAGCCGCTCGTGCACGGCCAGCACCTCGCGCAGGTGGTCCGGGTACTCCCTGGCGACGGCGAACCGGCCTGGGACAGCGCTCCGGGTCGTGTCCTTGCCGCTCACATCGGGGAACCCGGTGAACGTGTCGAAGCCGACGATCCTGCGGTGTGGGTTGTACGGCTCGTAGTGAGCGCGCAGTGCGGTGAATGTGGCCAGGTGTCGGCCACGATGGACGCCGAACTCGAAGATCCCGCCTGGCACACCGCGTATCTGTCGGTACAGCAAGTCCATCGCAAGGACATCGCGCAGTGTCTTGCCGTACAGGTAGAGAGACAGGTTGTCCGCGAGTTCAGACTGCGGGATCGGGGTGGCGGCCAGAAGCGCGGCCAGGTCTCGGCGGGCGGCTCTCTCATGGTCCGCCTCGTGCGGCAGGACCCGGTCGTGGGCGGTCGTCATCAGGGGCTTCCCTCCAGATCGTGAACGTGGAACGCGGCGGGGCTGAGCGTGAAGGCACAGGCTGCCTCGAAGACCCCGATGGCATCGCCGGTCCCCGAGCGCAGCGCGGTAACGGCGCCGATGAGCAGGCGGTGAGAGACGACAACGAGGCGGCCGTGATCGCGTCCGAGGCGCTCGGCAGACTGGATCGCGCTGATGGCCCGGTCACGGAAGGCGGTGAGGCTCTCGCCGCCTGGTAGCGCGTCATCCGGGTTCCGGGTTCGGCGGTGCCGCCAGTTCTTGTAGTCGTCTGGGTACTGCGCGGGCGTGAGGCCGAGGACGCACACGGGCGCGTGCCACTCGTCGAACACGGGGTCTGCGGGCAGCAGCGTGAGACCCGCATGGTCGGCGACGAGCCGGGCGGTGCTCCGGGCTCGCGTAAGAGTGCTGGAGACGATGGCGTCGGCGTTCCCCGCGATCCTGCCTGCGGCATGGACCGCTTCGCAGGCGCCGAGAGGCGTGAGCGGGCTCGCAGGGCGGGCATGGGCGTCGGGCTTGTGGTAGCCGTCTGCGCAGGTGCCGTGGCGCGTCCACAGGATGGTTGCGGTCATGACAGGTGCCATCCTCCGTCGACGGTGAGGCACTGTCCGGTGATGAAAGCGGCATCCTCGGACAGCAGGAAGGCGACCGTGCCCGCGATGTCCTCTGGCGTGCCACGGCGCTTGATCGCCTGGCGGGCGAGCTGCCGTTCGACCATGGCCGGATGGTCGGGTACTACGTCGAGTTCGGCGGGCACCTCGATGGATCCGGCGCGCACGCAGTTGACGGTGATCCCGACCGGGCCGAGCTCGAGGGCGAGCGCGCCGACCAGTCCTTCGAGACCGGACTTCGCGGCGATGTACCCGGCCAGGTCGGTGCGCCCGAGCTGGGTCAGCACCGAGGAGACGGCGACGATCCGGCCCGTGCCGCTCGCGCTAAGGCCGGGCGTGAGCGGGTGCATGACGGCGGCGTGGGTGATCAGGTTGACGGCGATCTGCCGGGCGAAGGTGGCAGGGTCGTGGTCGTGCCACGGGACGCGCGGGTAGGCGCCGACGTTGGAGACGAGGCAGCGGACGGGCCTGGCGGCGCGTTCGGCCTCTTGCCGGAGCGCGGTGATGGTGCCCGGGTCGGTGAGGTCCCCGGTGATGGTCGCGACGGACGCGCCCATCCGCGTCGCGCGTTCGGCCACGGCGGCAATGTGTGCGTCATCGTGCAGGTGCGTGAGGAGCAGATCGTGGTCTGGTGCCAGGCGGCTCGCGATCGCGGCCCCGATGCCGGTCCCGGCTCCGGTGACGACGGCGAAGGGCCGGGAGCCGCTCACCGGACTGCCTCTGCCGGGGAGGTTCGCAGGCCCGGGAAGGCGGTGGCGATGCTGGTGGTGTCGTCGGACAAGTCAGCGGCGAGGGCGAGCGTCAGTGCGGCGTCGTCCGGTTCGAGGGTCGTGACGTTGTAGACGCCGAGCAGCCGCATGAGCAGGTAGGGGCGCAGCCAGCCCGACAGGTCGCGGACGCCGAGCGCCTCGGCGACGGGGATCACGAGTTCGGTGAGGTAGCGCTGCAGGATGTGCGTCCTAACGGGACCGGGGCCGGCCTCGTAGGTGAGGGCGATGGTCCTGCCCGCACGTCCAGCATGGACCGTCGGACTGCCGGAGAGGGCGTGGTGGAGGGCTTCGGGGTGGTCACGGAAGGCCACTTTGTCGTAGCGGGGCGTGAGACGAGGGCCGTGCAGCAGCTGGTACATCAGGAAGCAGGCGAACTCGCCGGCGATCGCGTTGAGGCCGGCGGTGTCGTAGTCGAACCAGACCGGTCCGTCCGACGATGACCAGGCGAGGTTGAAATCGGTTGGGTCGCCCTGCGTGACGGCAGCCCAGGCGAGGACACTGGTGCCGATCTCGCTGCGGAGCGTCTCGATGATCTGCGGCAGGCCGGGCCGCCGGCGCGTCCCGTTCACGAGGATCTCCGTGCCGTCGGGCCACCATGGGCCGGTCGGCAGCGGCCACGGCGTGCGCGCGGCGTAGTACTCGTCGAGGCGCCCGCCGGGAGCAGCCCGGTGCCGGTACAGCTTGCCGACGGCCTGGTCACCGGGAATGTAGCGGGCGGTGGCGAGGATCGTGGTGCGGTAATGGCTCAGGATGTCGTCGAGGAACCGGTCCAGGAGCGTAAGGTTCTGCGTGGCCTCCGCGCGGGCGATGGCGTCGACCAGCAGCAGGCCGTCGGCGACGTGCGGCGATCGCTCGTAGACGTGCACGGTCCAGGCCCCGGCTCGGCCGGTCCGGCGTAGCGCCGGGACACGATAGATGCTGGCGATCGTGTCGCGGCCCGCGAGTTCCTGCCGCGCCTCGCCGGCGTTCGGGCTGGCCTTGACGAAGAGCCGGTGCTGGCCGGTGTCGAGGTACCAGGTGTGGTTTCGCGTGTATCTGCGGTGGTGCCAGAGCTGTCACGGGCAAGGAACCTAGCCACGGCACGCGACTGTTGTCCCAGGAAACGGCAACCGCGTGTGCTTAGTTCAGTTAACAGGGCGAGCGCGACGGTCTTCCAGCCGGCCAGGTCCTCCAGCGCGAGGACCGGGCCGATGTCCGGCACCGTGACCGGGTCGGCCAGCAGCTCGCCACCTCGTATTTGCGCCCCACGGCGAGGAGCGCGATACGGGCGACGTGGCGGTGCAGGTCTTCGAACGCCATCAGGCGGCGGGAGCCACTGGGGCGGCCAGAGCCGTCACCGGGCACAACCGCGGGTGCGCGGCCTCCCACGCCCGTCGCACGCGGGGCGCCAGGGCCAGTTCCGGCCAGAGCCGGATCAGCAGCCCGGTATTCACGTACTCGCCGAGGTCGGCCGCGGAGCGCGCGGCGTCGAACACAGCCTCGTACATCTCCAGCACCTGGTCGGTGTCGGCGATGTCGAACGTCCGGCCGGGGCCGGACCAGAACAGCCGTTGCGGCAGCGTGACCTGGCCGCTGTCCGGACCACGCAGCTCAGCCAGGTCCGCGGGTACGACGACAGGACGCAGCGCGTACCGTGACCGCGCCTGCGGGATCGCAGCGGCTATCGTCGTCATGTTGCCCAGTGTAGCGACTCAGCAGCCGTTCTGTCAGGCCTAGAACCGAACATCTCACCGAACGAACGCGGCTGACTGCCTCCCCGCTAGCAGCTTCTATCCTACGCGCGGCCGTATGCCGCGGTCGTGATCCCAGCGGGCGGCTCACACGGCGTGGCGTGTGGGCGTCAACGCTCCTGCCTGGAACAATCCGGGATATGCCGAAGATCTCGGAATCCTCAGATGACATCCTTCGGAGGCTGCTCGAACAAGGCGGACCGCAACTTGATGACCGGCTGCGGAACATCTTGGCGTCGCAGACTTATGCCGGCGGCGGGCAGGACGGCCAGCGAGAACTGCCCGCCTTGGCACCGGATGCGGCTACCACGGTCCACCGCGTCAAGATAAGCCTGTACGGAGCCAGGCCGCCGGTCTGGCGGCGGCTCGAGCTGCCCAGCGGCATGGGGCTTGACCTGGTGCACGAGGCGCTCCAGACGGTCTTCGGCTGGTATGACTGTCATCCGCATCAGTTCGAGACGGGTTACGGGAATTTCGGGGACCTGGCGCAGATCGACGACGGCTCGCCGCGGGACAGCGAATCCGAGGTCGCGCTCGCCCAGGTCGCGGGCGGGCCGAAGGCCAAGGTCACCTACGTGTACGACTTCGGCGACGACTGGCGGCACGACATCGTCGTCGAGGCCGTCGCCCCGGCGGAACCCGGCGTCCGCTACCCGCGCTGCACCGGCGGCCGCGGGCCCGCTCCGGAAGAGGACAGCGGCGGCATCTGGCGGCACAACGAAGCGGTGGCGGCCGACGGCAACGTCGGCGGCACGGTGGACGCCGCCGACCTGACGGGCGCGCTGCACGGCCTGTCGAGCGTCATCGTCCCGGCGTCTTAGACGTCAGCGAGTGGCAGGCGATCGCGGCGGCCGCCACCACGTTGAGTGAGTCGACACCTGCCTCCTGAGCGCCCGGGTGCATCGGGATGCGCACGGTTTCATCGGCCTCATGCAGCCAGCGCGCGGAGAGCCCGTCCCCCTCGGTCCCGAGCAGCAAGGCGACGCGCGCCGGCTCGCTGGCCCTGAGCGCCTCATCGATGGGGGCCGCCTGCTCGTCCGGTGTCAGCGCGAGCACCCGGAAACCCGCGTCGCGCAGCCGGGCCAGGCCGTCATACCACTCCGTCATCCGCGCGTACGGAATCGCGAACACGGCGCCGATCGAGACCTTGACCGCCCGCCGGTAGAGCGGATCGGCGCAGCGCGGCGACAGCACGACGGCGTCGACGCCGAGCGCGGCGGCGCAACGGAAGATCGCCCCGACGTTGCCGTGATCCACGAGATCTTCGAGGACGACGATACGGCGCGCGCTGGCGACCACGTCCGCCACGGCCGGCAACGGTTTGCGCGCCAGCGCCGCGAGTGCGCCGCGATGCACGCGGTAGCCGGTGAGCTGTTCGGCCACCGCGTCCGGGACCACGTACACCGGCGTCGGGGTGACACTCGCGCCGGCACCCGGGCCGGCGTCGAGCCCGAGCGCGGGCAGGTCAGCCAGCCTGCTCTCGGCCAGCAGCACCGACCGCGCCGGGTACCCGGCCGCGATCGCGCGCACGATGGCCTTCGTGCCCTCGGCGATGAACAGGCCATGCTCGGCTTCGAGGCTCGTGCGCAGCTTGATGTCGGTTAGCAGGTTGTAGTCGGCGAGCCGGGGGTCGTTCGCATCGGTGACTGAGACGGTGACCGAGACATTGCCGGGGACGGGTTGCACGGTGACAAGTCTGCCCGGTCCGGCGTCCGTTCCCGGGATCAGCCGCCGCGCAGGTCCGTCGGGAGTTCCCCGCGCGCGGCGACGCCCAGCTTGTGGAACGCGTGCCGCAGGTGCGTCTCGACCGTCGCCTGCGTGATGAACAAGTGCTGTGCGATCTGCTTGTTGGTCAGGCCGTCCGCGGCCAGGGCGGCGACCTGCCGCTCGGCGCTGGTCAGGGCGTCCGGCCCGGTCAGCGCGGTCCGCCGGGGCCGCGCGCCGACCGCGCGCAGCTCTCGCCGGGCGCGGGTGCTGAGCGGCTGCGCTCCGGCGCGCTCCGCCAGGTCAAGCGCGCGGCGCAACGGCTGCTGCGCGTCGGCGCGACGGCCGGCCCTATGCAGGTACGCGCCCAGGTCGGCGAGCGCCTCGGCCTGGTCATAGCTCGCGCGCGCCTCGCCGAGGACGCGGACGGCCTCGCGCAGCAGGTCCTCGGGGCTGTCGGTGAACGGAGCGGCTGCTCGCAGCGCGTTGCCCAGGGTCATCTTGGCCCCGACCCGGCGCGCGAGCGCCAGTTGCTCGGCCGCCAGCCGGGCGGCCTCGTCCTCGCGGCCCAGCGCCAGGTGGGCGGTGATCGCCGGGATGCGCCAGCGCACCGCGGCCGGGGCGGTGATGCCGAGCGCCCGCCACCCGTCGGCCGAGCGCGCGAGGTCGTCGAGAGCTTCCTCGTAGCGATACTGCGTGACGCGGAGCACGCCGCGCGCCTGCGCGAGCGCCGTGGACTGGATCCAGCCGTCCGGAGGCCGTCGCGCGGTGGCCAGGCCCGCGACCTCGTCCGCCTCCTTGATCCGGCCGAGCCAGACCAGCGGCTCGATCAAATGGGACGCCGCCCAGGCGACGGTGAGCGGCGGGGAACCCGGCAGCTCACAGTCCAGCCCCAGCCGGGCGTCGGTAACCGCGTCCCGCAGCCGTCCCAGCCGTCGCAGCACCACCGAGCGCAGGCAGCATAGGTCGGCGACCAGGTTCAGCGACCCGCGCTTGCGCGCGTCCGCGAGCACCTCTTCGCACACCCGCAGCGCGGTGGGGAACTCGTCGTTCCAGATGAGCACGAGGGCCCCGGCGAGCGTCGTGTTGTCGGGCACGACCGGCCCCTGGCTGGGGTCGAAAGCGGGGCCGAGCCGCTCGAGTGCGACCGCCCGCGGCTCGCCGCCGATCGTGGCCGACAGCGCGCTGAACAATCGCCACGCTGGCCCCTCGGCGCCATGCTGCCGTGCGGCCGCCCACGCTTGGCCGGCCGCGTCCGCGCTGAACCAGGATTCCGCGAACAGCGCGGCCTCCAGGCCGTCCTTCGCCGCCGGGCCGAGGGCGCCAAGATCGTCCAGCCTGGCAAGCGCGCCGCGGCAGATCTCCCGCGCGCTTCCGTGATGCCCCCAGGCGCCGAGCGCCCCCGCGCTGAGGAGCGCCGCCCTGGCCATCGCGTCGGGCGCCGCCTGCGCGACGGCGTCCTCGAGCACCGCGACCGCGGCCGTGTCCCGCACGCTGGCCAGCGCGAGGCCCAGCTCGAGCAGCACCGCGGGGCGGGCCGTGGCGTCCGGCGGCTCCGCGAGCGCGCGGCGCAGGTAGTCGATCGCCGTATCCGGCGCGCCCCGGCCGTTCGCCGCGTCGGCGGCCGCGCGCAGTACCCCGACCGCCCGCTGGTCGCCGGCGGGCTCCCCGCGCAGCAAGTGCAGCGCCACCCGTTCCGCGTCGGCGCCGTCGTCGGCGAGCATCCAGGCCGCGCGGGCGTGGCGGAGCGCCCGCTCGCCGGCCGGGATCGACTCGTAAATCGCCGTCCCGACGATCGCGTGGGCGAACTCAAGTTCCGTGCCCGGCGACAGCACGCCCGCGGCCCGCAGGCGGTCCGCGAGCAGGGCCGCCCGGAACATGTCCTGCTCCGCCAGTGCCGCGGCCTGCCGCAGCGGCGCGGGGCCGCCGAACACGGCCACGGACTGCGTGAGCGCCTTGCCGCCGTTGCCAAGCTGGCCGACGCGCCGCAGCGTGGCCTCGGCGACTGGCTGCGGCGCCGCGGCCTTGACGTCGACCTCGGTGACCGCCGTGACCGAGTCGCCTGGCCCGGCCAGGTCGGCGAGCAGCGAGTCAAGAAGAAACGGGTTGCCGCCGGTGCTTTCGTAGCATGCGGTGCAGATGTCGTCCGCTGCCGGCCCGCCGAGCGCTTGCCGCACTAGCACCGCCGACGCGGCCGCGCTCAACGGCTGCGGCGACAGCCGCGCGCAGTAGGGGAACGCACGCAGCATGTCGATGAGTTCGGGCTGGTCAAGGCCGCTGCGCGCCGCGAGCACCAGACCCACCGGCAGATCCTCGAGACGGGCGGCCAGGTGCGACAGCCAGCGCAGCGACGGCGCGTCCGCCCAGTGCAGGTCGTCCACCGTGATCAGCAACGGGCCGCGCGCCGCCAGGCCCGCGGCCAGCCAGTACAGGCCATGAGTGGTGGCGTACGGATCACGTTCGCCGGCGGTGCCGCCGTCGAAGACCCGCCGCGCGAGTTCCGCGGCGCCGTCAAGCAGGCTGTCCCATTCTTCGCCAGTCATGGCGGCGCGCACCGGCTCGAACAACTGCCTGACGATCCCGAACGAGAATTCCGCCTCGAGTGCCAGCCCGCGCGCCGACAGCACCCGGAGCCCGGATTCCGCCGTCGGCTGGCCAGCCGCTAGCAATGTCGTTTTGCCTATCCCCGACGGCCCTTCGACCAGCACAAGCGACCCGGCCCCCGCCGTCGCCCGCGCAACTGCGGCGGAGATAACCTCGAGCTCAGCGTCCCGCTCAAGGATTAATACTGGCATTCCCCGCCGCCCCGTCCTGTTGTGAGATTAACGCCGCTCACAAGGATAAGGCTTCTATTAAGGGTCGAACAGGTTATTGTCAGGGTTGCCTTCCGAAAACCTCAGGGCCGTGCCCTGATGTGCCTGTGGGATTGCACGCGGCACTCTTGTTCAGCCACGACCCCCTCCGCGGCATTTCGCGTTCTCAGCATCCCATGCGCTTGAAGGAGCCGCGACATATGCATCCCGCGCCGACCGGATCGCTGACCAGTGCACACTGGCGCCCCGGAAATTCGACGCGCATCACCGCGACCACGATCGGCGGTGCGCTGCGCGCCGCCGCCGCCCTGGTCCCTGAGCGGCCCGCCCTTATCTGCGAGGACCGGCTGTGGTGCTATCGCGACCTGCTCGCCGAGGCGGCGGACGGTGCCCGCGCGCTGCTCGCCACTTTCGACCCGGGCGACGTCGTGGCGGTATGGGCGGAAAACTGCCCGCAGTGGGTCGCGCTGGAGTTCGCGGCCGGGCTGGCGGGTCTCACGCTGGTACCGCTACAGCCGGCGACCAGCGCTGATGAGGTTGCCTACGTGCTGGCCCACACGGGTGCACGGGGCCTTTTTCTCGGAACGGACGTGGCTGAACCGGGGGGAGCCAGCACCGTCCGTTCCGGGCCATACCGGCTGCCGCTGCTGCGTTGCGTGCTTCCGCTGCGCGACTGGGACGCCGTGCGCGCGGTCGGATCGCTCAGCGGGCCGGACCAGGCGGCCACGCTGCCGGAAGTGGCCGCCGACCGCCCGGCGCAGATCCTGTACACGTCGGGGACGACGGGCCGCCCCAAGGGGGTCATCCTCACCCATCGCGCGCTGACCAACAACGCGCGCCTGGCGGCGACCACGCTGGGCGTCCGAGATGGTGACACGGTCGTCAACCCGCTGTCGTTGTCGCATGTCGGGGGCGGCGGGCTGATGGCCCTGGGGCTCGCGCAACTCGCCGGGACCCACGTGCTGCTGCCACGGCTCGATCCCGCGCCGCACCTCGCGCTGATCGAGCAGCACCGCGGCACGCTGCTGTGCGCCACCCCGCGGATGCTGGCCGGGATGCTCGGCGACTCGTCGCTGCCGAAGCGCGATCTCGGCGCGCTGCGCGCGGTGGTGAGCGGCGGCACGCGGGTCTCCGCGGATCTCGCGCGCGACGCGGAAGCACTGCTCGGCGTTCCGGTCCTGTCCGCGCTCACGCAAACCGAATCCGCCGGCCTGCTCACCGCGACGACACCGTCCGACTCGCTGACCGACCGGCTCGGCGGCGTCGGCCGGCCGTTGCCCGGCACGGAGCTCAAGATCGTCGAACGCCGGTCCGGGGCGACCGCGGCGTGCGGGACGGTCGGCGAGATCTGGGTCCGCGGCTACCAGGTCATGCTCGGCTACCTCGACAACCCGCGGTCGACGGCCATGGCCATCGACCGGGACGGCTGGCTCCACACCGGCGACCTCGGCGCGATGGACGCGCGCGGCTACATCCGGTTGGCCGGGCGACTGCGCAGGCTGCCTCGCTCGGCATCCGAGCCGCTGG
This sequence comes from Trebonia sp., assembly GCA_035552855.1. GTDB lineage: Bacteria > Actinomycetota > Actinomycetes > Streptosporangiales > Streptosporangiaceae > Trebonia. Next base: position 591 of record DASZKN010000171.1, on the reverse strand, counting down.
ACCTGGCGGATCCGCTCGTGGAGCTTCTCGAGCTGAGGGTTCCCAAGCAGACGCCACGGTCCAAGGCGCTGGAAGACATCGATTAGAACTAGCTCTTCCAGCAAACGGGCGGGGGCGTCAGCCGGAGCACGGGCCGAGGGGGCCCGTGCTCCGGCCGTCCAGCGAATCAAACCGGTCGGCGGCATAGCCGCCGCGCGCGGGATCGGCGAACTCGGGGCCGTGGCGACGGCTCTCGTCCATCTCCAGCAGACGAGCCACGAAGAAATGCTGCACGTCCACGCCCGCAGCTGACCGGGACTGCACAAGAACACCTGCGACGCCAGCAGCGCCACTGAGGGCTACTGTCAGAGCTTCGGCGTTGTCGTCGGCGCCGTCGGCACGCTGGGTTCGTTGGCCTTGGCATCAGCGATCGTGTCGGCCACGGCCTTCGGCACGGCCGGGATCAGCTGCTCGCTGACGTATACGGTCGTCGAGCTGCCGCCGGGCTGGCATGGGTCATGGGCCGGGACTTTGCCGCCGCAGACCGGGATGCCTGGTACGGGCTTCTGGAACAATGCAAGGATCTGCCCGCTGGCGGTGTCGATAGCCATG